>NZ_JBJFZS010000012.1:0-199045 GCF_045032595.1 Ornithinimicrobium jinqii
ACCCACCCCCCCACAACCCCCCCCCCCCCTCCACCCCCCCCCCCCCCCCCCCCCCCCCCGGCGTCCAGCCTCAGCGTCGGCCGTAGGCCTTCAGGCGGAGGCTGTTGAGCACCACCAGCACGCTCGACATCGCCATCGCGCCGCCGGCGATGACCGGCGTCAGCATCCCGAACGCGGCGAGCGGGATCGCCAGGATGTTGTAGCCGAAGGCCCACACGAGGTTCTGCTTGATGATCCGCAGGGTCGAGCGGGACAGGCCGATCGCGTCGGCCACGGCGTCCACGTCCGAGCGCATGAGGACGATGTCGGCCGACTCGGCGGCCACGTCGGTGCCCGAGCCCATCGCCATCCCGAGGTCCGCCTGGGCCAGGGCCGCGGCGTCGTTGACGCCGTCACCGACCATCGCGACGACGCGGCCGCGCTCCTGCAGCGCCCTGACGTGCGCGAACTTGTCCTGCGGCAGGACCCCGGCGTCGACGTTGGCCGCGTCGATCCCGACCTCGCGGGCCACCGCGCGGGCCGTGTGCTCGTTGTCTCCGGTGAGCAGGTAGGGCGTCAGCCCGAGCTCGCGCAGACGCGTCACCGCCGCGGCGCTGGAGGGGCGGGGGGTGTCGGCGACCGTCACCGCGGCGCGGGCGATGCCGTCCCAGCCGACGAGCACGGTGGTGCCGGTGCCGGCCGCGAGGGCCTCGCGCAGCACGTCGGGGACCTGGGGGAAGAGGTCAGCCTTGCCGACCGTGACCACGGTGCCCTTGAGCGACGCGCGCGCGCCCTGGCCCGGCAGGTTGGTGAAGTGGGTGATCGGCGTGAGCTCGACCCCCTGCTCCTGGGCTGCGGTCACGATCGCGCGGGCGACCGGGTGCTCGCTGCCGCTCTCGACGCTGGCCGCGGCCTTGAGTGCCGCCTCCTGGGGCAACGCCCCGGCGGTGACGACCTCGGTGAGGACCGGCTCGCCGGTCGTCAGGGTGCCGGTCTTGTCGAGCACGACGGTGTCGACGCGGCGGGTGGACTCGAGGATCTGCGGACCCTTGATGAGGATGCCCATCTCGGCGCCGCGACCGGTGCCGGTCAGCAGCGCGGTCGGCGTGGCCAGGCCCAGCGCGCAGGGGCAGGCGATGATGAGCACCGCGACGGCCGGGGCGAGCGCCTCGGCCAGCGAGTGACCGGTGACCAGCCAGCCCAGGAGGGTGAGGGCGGACAGCACCAGCACCGTCGGCACGAAGACCGCGGAGATCCGGTCGGCGAGCCGCTGGACCGGCGCCTTGCCGGTCTGGGCCTGCTCGACGAGCTGCGTGATCCGGGCCAGGGTGGTCTCGGAACCGACGCGGCGGGCCTCCACGACCAGGCGGCCGTGCCCGTTGACCGTGGCGCCGGTCACGTCGTCGCCGGCGCTGACCTCCACCGGCATCGACTCGCCGGTGACCATGCTGGCGTCGATGGTGCTCGAGCCGTCGACGACGAGGCCGTCGGTGGCGACCTTCTCGCCGGGGCGCACGACGAACCGCATGCCGGTCTGGAGGTCCTCGATCGGCAGGCGGACCTCGGTCCACGCGCCGCTGCCGGTCTCGTGCCGCAGCACCGCCACCTCCTTGGCCCCCAGCTCCATGAGGGAGGCGAGGGCCGAGCGGCCCTGGGCCTTCGCGCGCGCCTCGATGTAGCGCCCGATGAGCAGGAACGCGGTGACGACCGCGACGACCTCGAAGTAGAGGTCGTGGCTGAAGCCGGTGAACAGGGCGACCACGGACCAGCCCATCGCCGCGGTCGTGCCGACCGAGACGAGCGTGTCCATCGTCGAGGACAGGTGGCGCGCGTTGATGCCCGCGGCCCGGTGGAAGGGCCACGCCGCCCACAGGTAGACCGGCAGCGTGAGGAAGAACTGCAGCCAGTGGCCGGTCGTCCCCAGGGCGTCCTTGACGGGCGGCACCATGTGGAGGACGACGACCACCGCGGCCAGGGCGCTGGCGACGACCATCCGCAGCCGGAGCGAGTCCTTGCCCACGAGGTCGTGCGTCATGGCCGGCGCCCGGCCGCCGCGGTCCCGCTCGAGGGGCGTGGCGCCATACCCGGTCTTCTCGACGGTGGCCACGATGTCCGCGACCGACAGCGCCGAGGGGAAGCTGACGCTGGCCTTCTCGGTGGCCAGGTTGACGCTCGCCTCGACGCCGTCGATCTTGTTGAGCTTGCGCTCGATGCGGGCCGAGCACGACGCGCAGGTCATCCCGCTGATGGCGAGGTCGACGTGGTGGGTGTCGGTGCTGGTGGGGGTGCTCATGGCTCCTGCGTTCGAGAGGGGGTGGCGACGGGTGCGCCGGGTGGGGTCAGACGCGGCTGGTGTAGCCGGCCTCGACGACGGCGGCCTCGGCGGCCGGGACGTCCAGCGGACCCTCGGACTCGACGAACACCTCGGTGTCGCCGCCCTTGACGAGGTCCGGCACGCGGACCTCGGTCACGCCGGGGACCTCCTTGAGCTCCTCGGTGACCGACGCGACGCAGTGGCCGCAGGTCATGCCGGTGACGATCATCGTGGTGGTCTGGGTGTCCATCGGTGTTCTCCTTCGTGGGGGTTCTGGGTGTGCGACCGCGCGGGTGGGCCCCGTCGCGGCTCAGCTGCGCACGAGCCGCGCGATCGCGTCGGCCGCCTCGCGGACCTTGGCCTCGCCGGCCTCGTCCGACTCCTTGGCCGCCTCGACGACGCAGTGCCCGATGTGGTCCTCGAGCAGCCCGAGGCTCACGGACTGCAGCGCCTTGGTGGCCGCGCTCACCTGGGTGAGCACGTCGATGCAGTAGGTGTCGTCCTCGACCATCCGGGCGATCCCGCGGACCTGACCCTCGATCCGGCGCAGGCGCTTGAGATAGTCGTCCTTGGACCCGGTGTAGCCGTTCACTGCCATGCCAACAGCATACCCCTGGAGGGTATTCCGGCCGCGGTGCACGTCAGGGCGCGAACTCGCAGAAGCTCTCGTAGTGGTCCTCGGTGTAGTACCAGACCTGCGGGTCCAGCTCGTCGCCGCCCGTGACGACGCGCCGCGCACCGCGGTGGTCCAGCCCGGGCGTCTCGACGGTGAACTCACGGTAGTAGTCCCGCGACTCGTCCGGCAGGTAGCCCTCGTAGTTGCCGAACGTCGAGCCGTCCTTGTCGGGGTACTCGAACGGCCCGCCGCCCTCGACGCCGTCGACGACCTCCACCAGCTCCTCCGGCAGGACGTCGTCGCGGCAGGCGTCGATGTCGTCCCAGTCACGCGTGTCCACCCCGGCGGGGTATGCCGTGTCCTGGGGGGAGGCGTCGGGCGCGGCGGAGGGGGAGGGCTGGGGGCCCCGGGCCACGGCCAGCCACACCAGGAGCAGCCCCACGAGGACGAGCAGCCCGATCGACACGGGACGGGGCAGCCTCACGCGAGCTCACCACCCGGGTCGTCCGGACGTCCCACCCGCGCCTCGCCGAGCGCCACGACCACGAGGTTGTCGGCGTCGTCGAGCAGCTCGCCGAGGATCCACCAGGCGCGCCCGTCGGCGCCGGCCAGGCGTCCGGCGTCCTGCCACAGCAGCGCCACCCGCTGCCCGTCCCACAGCTGGTCCAGGTCGCGCAGCGAGTCGGCCATGGCGTCGAGGTTCCGGTCGGCGGGCTCCGGCAGCCGCAGGGCCGCCGCGATCTCCGCCTGGGTCTGCCGCAGGCCAGCCTGGGCGGGGGTGGTGGCCTGCGCGACGGCATACCCGGACTCCTCCAGGGTGGCGCGCACGCTGTCCAGCCGCTCGGCGGGGACGATGATCACGCACCCTCCAGGTGGTCGACCAGCTCGGCGGCGATGCCGGTGTAGGTGGCGGGCGTGAGCGCGACGAGCCGCTCCTCCTCCTCTGGCGGCAGCCCCAGCCCGCGGACGAACGCGACCAGCTCGACCTGCCCGATCCGGCGGCCGCGGGTGAGCTCCTTGAGCCGCTCGTAGGGGTTGGTCATCCCCTCGACCCCGCGCGCGGCCAGCGCCCGCATCACCGACTGGATCGGCTCCGCGAGCACCTCCCAGTTGGCGTCGAGGTCGCGCGCCATCGCCTCCGGCACCGCGTCGAGGCCGGCGAGCCCACGCGAGACGTTGTCCAGCGCCAGCAGGCTGTGACCGAGGGCGGTGCCGATGTTGCGCTGCATGGAGGAGTCGGTGAGGTCGCGCTGCAGGCGGCTCGTCACCAGGGTCGCGGCCAGGACGTCCAGGAGGGCGGTGCTGACCTCGAGGTTCGCCTCGGCGTTCTCGAAGCGGATCGGGTTGACCTTGTGCGGCATCGTCGAGGAGCCCACCGTGCCCTGGCCGCGGACCTGCGCGAAGTAGCCCATCGAGATGTAGGTCCACATGTCGGTCGCCAGGTTGTGCAGGATCCGGTTGAAGCGCGCGACGTCGGCGTAGAGCTCGGCCTGCCAGTCGTGGCTCTCGATCTGCGTGGTCAGCGGGTTCCAGGTCAGGCCCAGGTGCTCGACGAAGCTCCGGCTGACGTGCTGCCAGTCGGCGTCGGGCACCGCGACGACGTGCGCGCCGTAGGTGCCGGTCGCCCCGTTGAGCTTGCCGAGGTAGGCCGCGCCCGCCACCCGGGCGAGCTGGCGGCCGAGCCGGTGCGCGAGGACCGCGAGCTCCTTGCCCATGGTCGTGGGGGTCGCCGGCTGGCCGTGGGTGTGGGCCAGCAGCGGGACCTCGGCCAGGTCCCGCGCCATGCCGGCGAGCTGGCCGACGAGGGCGGTGGCCCGCGGCAGCCAGACCTGGGTGACCGCCCCCTGGACCATCACGGCGTAGGAGGTGTTGTTGACGTCCTCGCTCGTGCAGGCGAAGTGGACGAGCTCGCCGAGCGAGGCTCCCCGGTCCTCGCCGACGACCGTGGTGAGCCGGCGGCGCAGGTAGTACTCGACGGCCTTGACGTCGTGCACGGTCTCCGCCTCGATCTGCCGCAGCTCCTCGATCGCGGCGGCGTCGAAGTCAGGAACGAGCGCCCGCAGCGCGGCGGCCTCGGCCTCGGACAAGGAGCCGGAGCCGGGCACGACCTCGTGGGTGACGAGATGGAGCAGCCACTCGACCTCGACGTGCAGCCGGGCCCTGTTGAGCGCGGCCTCCGACAGGTGGTCGACGAGGGGAGCGACCGCCCCGCGGTAGCGACCGTCGAGCGGGCCGAGGGCGATCGTCGGGGTCAGCTCGGACAGGGGGGTGCGGGCAGCTGGCAGCGGCATGGCGTCCATCTTGTCACCGGCCCGGCTCCGCTCCCAGACGGGACGCGTCCGCCGACGACCGGACGCGGGGCGCGGCGTTCAGCGCTTGGCGTCGGGGTCGATCTCGTCGGCCTTGAGGTAGTTGTCCGTCACCCGGTCGCGGTACCCACGAGCGAGGTTCGTCGCCTCGTCGGCCTTCTGCTGCAGGCGGTCGGCCTCGGCGCGCGCGGTGTGTGCCGCCGCCTGAGCCTCACGCGCACGCTCCTCGACACCCGCGACGTAGTCCTCACCGCCGTGCGCCCGCTCGCGCAGCGCGCCGGCCTCGACCCGCGCCTCGTCCCTGTGCGTGCGGCGCCGGGAGGCCAGGATCAGCCCGACCACGACCGCCAGGGCGACAGCGGCTGCGACCACCCACCAGATCCAGGTGTTCTCGTCGATCCAGCTGGTCTCGCCCATGTCTCCTCCTCGTCGGATGGGACCGCCCCAACCTCCCCCCAACCTACGGCGCACGGCCACCACCGGCCACCTCAGACGCGCAGCGCGACCGGCTCCCGACCCAGCTCCACCCGGTCCCAGACCTCCGGGTCCGGGTCGGCGGGGCGGTGGCTGACCAGCAGGTAGGTCGTCGTCCCAGCACCGGGTGCCCCGAGCAGCCCGGCCAGCGCACGCCCGGCCGTGGCGTCGTCGAGGTGGGCGGTGGGCTCGTCGAGCAGCACCACAGGCCGACCGGACAGCAGGGCGCGTGCCAGGGACAGTCGTGCCCGTTCGCCCCCGGACAGCCCGGTCAGGGGGGTGGCGAGACCCTGCGGCAGGGTGAGGAACCAGTGGCCGAGGTCCACGGCCCGCAGGGCGGCGACCATCTCGTCGTCCGCAGCCTCCGGCGCGGCGACGGCCAGGTTGGCCCGCACCGACCCGGCGAACGCGTGCGGCTCGTCGTCCACGACCGCGATCCGCGCGCGGGTCCCGTCGAGGTCGAGGGCGAGCACGTCGTCGCCGTCGAGGCTGGCGCGGCCGCACAACGGGTCGAGGTGCCGGGCCAGCACGGCGAGCGCGGTGGACTTGCCGGCCCCGTTGGGCCCGGTCAGGGCGACGCGCGACCCCGCCGGCAGGGCGAGGTCGAGCGGCTCGAGGTCGACCGCGTCGCGCGAAGGCCCACCCGGCTGCGAGGGCCAGCGTGCCCCCACCTGCTCGAGCGCCAGGTCGTGCGGGCCCGGCCCGGGGGCCAGCGTGCCCCGGGCCGCGACCGCGGGCTCCTGAACCAGCACGACCCTAAACCATGCCACCGCGAACCAAGATGAAGCCGTGCCGCCGCGGCCCGGGCCCGGGCGCGCGCGCCGGCGATCGTCGGCAGCTCCACCCAGGTGTCGGCCAGCGCCATGGGGACGAGGGCGACCAGAGCGGCATACGGTCCGTCGAGGATCCCCGCGACCTGCGCCTGCCACGCGAGGACGGCGACGGTGGCGGTGGTGGCGGCGACGACCAGCCAGGTGACGGCGATGCCGACGGCCCGGGCACCGACGAGCCGCTGCTCGGCGCGCTGCTGCTCGGCCTCGGCGGCCGCCACCGGCCGCAGGAGCAGGGTCCGGTCGGCGTGCAGCCCGGTCACCGCCTGCACCTGCAGCAGCCTGGAGGTCAGAGCGGTGACCGCGTGCTGCACCCGCCCCCGCGCGGCGACGGCGCTCGCCTGCGCGGAGCGTTCTGCTGCAGACCCGGCCGTGGCGACGCCGAGCGCCAGGAGGCCCGCGACCGCGACCACCAGGCCGGCCTGCGGGAGGTGCCAGGCCGCGATCGCGGCCCCCACGAGCGAGGCGATCGCGGCGGACCAGCCGGGGACGACGACGCGCACCCGCTCGTCGACGACGTCGTCGAGGTCGCGGACGACCGCGGTCAGGACCTCGCCGCGGCTGCGGCGGCCGAGGCGCGCCGGCGTGAGCGGGACCAGCCGGGCGAAGACGTCGGCCCGTCGCTCCGCCAGCTCCTCCAGGGCGACGTCGTGCGAGACCACCCGCTCCGCCCAGCGGAGCACCGGCCGTGCCAGGCCGAACGCCCGCACGCCCACGATCGCGACCATCAGGGTGAGGATCACCGGCCTGGTGGACGCCTGGACGATCAGCCAGCCGGACGTCGCCGTCAGCGCCACGCCGGAGCTGACCGCGAGGCCGCCGAGGATGCACGCGAGCACGAGGCCGCGGCGTCCGTCGGGGGTGGGGACGGGTTCGACGACGCCGGCACCGGCACCCGTGTGCCCGGACGGCGCCGCACCTCCGTCGTCCCCCCGACGGAGCTGCGGCGCCGGTCCTGCACCACGGTCCGGCACCCCCGGGACCTCCGCGGGGTATGCCGTCTCCGGTGCGGCGGGCGGGGTCAGTCGCCACCGCTCGTCCGCCTGCGCCTCGAGCGACGGGTCGTGCGTCACGACCACGACGCGCCGCTCGGCGGCCAGCTCGATGATGACGCGCCGGAGCGCGGGCACGGCCGCCGCGTCGACGTTGGCGGTCGGCTCGTCGAGCAGGACCAGCGCCGTGCCGGCGAGCAGCGCCCGGGCGAGCGCCAGCCGCGCCCGTTGCCCGGCGGACAGCCCGAACCCGTCGTCCCCCAGCACGGTGTCCAGACCCCCGCGCAGCTCCAGGGCCCCCCAGAGGCCCACCCGGCGGAGCGCCGCCACCATCGAGGGGTCGTCCGGGACGCTGCCGGCCCGGCGTCCGGCCACGAGGGCCAGGTTGTCGCGCACGGTCCCGGGCAGGATGACCGGTCGCTGGCTGGCCAGGTGCACGGCCGGCGCCGCGACCTCGCCCGCGGCGGGGGTGCGCAGTCCCGCGAGGAGCTCGAGCACGGTCGTCTTGCCCGCGCCCGACGGCCCGGTCAGCGTCGTGAGCCCGGGCCCGCCCAGGGTGTGCAGCGTGACGTCCTCGACGGTGCGCGCGCGGCCCGGGTGGGCGTAGGAGACGTGGGTGAGGCCGATCGTCCCGACGTCCGCCGCGCCGGTCGAGGGGGCCGCTGCGGTCGAGGCGGAGAGGGTGCCGTCGCGCCCGAGCTCCTCCAGCACGGCGGCGCCGTCGGCGGCGGTGTGGAACTCGGCGCCGACGCGGCGCACCGGCCAGTAGGCCTCGGGCGCGAGCAGGATGGCCGCCAGTCCCACGACCAGGTCCATGGAGCCGTGCGCCAGTCGGAGGCCGACGCCGACCGCGACCATCGCCACCGAGATCGTCGCCAGCAGCTCCAGGGCGGCGGTCGACAGGAAGGCGGTACGCAGGGTGCGCACGGTCGCGACCCGGTGCCGCTCGCCGACCTCCCGCACCACCGCGACCTGGGCCTGCGCCCGCCCGTAGACCACGAGCGTCGGCAGCCCGCGCACCACGTCGAGGAAGTGCCCGGCCAGCTGCGCCATCGCCCCCCAGCGCCGCTGCGTCTGGTCCTGCGTGTGCCGCCCGATGAGCGCGGCGAAGACCGGCAGCAGCGGCAGCGTCAGCACGACGATCAGCGCGCTCCACGGGTCCACCACCAGCAGCGTCAGCACGGCGAACGCGGGGACGACCGTCCCGGTGACCAGCGCGGGCAGGTAGCGGGACACGTAGGGCTCCACCGACGACACCCCCTCGGTCGCCCGGGCCAGCGCCACCTCGGTCGGGGGCCGCTCCTCCTCGGGACGCCCCAGCCAGTCCTGCAGGACGGCGAGCCGCACCTGGGCGGCGACACGCTGCCCGGCCCGGCGGGCGACCACCTCGCCGAGCCCGCTCAGCAGGCCGCGCAGGAGGAGCAGCGCCACCAGCCACCGCAGCACCGGCCCCAGCTCACCCCCGCCGACGACCCGCGCGACCGTCAGTGCCAGCAGGAGCGCCTGTGCGATCGAGACCGCGCCGGCGGCCACCCCCACGAGCGACAGCAGCGCCACCGGTCCTCGGGTCGACGGCAGCGCCCTCACGAGGGCGGGGTCGAACGGTCGCACGCGGGGTCAGCGCACCGTCTCGTGCGTCACGGCCGCCGGCGCCACCGAGGTCGGGATGTGGTGACCGGACACCCGGCGACGGAAGGTCCAGTAGGTCCACGACTGGTAGAGCAGCACGATCGGCGTGAAGATGACGGCCACCCAGGTCATGATGCCCAGCGTCTTCTGGCTCGACGAGGCGTTCTCGGCCGTCAGCGACCACGCCGGGTCGAGCGAGGAGGGCATCACGTCGGGGAAGAGCGCGACGAACAACGAGGACACGGCCAGCGCGATCGCGACGAAGGTGCCGGTGAACGCCCAGCCCTCGCTGCCCCGCCAGGCCGTCCAGAGGGCTGCCACCAGCGACACCGCCGCGAGCCCGGCCAGCGCCCAGGACACGACCGTCCCGGTGGAGGAGTGCACGACGACCAGCCACACGACGGCCAGCGCCGCGGCGACCACGCCGACCTTCAGCCCCAGCGCGCGGGCGTCGTGCCGCAGCTGCCCGTCCGTCTTCAGGCCGATGAACAGCGCCCCGTGGGCGACGAACAGCGTCAGCGTGACCAGGCCGCCGAGGAGGGCGACGGGGTTGAGCAGGTTCCAGAAGCCGCCGACGTACTCCATGTCCGCGTCGATCGGGACGCCCCGCACGATGTTCGTGAAGGCCACGCCCCACAGCAGCGCCGGCACGGCCGACCCGACGACGATCATCGCGTCCATCCGGCGCCGCCAGGCCACGGAGTCGACCTTGCCACGGTACTCCAGCCCGACCCCCCGCACGATGAGCGCGACGAGGATGAGCAGCAGCGGCAGGTAGAACCCGGAGAACAGCGTGGCGTACCAGTGCGGGAACGCCGCGAAGGTCGCGCCGCCCGCGGTGAGCAGCCACACCTCGTTGCCGTCCCAGAACGGGCCGATCGAGGACAGCATCTGCCGGCGGCGCGTCTCGCCGCTCAGCTCGCCGTCGTCGCGCCCGAGCACGGGCAGCAGCACCCCGACGCCGAAGTCGAAGCCCTCCAGGGCGAAGTAGCCGATCCACAGCACGGCGATGAGGATGAACCAGACGGTGGTGAGTTCCATGACCAAGTCCTTTGGGAAGGTATGCCGTGCGCGCTCAGTAGGAGAAGACGAAGGGCTCGTCGTCGGCCCGGTCGGCGGGGTCCAGCGACTCCCCGTGGTAGGGCTCCGCACCGGCCCGGCCGTAGCGCAGGAGCAGCCCGACCTCGACGACGGCCAGCCCGCCGTAGAGCAGCGTGAGGACGACCAGCGAGGTGAGGACGTAGCCGACGCCGACGCTGGGGGAGACGCCGGTCTGCGTGGTCATCAGTCCCATGACCAGCCACGGCTGGCGACCCATCTCGGTGAAGATCCAGCCGAAGCTGTTGGCCAGCAGCGGCATGAACAGGACCAGCGCCGCCGCCCAGCCCCACCACGGCGCGGACACCCGCGTCTCGTCGTCCTCGGCACCGCGGCCCCGCAACGCCCAGAGCACGGCGGCGGCGATCGCCATACCGGCGAAGCCCAGACCCATCATCAGCCGGAAGCTCCAGTAGGTCACCGGGATGACCGGGCGGTAGTCGTCCGCCGCGGTGAGCGCCTCGCCGGCGTAGGTGAGCTCGTAGCGCTCCTGGATGTGGTCGATGCCCTCGACCGCACCCTCCAGGGAGCCGGTCGCCAGGTAGGACAGCAGCTTGGGCACGGTGATCGCCCACACCTCCTCGCTGCCGTCCAGGGTGCCGACGGTGATGATCGAGAACGGGGCGCCGACCCCCTCGGGCACGTCCTCGTAGAGGCCCTCGGCCGCGGCCATCTTCATCGGCTGCACCTCGGTCATGACCTTGCCCTGCAGGTCGCCGGTGCCGATGACGACCAGCGAGGAGACGAGCACGGTCCAGGCGCCGAGCTTGGCGGCCTTGCGGTACATCGGCTTGTCGGCACCCGGGGTCTGGGTGCGCCACAGGTGCCACAGGGCGAAGGCGAGCACGAAGGCGCCGCCGGTCATCCAGGCGGCCGCGACGACGTGCGGGAAGGTCACGAGCTGCACCGGGTTGGTCAGCACGGCGACGAAGTCGGTGAGCTCGGCCCGGCCGTTCTCCTCGTTGATCGTGTAGCCGACCGGGTTCTGCATGAAGGAGTTGGCGGCCAGGATGAAGTAGGCCGACAGCACGGTCCCGATGTGGACGAGCCAGATGAAGGACAGGTGCAGCTTCTCGGGGACGCGGCCCCAGCCGAAGATCCACAGGCCCAGGAAGGTCGACTCGAGGAAGAACGCGAGCAGCGCCTCGATCGCCAGGGGTGCGCCGAAGATGTCACCGACGAAGCGGGAGTAGTCCGACCAGTTCATCCCGAACTGGAACTCCTGCACGATGCCGGTGACCAGGCCGAGCGCGAAGTTGATCGTGAAGAGCTTGCCGAAGAACTTCGTCAGCCGCAGCCACTGCGGGTCGCGCGTGCGCATCCACTGCGTCTGCATGATCGCCACGAGCAGGCTGAGCCCGATCGTGATCGGCACGAAGAAAAAGTGGTAGACGGTCGTGATGCCGAACTGCCACCGTGCCAGGTCCACTACGTCCATGAACGTCTCCCCACGGGTGCCCTACTACGTGATGTCGTTAGCGTACCCCGCCGCGGACGGTGGGTCAGATCAGGGGCAGCAGCAGGAGGACCGGCACGAGGAGCAGGGTGCCGGCCGCGGCGACGAGCGACGTGGCGAACCACCGGGGGGCCGGCTCGGCCGCGAGCACCCGCAGCCGCACCTTCACCTGCGCGTGCCCGCCCGTCGCACGCAGGGCGCCGTCGAGGCTGGGGTCGGGAGAGGCATCGGGGGAGGGCGTGGTGGTGGGCGCCGGGGTGGCCATCGCGACGAGCGCCCGGGCGAGCACCGTGTGACCGGCCTCCTGCGCGGCCCGGCGGTCGGCGAGGACCTCGGTCAGCAGGTGGACCTCCTGCAGCGCCGCCTGGGACCGGATGCGCTGCGGCACCGTCTCGTGCAGGACCGTGAAGAGCTCGAGCAGCAGGTCGTGGCGGTGCAGGAGGTGGGCGTGCTCGTGCGCGAGCACCGCCCCCAGCTCCTCGGGCGCCAGCCGGTCGACGGCGGCCTGGCTCAGCACGATGCGGTCGCCACGGCCGGGCAGGCAGTAGGCGGTGGGGTTGGCGTGGGCGATGACCGTCACGGCGTCACGCGGGTGGGGTCGGTGCTGCCTCGGCCGGCGGTGCTTGATCCGCTCCCCGACGAGGTCCACCAGCTCGCGCTGCCGAGCCCGGCGACGGCGCAGGTCGATGCCGATGCGGTGGCCCGACCACAGCACCCGCGCCAGCATCAGGCCGGAGACGAGGAGGGCGGCGGCGAGCAGCCCCGGCCGGTCCGTGCCGAAGGTCGCCGCTGCGACCGGGGCGGCGAGCAGCGCCAGGGCGACGCCGGTGAGGCTGACGGACTGCCAGAGCAGGAGCGCCTGTGCGGGGACGGTCCGCAGCTGCTCCTGCCGGGCCAGCGCGTGCGGGACGACGAGGACCAGCAGGAGGGCGCCGGTGATCAGCGCGGCGGTGACGAGGGCTCCCGTCACGGCTCAGTCGTGGCGCTGGGCGACCTCGGCGAGCGCGGCGCGCAGGTCGTCCAGCTCGGCCGGCGAGGCGTCGTCGAGGAAGTGCAGCATCGCCAGCCGCCGGTCGGCCTGGTGGTTCTCCAGGGTGGTCCGCAGCGCGGAGGCCGCGAGCTCCTCGCGGGAGGAGGTGGCGGTGTAGCGCCACGCGCGGCCGTCGCGGGTGCGCTCGGCCAGACCCTTCTTCGCGAGGCGGTCGAGCACGGTCATGATCGTGGTGTAGGCCAGCAACTTGTCGCCCGCCATCGTGTCCAGGACGTCGCGGACCGTCAGGGCGGGTCCGTGGGCCCAGAGGGTGTCCATCACGGTCCGCTCGAGGTCGCCGAGGGAGGTGGAGCGCGGAGGCATGGGTCGAGTCTACGGCCCTGCGTCGTAGATGAACAGACGAGCGAGGAAACCGGCCGCCCTTCGACCGCTGCCCTAGACCGCCGGGTACCCCTCCGGGTTGGCCTGCTGCCAGCGCCAGGTATCCTCGCACATCTGCGCCACCGTGCGGGACGCGGACCAGCCCAGCTCCTGCTCGGCCCGCGTGGGGTCGGCCCAGGAGGAGGCGACGTCCCCCGCGCGGCGGGCGACCACGTCATACGGGACGGGTCTGCCGCTCGCCTCCTCGAAGGCGTGCACGAGCTCGAGCACCGAGGTGCCGTGGCCGGTCCCCAGGTTCCAGACCGACAGCGCGCGGTCGTGCTCCTGGATCCACTCCAGGGCGGCGAGGTGGCCGGCGGCGAGGTCCTCGACGTGGATGTAGTCGCGCACGCCGGTTCCGTCGACGGTGTCGTAGTCGTCGCCGAAGACGGCGAGCCGCTCCCGGCGCCCGACCGCGACCTGCGCGATGTAGGGCATGAGGTTGTTCGGGACGTCGGCAGGGTCCTCGCCGATCCGGCCGCTGGGGTGCGCGCCGACGGGGTTGAAGTAGCGCAGCAGCGCGACCCGCAGCCAGGGGTGGGCGACGGTGGCGTCGCGCAGCAGCTGCTCGCTGAAGACCTTCGTCCAGCCGTAGGGGTTGGTCGCCGAGGTGGGCAGGTCCTCGGTCATCGGCACGGGGGCGTCCGGTCCGTAGACGGTCGCCGAGGAGGAGAAGACCAGGTGGGTGACCTCGGTGCGCAGCATCGCCTCCAGCACGCTCATCGTCGCGCCGACGTTGTTGCGGTAGTACTCCAGGGGCTTGGCCACCGACTCGCCGACGGCCTTGAAGGCCGCGAAGTGGACCACGGCCTCGACGCCCTCGTCGGACATCGTCGCAGCCAGCCGGTCAGTGTCGTTGACGTCGAAGGCGAGCAGGGGCACCGGCCGTCCGCCCAGCTCCTCCAACCGCCCCACGACCGCCGGCCGGCTGTTGGAGAAGTCGTCCACGACGACGACGTCGTGACCGGCACCCAGCAGCTGAAGGACGGTGTGGGAGCCGATGTATCCGGCACCGCCGGTGACCAGGACGCGCATGGCCCTCACCCTAGTGGGCAGCAGCCTGCCCGTTCAGGCCTGCCGGTCGACTGTCTCGCGGCTCACTTCTCCGGAGGGGGCGTGGGCTCCTGGCCGATCGCCTCGGAGAGCTGGTCGAGGTACTCGTCCACCGCGCCCTCGACATACCCGGTCCTGAGCTTGGTCGCGTCGAACCGGACCTCGGCGATCTCCGGCGCGGGCTCGCCGGAGCGCACGGCGTCGAAGACCTCCTCGATGAGCTCGTCGACCTGATCGGGGACGTAGCCGCGGCGCAGACGCGTCGTGGGGAAGTCCTCCGGCTGGGGCAGGTCGGTCTCCTGCACCCCCTCGGGCACCGGCACGGTGGGCAGCTCGTCCGAGCCCGAACCCTCGACGGGGATCGTGTCGTCAGTCGTCATCCTCCGATGGTCGCACGTCCACCCGCCGCCCGTCATGCAGCTCGACGAGCTGGTCGGCCCGTCCGATCAGCACGGGGTCGTGGGTGGAGACGACGGAGGCGATGCCCTGGCTGTGGGTGACCTCGACGATCAGGTCCATGATCGTGGCGCCGGTCTCGGAGTCGAGCTGCCCGGTCGGCTCGTCGGCGAGCAGGATGTCGGGCCGCGCCACCAGCGCCCGGGCGATCCCGACCCGCTGCTGCTGCCCCCCCGACAGCTCGTAGGGCCGCTGCCCGGCGTGCCGGGCCAGGCCGACGAGCTCGAGCACCTCGGCCACCCGTGCGGAGCGCTCGGCGACGGGGGTGCGCTGCAGGCGCAGGGGCACCTCGACGTTCTCGGCCGCCGAGAGCACCGGCACCAGGCCGAAGCTCTGGAAGACGTAGCCGATCCGTGTCCGCCGCACCTCCAGCACGTCGCGCTCGGGCAGGGAGGAGAGCACCCGCCCGTCGTCGAGCACGACCTCGCCCGACGTCGGTCGGTCCAGCCCCCCCAGCAGGTTGAGCAGCGTCGTCTTGCCGGACCCCGACGGGCCGCGCACGACGGTGAGACGCCCAGCCGGCACCTCGAGGTCGACCGCGGACAGGGCGTGCACCTCGGTCGCCCCGCTGCCGAAGGTGCGGCTCAGGCCCCGCGCGGTCAGGACCGGGGTCCGGGTCACGGACCCGCCCGGGTAGGCCGTGGGCTGGCTCATCGGTGCTCCTCGGGCAGGTCGGGGGACGGGTCCGGCTCGGTGCGCGGCAGGTGGTGGTCCTGGTCGTCGGGCCAGACGGACACGTGGTCGTGCCCCTGCTCGAGGCGCACCCGGTCCCGCAGCCCCAGACCCTCGACGTGGGCCTTGGGCAGCTGGATGCGCCCGGCCCGGTCGATCACGGTGTACTCCCGCGACACGGTGCGCTCCACCCCGTCCGGGCCGACGACCGTCTGCCGCAGCACCTCGGTCGAGGTGCGGCCGTCGCGGATCTGGACGGTGCGGCGCACGTGGTCGGAGACGGTGGGGTCGTGGGTGACGACGAGGACGGTCGTGCCCAGCTCGCCGGCGGCCTGACGCATCGCCTCGAGCACCTGCTCCGAGGCGGCGTCGTCGAGCTCGCCCGTGGGCTCGTCGGCGAGCAGGACGGCGGGGGAGTTGGCCAGGGCGGTGGCGATGGCCACCCGCTGCTGCTGGCCACCGGACAGCTGCGCGGGGCGACGCCCGGCGCAGTCGCCGACGCCGAGCAGCTCGAGCAGCTCGGTGACGCGGGCGGCCCGGTCCTTGCGGTTGCTGATGACCATCGGCAGCGCCACGTTGTCGGCGGCCGAGAGGAAGGGCAGCAGGTTGCGGGAGGTCTGCTGCCACACGAAGCCGACCACGTGCCGCTGGTAGTCCACCCGTTGCGCACGGTTCATCGTGAGCAGGTCCACCCCGGCCACCCGCGCCCGCCCTCCGGTCGGCCGGTCCAGGCCGGAGAGGATGCCGAGCAGCGTCGACTTCCCGGACCCGGACGCACCGACGAGCGCGACGACGTCCCCGGGGTCGACGACGAGGTTGAGGCCCTGGAGCGCCTGCACCTCGACCCCCTCGGTCGAGTAGATGCGCACGAGGTCCTCGCACCAGATGTCCGGGCCCGCGGGGGCTCGGCCCCGGACCCCGTCCGTGCTCGAACGGTCTTCGGTGGTGGTGTTCATCGGTCCTCCCCGACGCGCAGGGCCTGCGCAAGGTTGGTGCGCCCGGCGAGCCAGGCGCTGACGGTGACGGCGAGCAGGACGGTCAGGACGACGCCGAGCAGCACGGCCCCGACGACGAGCGGGTCGACGGACAGGGCCGGCTGGACGGTGCCGCCGGTCAGACCGGTGAGGTCGACGGCGCGCACGAACACCCACGGCACGACGAGCCCGAGGGCAGCACCGACGACGAGCGAGGTGACGAGCAGGGGGGCGAGCTCCCACATGGTCAGGGTCCGCGTCTGGCCGGGTGCCAGGCCGAGGGTCCGCAGCAGCGCCAGCAACCGGGACCGCGCGCCGGCGCCCATGAGCTGCACGACGACGATGGCCAGGACGGTCAGCAGTCCCGTCAGGACGGTCGCCCCGACGAAGGCGCGGGTCAGCCCGGTGGTGACCGGGGCGGAGGTGAAGTCGTCGAGCTCCGCGTCGACGGTGGTCACGGCGCCGCTGCGGACCACCCTCTCGACCCCCGCGACGACGGCGTCCACGTCGGCGTCCTCCTCGACGCTGATGAGCGCCGAGCGGGCCAGCGGCACGGGGCGACCGGACGCCGCCCAGCGCTCGGCGTCGACGAGCACCCAGCTGCCGGGCGTCGTCACGCCGGGCAGCGTGTCCAGCCGACCGACGACCTCGACCGGCTCGCGCAGGGAGGCCAGGGACACCTGGCCGTCCCTCTCCTCGCTGTCGGGGACACCGGTCGCAAGGTCACCACCGAGGACGACCGGCACCGGCCCGTCGTCGGCGAAGAGCGCCTCCGGCGGGCCGGTCGCCAGGGTCGGCGCAGCCATGACCTCGCGCAGGGACCGGTCGGCGACGAGGACCCGGGTGGCGGTGCGCCCACCGCCGACGAGCAGCTCCTGCGTCGTCCCGACGTCGCGCACGCGGGCGACGGCGGCCACGCCGTCGACCTGCTCCAGGGCGACGACGAGGTCGTCGGGGACCGGTGGCCCGGTGACGCGCACCGCGGCTCCGTTCGCCTGCCACGCGGCGATCTCGGCCCCCCGTGTCACGGTGGTCAGCAGCACCGCGCTGACCAGCGCGATCGTCGTCCCGAGCACCACCGCCAGGGCCGGCACCAGACCCCCCGCGGGGTCGCGCAGGGAGCGTGCGGCCCCGAGGAACGGCGTGAGCGAGCGACGACCCCGCAGGACGCGGGTCAGGGCGGCCAGCGGCAGCGGGTAGAGGCGCAGGGTGACGACGCACGCGGCCAGCGCGAGCAGGACCGGGGCGGCGGCCGCGAGGAGGTCGATCCCGCTCTCCGTGGCCGCGTCGCCCCGGGTCTCACGGTCGAGCAGCCGCCACGTTGCGAGCGCGGCGAGGGCCAGCACGGCGGTCTCCGCCACCCAGCGCCACCGGCTCGTGCTGCGAGCGGTCAGGTCGGTGCGCTGCTCGCGCAGCGAGGCGTCGTCCAGGCTCAGGGCCAGCGCCGCCGCGGGCACGAGCGCGACCACGCCGGTGACCACCCACTCCCACCATCGGGTGGGACCGGGCAGGAGGAGCCGGGCGACGGCGTGGCCGAGCAGGGCCGCAGGCACCCCGAGGGCCAGCCCCTCCAGGGCGACGAGCCGGCGGAGCTGCACCGGGCTCGCGCCCCGGGCGAGCGTCAGCGCCAGCCCGGGGCGGCGGCGGTGCACGACGAGCCGGGCCCCGAGGGCCGTCACCGCCGTCGCCACCCCCAGCGGTCCGGCGGCGACGACCGCGAGCAGCGAGGAGGTGGCGCGCTGCTGCCGCAGGACCCGGTCCAGGACGCCCGGCAGCTCGCTGCGGAACGACGGCACCTGGTCACCCTCGAGCACCCCCAGCGCGGCGTCGCCCTGCGCCACGACCACGTGCCGCTGGGCGAGCATCCCGGTCAGCTGCTGCCTCAGCTCCCTGGTGTCCACGCGCCCGCTCACCTCCCCGGCGTCGACCGGGAACCACAGCTCGTTGCGCACCGAGGTGGGCTCGCCGAGACTGCCGCGGCTGCGCGGGTCGAGGTAGGCGGTGACCACCCCGGCCTCGCCCCGGTTGGGGTCGGCGAGCACGCCCATCGTGGTCCCGTTGGGCACGTGCTGCCAGCGCGGGTCCTCCGGATCCACCGGCCGGTAGGTCCCGGCCAGCCGCAGCTCCGCGCCGATCGTGTCGCCGACCTCCCAGTGCAGCTCCTCCGCCGCCTCGTGGAGCACGAGCACGGGTACGGGCACCCCTGCCCCGGTCAACGCCCCCGGCCAGCTCCCCTCGACCAGCGCCACGTGCTCGGTCAGTGCCGGGTCGGCGGTCACGGTGAGCGTCGCCAGGTAGTAGCCGGACTCCAGGTCCGGCACCGCGTCGATCGCCCGCGTCAACCGCGCGTGGACCTGTGCTGGCTGCAGCAGCGAGCGGAGCGGCTCCGGCTGGGCGACGCGGATCTGCTCGGCCCCCTCGAGGAAGGGCGCCCAGGGGTCGACGCCGGCGACCTCCTGCCTGCCCTCCTGCCCCCCCTGCTGCTCCCTGGGCGAGGGCGCCCCGACCGTCGTGCCCCACACCCCGGTGACGTCCCGCTGCAGGGCGGACAGCTCGCCGACGTCCTGGGCGAGCTGGCGCCCCTGGACGTCCTCCAGCGCGCGCGGCACCGCGGTGAGCAGGAGCGACGCCAGGCCGATGAGCGCGGCGAGGGCCGCCGACACCCACGGGTCGGCGGCGAACTGGCGCCAGGCCAACCCCGCCGGGGTATGCCGGGGCGCACGCCGCGCCTGGTGGTGCCCGTCCCCGCGGCTCACCGGATCTCCTCCCGGTAGTCGTGGTCCAGCGCCTGCCGGCGGACCAGCGCCGCCTGGCCCAGCACGACCAGGACGACGAGGAGTGCTCCGACGCCCAGCAGGGCGGCCCACGGGAGGACCTCGAGCGACAGCTCGACCGGCAGCTGCACCCGGCCGCGCAGCGTCGTCGACCGTGCGAGCTCGGGGACCACGGCCCTGCCCACGAGCCAGGCGGCGGCCAGCCCCAGGCCCACGGCCGCCAGCACCACCCCGGCCAGCTCCCAGGAGCGCGAGCGCGCCTGGGCAGCGGGCGGCATACCCAGCGCACGGAGCACGGCCACCTCCGGACGGCGGTGCGCGAGCAGGGTGGCGGCGACGGCGGCGATGCCGGTCACGGCCAGCAGCACCGCACCGGCGGAGGCGACCCAGAAGACGAGCCGGGCGGCGCTGGTCGCGTCGGTCACCCCGACCCGGTCCGGCCCGCTCACGCCCGCCACGACGTCCAGCCCGGAGAGGACCTCGACGAGCTGGGTCACCGTGTCGTCCTCGGTCACCGCGCCGTCCTCTGCGCTCGCCCCCGTCCCCGGGTCCACCTCCGTGGCCGCGTCCACCTCCGTCGCGATCCACACCTCGTCGGGGGCCGGCAGGGAGCGGTCCTCGGCAGCCAGGAACGCCGCCATCGCGTCCCGGTCCACGAGACCGGCGGCGGGAGCGAGGGTCCCGGGCACCGCCGGGACGATCGCGGCGAGGGTGGCCGGGATCCGCGCCCCGAAGGCGGAGAGGAGCGTGGGGTCGCCCACCTCGAGGTCCGCCGCGCGCGCGGCGTCGGCGGTCAGGGCGAGCGGGACGCTCCGGTCGTCAGCGGTGCCGTCGTCGGGTCCGTCGTCGGCGTCGGCGTCGGCGTCGTTGCCGGGCGTCGGTGGCGTCGGTGGCGTCGGTGGCGTCGGTGGCCCGGCCGAGGCGTCGACCCACTCGAGGCCGGGTCCGATGGTGAGCGGCTCGCCGTCCGGACCACCACCGCCCAGCAGCCCCGTGTGCCACTCCACGGTCCCCCGGACCGTCCAGACACCGGCGGCGCTGTCCAGCCCGGCCGGGACGTGCACCTCGTCGCTGGAGCTGAAGCGGTCGCCCGTCACAGGGTCGATCTGCTCCACGACCTCGGGCTCGCCCTGCTCCTCCCGTTCCTCCTCCTTGGCGGCGACGACCTCCGGCGGGGCCAGCCGGGTCGAGCCCCAGTCCTGCACCGCCTCGCTGATCAGCGGCTCCCCGGTGTCGGTCCGGGCGTCGACGACGACCTCGACCCTCGGCGGGACCAGCATCCCGCGCTGCGGGGCGCCCAACGGCATGTCGAGCCGGACGTCGAGGAGTCGGTGCGCCGCCGCCCCCTCCGGCAGCGTGAAGGTCAGCGCCCCGCTCCCGCCGCCCGGCTCGACCGCAGCCCCTGCGTAGTCCTCACCGGTGACCTCCACGCGGGCACCCGTGACCTCCACGACCTCCGACCGCACCGCGTGGCGCATCCCGCTGTCCCGGTCGAGCAGGGTCAGCGTCACCGTCCAGTCGCGGGTCGTGGAGTCCCCTTCCAGCATGTCCGCGTACGCCGTGGTCGTGGTGCTGCGCGCCTCGTCCTCGGGGAGGGGGTCGCCGAAGGTGCCGTCGACCGCCTGCTGCACCGACGCGTCGAAGGATTCCTGCAGCTGCGTGAGGTCGTCGTCCCCGACGACGACCTCGGCGGCCAGCGTCACCTCGATCGCGCCCGTCCCCTCGGGCAGGTCCAGACCTGGGGGAGCCTGCACCCCCTCGGCCAGTGGGCCGACCGGGACCAGCGGGTCCGGCGTGGGCAGGTCCGGCAGCACCACGACCCGCGCGAGGTCGGGGAGGTGGCTCATCGTGAGTGGCACGTCCACGTCCGCCAGCCTGGCCTCATCGTCGAGCCACACCGCCGCTGCCGCGGCCACGCCGTCGACGTCGGTGAAGGTCGGGTATGCCGCGGGCACCCTGCCGGCCTCGGTCGTCACGGGGGGTCGCTCGAGGGTCACGCGCACGTCGGCTCCCTGCGCCACGACGGTCAGGGCGTCCCGGAACGAGGACGACGTGCCGGCGTAGAGGCCGGAGATGGAGGTCGCCCCGACCGCGAGCACCGTGAGGACGGCGGGCACGGCATACACGGGGAGGCGTCGCGAGACCTGTGCCGCCGACAGGTGGGCGGTGACGCCACGACCCGGTCCGGTGACCGCCTCGACGAGCCGGCTCAGCGGGCCGAGCAGCGCCATCGTGACGACCGCGGCGGCCGCGAGGAGCAGTGCCGGGGCCGCGCCGGCGACGAGGTCCGTGCCCAGGGTGCCGTCCGGGCGCGCGACGAGCGGTGACCCGGTGCGTCGCAGCTGCCACCAGGCCAGCGCCGCGGCCCCGAGGACGAGCACGACCGTGGCCAGGGCGGTGGCGGCCCGCGTCCGGCCGGACAGGTCAGCGGCGCCGCCGGCGGTGAGCCGGCGGACCTGGAGGCTGGCGACGGCGGTGAGGACGAGGAGCACGACCAGCCCGGTCGCCAGGGCCACCCGCAGCACCGTGCCGGTCTGGCCGTCGCCCGCGGGCACCGCCTGCAGCACCCCCCGGGCGAGCAGCGCTCCGAGGGCGGCGCCGAGGAAGGTCACCAGCGCCGACTCGGCCACCGTGCTCGCGAGCACCTGCCGGCGGTTCGCGCCGCGTGCGACGAGGAGCTGAGCCTGCGCCTCTCGGGTCTCCGCCAGCAGCCGGGCGAGCTGGACGACGGCCAGGAGGGTGACGAGCGCGAGCACCGACAGCGGGATCACGCCCAGCGCGCTCGCGGTGGCGAGGTTGCGCGAGGCGGTGGCGGCGGTCGGCGCAAGGTCGCCGTCGACCGTCACACCCCGGACGTCGATCTCCGGTGTCTTGAGGGCCGACTGCAGGTTCTGCGCGGCGCTGGCCAGGTGGGTGAGGTCCTCCGGGCGGATGGTCCGTGCGTCAGGCTGGATCGTCCAGCGCACGAAGGGCGCGCCGACGACCCGGGTCACGGCGCCCGGGGCCACGACCAGCGGGCCACGCTGGGCCTCATCCCGGCCGGCGGCGACCAGGGGGTCGTCGAACCAGTAGGCGTCCTCGGCGTCCACGGGACGCCATACCCCCGTCACCACGACCGGGGTCGCACCCGTCTCGCCGGCTCCCACCTCGAGAACGTCGCCAACCTCCACGGCCCACTCGCGTGCGGTGGCGGCGTGCAGCATGCCCTGCACGGGATCGGTGTCCGCCTCGCTGCCCGTGTCTGTGTCTGCGCCGGTCCCGGTCCCGGTCGACGGCCAGCTGCCCTCCACGAGCGCGACGCGTTCGTCGACCTGCGGGTCCTCGGGGGTCAGCGACGGGCTCGCCAGCACCACCAGGCGCCCGTCGAGCAGCTCCCCGTCGAGGGCCGCCGGCCGTGGCTCGCTGACCACCGTGCGCTGCACGGTGATCGCGGCCGGTCGGAAGGCGTCGTCGATGAGCTGGCGGGCTGCCTCGTCCTGGGCCTGCGGGTCCTCCGCCTGCCGGGTCTGCACCGTGATCCCTGCCTCGTTGGCGACCGTGCCGGTCAGGGCCAGGCGGGCCGCGGTGGTCGACGCTGCCCCGGAGTAGCCGACCGCGCCGGCAAGGATCGCCGTGGTGGCGGTGACCAGCACGAGCAGCGTGAGCAGGAGCCCGGTGGAGGCGCGCGCGCGGCGTAGCGCCCACCCCCACCACGTCGTCATGGGCGGACCCTAGGCCGCGCCCCTGAACGGGTGCAACAGCGCCCTTGAACGGCTGCAACAGCGGCCCCTGCCGTTCTCGCTGACTTCGGGCTTCGGGCTGGGGGGTCTGGGGTCCGGTGCCGCGTACAGACGGGGTGGGGAAGACGGGGTGGGGAAGACGGGGTGGGGAAGACGGGGTGGGGAAGACGGGGTGGGGAAGATGGGGCGACTCCAGAAGGGGCTCAGAAGGGCGGTGGTGGCTGGTTGGCTCCTCTCTCGTCCGGGTCGTCGGCGTCGCCGCCCGGAGTCGTGTGGCGCAGGAGGGTCCATTCGGAGTGGTTGAGGACGGTGGAGGCGCCGTGCTGGCGGAGCTGTCCGGGAGTGGGTGTCCGGGGATGGGGGCCGTTGCCCTTCTTGCCGTCAGGTCGGGTGTGGCGCAGGTGGATGGCTTGACGCAGGCGTCGCACGTCGGGCAGGTCGCCGTCGTTGTCGGGGTCGTCGGTGTCGGACTCCAGGGGTGATCCGGGGTCGCGGTGGGCGAGGGCGGAGTAGACGAGCAGAGAGGCGAGATGGCGACGTTCCTCGGGGGTCAGGTCGGTGCCCGGTCGCCCTGATGTGCCTGATGGGCCCGCGTGGCTGGCTGGTTCGTGCGGGTCGCTGCCTGGGGCTGGGCCCGCGAGGGATCGCAGGTCGAGATATTGGCTGTAGTCGTGGCCGCGGGTGCGGTAGAGGCGTCCCCAGAGCGAGGTCCAGGTGACGTTGCGGGTGGCGTCGATCTGGGCCTGCCAGTGCTTCTGGGTCTTGGCCGCGTGCCAGACCCGGTCAAGACCCTGGAGGTTGACCTCGTTGGTGGACCCGCCGAGAAGGTAGGAGGTGACGTGGTCGAGGTCGGCGTCGCGGACCAGGACGGTGGAGCCTGGTCCGCGGGAGGTGAGGTCCGCGGCGCGGACCTGGGCGCGCATGGCCGCGTCCGGCTGGTAGCGGGCCAGGGTGCGTTCGACGCAGCGGCCGTCTGCGGGGTCGGTCAGGAGCCGGAACAGGGAGGTCCCGGTACGGCAGAGGATGTCGCGGATCTCATCAGTGGTCAGGTAGCGCCGGAACCGGCCCAGCTGCTCACCGACCCCTCCGGCCGGGACCGCACCGAACTCATCCCGGTCGGTAGCGGCAGCGGCCGGGGTGGTCCTGGCGGCGGCGGCGGCGCCCTCGGGGTCGCTCGCGGGGGTGCCAGTTTCCGTGCGATGCCAGTGAGCCGGGGGTGGATTGACGGTGGCCAGGGCCGGTGTGCCGGTCAGGGCGTTCCAGGGGACGACGACCTGGACCTCGTACGACGGCGCGCCGCTGACGACCTGCACGAGCCTGTCGATGTCGTCGGGGGTGATCAGGGCCGGCTCGTCGCCGAGGTCGGGCAGGAGGAGGGCGCCGTGCAGCAGCAGGGCGCGGCCGACGTCGGAGCGCAGCTGGGCCTGGGTGCGGGGGTCGCCTGCCTGGCGGGCGCGGCGGGCCAGGACGTGAAGGCGGTCCACGCACGCGGAGATTGACGCGGCGTCGCCGGTGAGGACGACCCTCCCCGTCCCGTCGTCGTCGAGGATCCCGTAGCCGTCTCGAGCGCGGGCTCGTGCGGCGCGGGTGGCTGCGCGAGTGGTGGGGTCCCTGCCCTCGGCGCGGGTGGCCTCGCGCTCCAGGGCGTTGCGGAACTCTCCGGTCGCCCACGGGGCGGTCTTGACGTCCCCGTCGGGGCCGCGGCGTTCAGGCACCACGTCGTCCGGGTCGTCGCTGTCGGCGAACAGGCGCCGCGCGATGTCGGTGGCGTCCTCGTGCGGCAGCTGGGAGCAGCGCCGCCACCACGCGCTGACCTGCTCCGCGCGGGTCGTGCCCCCGGACAGTCCCTGCGTGACCGCGGCCCGCACCGGGGCGGGGGCCGTGGCCAGAGCGACGAGCTCACGGGCGGCGTATCGGCCCAGTCCGGTCAGGGCCTCGACCTCCAGGGCCGTGACCGTCTTCACGCGGGCCCGCCATCGTGCACGTGCGGTCTTGGACAGCTCCCCGGGATCGGTGGCGTCGGCCTCGCGCAGAAGGCGCTCGCCGGTGCGGGCAGCGAGCTGTCCGGTAGCGAGCATCGTGGCGGACTGCAGGATCGCGGTCAGGCGGTGGGCGGCACGGACCGCGTCCAGGCATCGCTCAGGGTCCAGGTCCTGAGCTGCCGCCCCGGGGAGCACGCAGCCCAGGTCCGCCAGCAGCGCACCCACCCCTCCGTCGTCACTGTTCTCGTGGCCGTCGCGTGAGCGGTCCTCGTGGTGGGCATGGCCACCGTTCTCGTCGCCGAGTGCGTCGCGGGTGTCCCAGGAGTCCGACGGCGGCAGTGTCATCCGGAGCACCCCACCAAGGCCGCGGAGAGCGTGGGGAGACCATTGCTCGGGCACGAACTGTCGCAGCACCAACCGGCCGTGACGCGGCGGGTGCGCCGATGCCGTCATGACCCTCAGCCGCGCCCGATCGCGGATGCGCTCACGCGCAGCGCTTTCTCCCAGGCGCCCCAAACGCCCCAGGCCCTCCGCCTGACCTGACTGCCGCCCCGAGCGCCACCGGTCGGCACCGTCTCTGCCCTCGCCCTCTGCCGAGCCGTCTTCTCTGCTCATCGCCTGCGCCCTATCTGTGACCCGCGCTGGTCCTATCACCTAGCTCAAAGTTAGTACATATGTTCGAGTTTGTCAAGAGTGTCCGCGGCCTGTGGACAAGTGCCCTCGACCGGCCCGTGGGCCCACCACGTCCACCGCGTCTTGAGGCCCTACGCGGGGAGCCTCATCGTCCGCGGAGAGCTACGCAACCGTGATCGCGGGTACGTCGGAGGCACGTGAAAGAGTCGTGCCATGACTGAGACGTCCTCGTCCTCCGGCCCGGCCGCCGGACCGCTTGCCGGCCCGCTCGTGGGCCGACCGGCCGCCGAGCTGACCGTGGCCGTCATCGGCGCAGGCTCGATGGGCAGCGGGATCGCCCAGGTGGCGGCCCTGGCCGGGCACCCCGTCCTCCTCGTCGACAGTCAGTCCGGCGCCGCGGAGCAGGCCCTCAGGCGCCTCGCCGAGGCCGTCTCGGCACGGGTCGAGAAGGGCCGCCTCGGGCGCGCCGACGCGGACGCGGCGCTGGCCCGCATCACCCCGCTCACGACCAGCGACATGACGACCGTCCCCCCGGTCGGGCTGGTGGTCGAGGCCGTCGTCGAGCACCTCGACATCAAGCGGGTGATCTTCCGTCAGCTGGAGCAGACGCAGCCGCCCGCCACCGTCCTGGCGACCAACACCTCCAGCCTGCCGATCGACGGCATCACGGGGGTGGCGACCACCGGGCACGACGCCGCCCTGCACGGAGGTCGCTCCCCGGCGCTGGCCCTGCCCGGCCGCGTCGTGGGCCTGCACTTCTTCAACCCGCCGACGGCGATGCGCCTGGTCGAGGTGGTGAGAGGCACCGACTCCGACCCGGCCGTCCTCGAGGACGCCGCCGGGCTGATGCGCCGCTGGGGGAAGACGCCGGTGCAGTGCACCTCGACGCCCGGCTTCATCGTCAACCGGGTGGCGCGACCCTTCTACGGCGAGGCGCAGCGGATGGTCGAGGAGGGCATCGCCGACCCGGCCACCATCGACCTCGCGCTGCGCGGCGCCGGGTTCCGGATGGGTCCGCTGGAGCTCACCGACCTCATCGGCCAGGACGTCAACCTCGCCGTGAGCGAGTCCGTCTGGCACCAGACCGACGAGGACCCGCGCTACGCCCCGGCCGACCTGCAGCGCGACCTCGTCCGCGCCGGCCGGCTCGGCCGCAAGACCGGTCGGGGGATCTTCCGCTACGACGACGACGGACGCGCGCTCGACGCCGAGCCGGACGCGGACCTGGCGGAGCGACTGGTCGGCGGTCCGGTGGTCACCGACCCCGTCGCCCGCACGCTCGCGATGCTCGTCAACGAGGGCGTCGACCTGGTCCACCGCGGCGAGGCGACCCCCGAGGACGTCGACACCGCGATGCGGCTGGGCACGAACTACCCCCAGGGACCCTTCGGCTGGCTCGAGGAGCTCGGTGCCGAGGCCGTCCGTGCCCAGCTCGAGGAGCTGGACCGCGTCTACCCCGGCGGCCGCTACCGCACCAGCCCGGGGCTCGAGGACCTGTGAACGACCAGTCGTCCGACCTCGCCCACGTGCAGCGGATGTGGGCCGAAGACGCAGCGTCGGCCGCACTCGGAATCGAGCTGCTCGAGGTGGGCGTCGAGGACGGGCGCGGGCACGCGCGCACCCGGATGGTGGTGACCCCCGCGATGGTCAACGGGCACGGGATCGCCCACGGCGGCTACCTCTTCACCCTCGCCGACTCGACCTTCGCCCTGGCCTGCAACGCCACCGGGCGCACCAGCGTGGCCGCGGGCGCGGACGTCACCTTCGTCGCTGTCGCACGACTCGGCGACGTGCTCGTCGCGCACGGCCGCGAGCGCGTCACCTACGGCCGCAGCGGGCTCACCGACATCGAGGTATGCCGTGAGGCGGACGGTGCCGTCGTCGCCGAGGTGCGCGGACGCTCGCGCGCCCTCCCCCCGTCTGCGAGGCTCGGCGCGTGGGACACGTCGACCTGAGCCAGATCAGTTTCTCGCTGCCCGACGGCCGACCGTTGCTCGACGAGGTCAGCTTCCGGGTCGGCGAGGGCGCGATCGTGGCGCTGGTCGGCCCCAACGGCACCGGCAAGACCACCCTGCTGCGGATCGTCGCCGGCGACCTCGACGCGCACGGCGGAACCGTCTCGCGCAGTGGCGGGATCGGCGTGATGCGGCAGTTCATCGGCTCGGTCCGCGACGACGCGACGGTCCGCGACCTCCTCGTGGGCGTGGCCCCGGAGCGCATCCGGGCCGCCGCGCGCGCCGTCGACACCACCGAGCTGGCGATGATGGAGGTCGACGACGAGCCGACCCAGCTCGCCTACGCCCAGGCGCTCGCCGACTGGGGCGACGTCGGCGGCTACGAGCAGGAGACACGCTGGGACACGGTGACGACCGCAGCCCTCGGGGTCGGCTTCGAGCAGCACCAGTGGCGCCGTGCCTCGACGCTCTCCGGCGGCGAGCAGAAGCGGCTGGTCCTGGAGGCGCTGCTCCGCGGCCCCGACGAGGTCCTGCTGCTCGACGAACCGGACAACTTCCTCGACGTGCCGGGGAAGCGCTGGCTCGAGGGCCGGCTGCGCGAGACGGACAAGACCGTGCTGCTCGTCAGCCACGACCGCGAGCTCCTCAGCCAGGCCGCCACCCGCATCGTCACGCTGGAACCGGGGGCGGCAGGGGCCACGGCGTGGACGCACCCCGCCTCGTTCGCCACCTGGCACCAGGCGCGCGAGGAGCGCAACGCCCGGCTCGAGGAGGCGCTGAAGCGCTGGGAGGAGGAGCACGCCAAGCTGCGGGCGCTCGTCCTGATGTACAAGCAGAAGGCGTCCTACAACGCCGACATGGCGGCCCGCTACCAGGCGGCGAGGACGCGGATGCGCCGCTTCGAGGAGGCCGGACCGCCGGAGAAGGTCGCCCACGAGCAGCACGTCACGATGCGGCTGACCGGCGGCCGCACCGCCAAGCGGGCCGTCATCTGCGAGCGCGTGGAGCTGCTCGCCCCGGAGGGTGCCCCCGCCGGCGCTGACGCGCTCATGCGCCCCTTCGACCTCGAGGTCTGGTACGGCGAGCGCGTCGCCGTGCTCGGGTCCAACGGCTCGGGCAAGTCGCACTTCCTCCGGTTGCTGGCGGCCGGCGGGTCCGACCCAGAGCCCGAGCACCTCCCGGTGGGCGACCTGCGCCCGCCGGCGGTGCGGCATACCGGGGTGGTGCGGTTGGGGTCCCGGGTCCGGCCCGGGTGGTTCGCACAGACCCACGAGCACCACGACTTCACCGGTCGCACGCTGCTCGAGATCCTGCACCGCGGGGACGACCACCGTCGCGGCCGGGGGCGCGACGAGGCGTCGCGGGTGCTGGACCGCTACGAGCTGGCGGGGGCGGCGGAGCAGATCTTCGACTCGCTCTCCGGGGGGCAGCAGGCCCGGTTCCAGATCCTCGTGCTCGAGCTGTCGGGGGCGACGCTCCTGCTGCTGGACGAGCCGACCGACAACCTCGACCTCCACTCGGCAGAAGCGCTGGAGGAGGGGCTGCGGTCCTTCGACGGGACGGTGCTGGCGGTGACCCACGACCGCTGGTTCGCCCGCGGGTTCGACCGCTTCCTCGTGTTCGGCGCCGACGGGGAGGTCTACGAGGCCGACGAACCGGTCTGGGACGAGTCGCGGGTCCGCCGACGCAGATAGCTGTCGGCGACGCTGGTTACGCTGGCGCCATGTCCGAGACCGCAACGAAGCCCACCGACGACACCGGCCCGGCCCGCACGACCACCGCAGCGGGCCACCCGCTCCTGGACCGGCACCGCGAGACCCTCGAGCAGGCGGGGACGGCGCTGCGCGAGCGCTCCTGGTTCAGCCGCTACCCCGAGTCGCCGAGCCCCCGCGTCTACGGCGAGACCGCGCCCGAGGACGGGCTGCGCGCCCACGACCGGACGCTTCACCACGACTTCGGCGCGCTCGCCGACCAGCCCTCCACCGGGCGCACAGTCGGCAGCGAGGTCAGCCCCTACGGCCCTTGGCTGGGCGTTCGCTACCCCGAGCTCGACGTCGACGCCGCCATGGCTGCGGCCCGCGCCGCGCTCCCGGCCTGGCGGGACGCGGGCGCGCAGGTGCGGGCGGCGGTGTGCGTCGAGATCGTCGACCGGATCAACGCCCGCTCCCACGAGCTCGCCCACGCGGTGATGCACACCAGCGGCCAGCCCTTCGTCATGTCCTTCCAGGCCGGCGGCCCGCACGCGCAGGACCGGGCGCTCGAGGCGGTCGTCGCCGCCCTCGAGGAGCAGGAGCGCATCCCCGCGTCCGTGACGTGGGAGAAGCCCGCACGCGGCGAGCCGATCCGCATGCAGAAGGACTACCGGATCGTGCCGCGCGGGGTCGCGCTGGTCATCGGCTGCAACACCTTCCCGACCTGGAACGCCTACCCGGGCCTCTTCGCCAGCCTGGCCACCGGCAACCCGGTCGTCGTCAAGCCGCACCCGCGCGCCGTGCTGCCGCTGGCGATCACCGTCGCGGTGGCGCGCGAGGTGCTGGCCGAGGCCGGCTTCGACCGGGCGCTGGTGCAGCTGGCGGCCGAGGACGACGGCGGCACGCTGGCCAAGGACCTGGCGCTGCACCCCGACGTCCGGATCGTCGACTACACCGGCGGACCGGGCTTCGGGCACTGGCTGGAGACCGAGGCGGCGGCCGGCGGCCGGCTCGTCTACACCGAGAAGGCCGGCCTCAACACGGTCGTCGTCGACTCGACCGACGACCTGCGCGGCATGCTCGGCAACCTCGCCTTCTCGTTCTCCCTCTACTCCGGCCAGATGTGCACCGCCCCGCAGAACGTCTACGTCCCCGCGACCGGCGTGGACACCGACGAGGGTCACCTGTCGGCCGAGGAGTTCGGCACCCGGCTGGGCGCGGCCATCTCCCGGTTCACCGCCGACGACGCCAAGGCCGTCGAGATCCTCGGCGCCACGGTCAACGACGACGTCCGCAGCCGGGCCACCGACGTGCCCGCGCTGGCGCAGCGGCTGGGGGGCCAGGTGGTGCTCGACGCCCGCGAGGTCCACCACCCGACCTATCCCGACGCCGTGGTGCGCACCCCGGCGCTGGTGGCCGTCGACGCCGCCGACGAGGCCGCCTACACGCAGGAGTGCTTCGGCCCGGTGGCCTTCCTCGTCCGCACCGCCGACACCGAGGAGTCGCTGCGGATCTTCGCCGCGACGGTGCGCGAGCACGGCGGGATGACCGCAGCGGTCTACTCCACCTCCGCGGACGTCCTCGACGCCGCGCGCGACGCCGCCGCCGAAGCCGGGGTCTCCCTGTCGGAGAACCTCACCGGCCAGGTCTTCGTCAACCAGACGGCGGCCTTCTCCGACTACCACGGGACCGGCGCGAACCCGGCCGCCAACGCCGCCTACGCGGACGCGGCCTTCGTCGCCAACCGCTTCCGCGTCGTCACCAGCCGGCGGCACGTCTGAGGGCGGGGGCGAGGAGGACGTCCGCGGGTATGAGGTGGTGCCGGGTCGCGTTGCGGTGCCTGGCCAGAACTCGGGGCCGGGGGTGAGCCCGGGACGCGCAGGACGCGTCCGCGCCCACGCCACCGGCGACGGGTGCGCCACCCTCGTCGGCCTGCAGCACCTGCCGGCGGACGCCGACACCGCCCTCGAGGTCGTGAGCGGCCTGGTCGCCGTCGCGTTCGCCGAGGGGCACCACCGGGTCGAGGCCGAGGTCGAGCACGACGACGCCCGGACCCGGCGGGTGCTGCAGCGCGCCGGGCTGCGTCCCGAGGGGGTGGCGCGCGGTCGCGGGACCGGGCGTGACGGCCGCCCCGTGGACGTCCTGCGCCTGGCGCGCCTGCGTGCCGACCCCGCGCCCGGCACCCCCGCAGCCTTCCTGGGGATGCTCAACGCCACGCTGCCGACCAAGCGCCTCATCGTCCAGGGCCTGGTGCGCGACGGCGAGGGCCGGGTGCTGCTGTGCGAGCTGACCTACAAGCAGGACTGGGACCTCGTCGGCGGGGTGGCCGAGCCGGAGGAGACCCCCGTCGCCAGCCTCGAGCGGGAGGTCCGCGAGGAGCTCGGCCTGGACCTGCCGGTCGGTGACCTGCTGGCGGTCGACTGGCTGCCGCCCTACCGGCAGTGGACCGACGCGCTGCTGCTCGTCTTCGACCTCGGGATCCACCCCGACCTCATCGACCAGGCCACCCTGCAGACCACCGAGCTGCGTGGGCTGCACTGGCGGACCGTGGGGGAGGCGGCCGACCACGTGGCCCCCTACGTCGCCCGGCTGCTGCGCTCGCTGGCGGACCTCACGGAGATCGCGGACGGGAGGCGCGACAGGTCCGGGGACGGCGTCGGCGCCCCCGCCCGGACCCAGTTCCTGGAGGACGGGACGCCGCGGGGGTCCTGAGGTGCGCTACGTTGCCCAGCGTGGCCAAGCACAGCAATCCCACCCCGACCAGCGGGGGCCAGCGCATCCTCGCGCTCCTGGTGGCGGTCGCCGTCCTCGTGGGCGGCATCAGCATCTACCGTCTGCTGGTGGGGGACCGGGACGAGGACGGCACGGGCAGCACGGCGACGGGCACGAGCGACGTCGACGACTCCGCCGTGACGAGCGACCCGCCGCCGGCAGCGGACGACGACGCCCGGAGCGGGGAGGTGGAGTGCGGGCAGGTCACCGTCTGGGCCGCCCCCGAGCTCCTGCCGGCCGTGGAGTCCGCGGCGGGACGGGCCACCGACGACTGCTTCAGCTATGCCGTGGTGTCGAGAACCGCACCCACCGCCAGGTCTGCGTTGCGCGACGGGGAGACCCCGGACGTGTGGCTGCCCAGCTCCGTGGCCTGGCCGCAGCTGATGGCCGAGGAGGGCGTCGACCTGGAGATCGGGCAGACGGTCGCCTCCTCGCCGGTCCTGCTCGCAGGGCGTCCTCAGGTGGTGGCCGGGCTGGGTGAGCTGGGCGTCACCCCGGAGAGCACCTTCGCCGAGGTGCTGCAGAGCTACCAGGCGGCCGTCGCCACCGGCGGGTCCGACGTCGCGGTGCGGCTGGGGGACCCCCGCACCGACCCCGCCACGATGGCCCTCCTGACCGCGACGAGCGACCAGCTCGGGGGCCTCGACGAGTCCGGGAGCGCCGGGCGCAACCTGCTCGTCGTGCTGGCTCAGACCGCCGTCCCGGGCGAGCCGGTGTCGGCGCTGGCCTCGGAGGAGACCCTGGTCGTCCCGGCCACCGAGCAGCAGATCGGTGCCGCGGCGCAGGAGGACCTCGAGCTGGAGGGCGTCTCGCTCGCCGGGGGCGTGGGCGCCGTCACCATGCCGTTCGTCCGGGTCGCCGACACGGGCTCCGCCGCGGCGGTGGACGCGCTCGAGCAGCAGCTGACCTCCGAGGAGGCGGCCACCGACCTCGCCGACCTGCAGCTGCGTGCCGGCACCGACGGGGAGGCCCCGGACGTGGCCGGCGTGCCCGAGGGGCTGACCGTCGACGGGGAGGCCCCGGACCCCGCCACCACGAACCTGCTCGCCCAGACCTGGACGCTCATCGCCCCCCAGTCGCGCATCCTGGCGCTCATCGACATCTCCGGCTCGATGGAGGCACCCGTCGACGGCGACGTCACCCGCATCGACCTCACCCGCGAGGCCGCCCAGACCGCACTGTCGGTCATCCCGCAGCGCACCGCGATCGGGGTGTGGTACTTCGCCACCGCGCTCGACGGCGACCGCGACTACCGCGAGGCCGTCCCCATGCGCCCGCTCAACGAGGAGGTCCGCAGCGGCGTCACCCAGCTGGACGCGGTGCTGAGCGTCACCGAGGACCTCGACCTCGACATCCTCGAGGGGGACACGGGTCTGCACGACTCGCTGTGGGCCGCCTACCAGCAGATGCAGGAGGACTACAGCCCCGAGGCGATCAGCTCAGTGCTGCTCCTCACCGACGGCATCAACGACGACAGCACCGGCGGCCTGTCCGAGGACGAGGTGGTCGAGCGGCTGACCGAGGCGCGCGAGACCGGCGAGCGCCCCGTCACCGTGGTCCTCATCGGCATGGGACCGGACGTCGACGAGGAGGCGCTGGAGCGGCTGGCCGCGTCGGCCGGCGGCGAGGCGCTCGTGCTCCGCGACCCGCGGGAGCTGCCGCAGGTCTTCGTCGACATCGTCGCCCGGCGCGCGCCGTAACCATGGGCACCGAGCACTTCGACGACAAGGCCGCGACCTGGGACGACGACCCGGACAAGGCGCGCCAGGCGCAGGACGTGGCGCGCGCGGTCGCGTCCGCGGTCCCGACCGACGGGGCGACCCGCCTGCTCGAGTACGGCGCCGGCACCGGGTTGGTGACGCAGGCGCTGATCGGCCGCGTCGGGCCGGTCACCCTCGCCGACAACTCGCCGGGCATGCGCGAGGTCCTGCAGGTCAAGGTCGCCTCCGGCATCCTGCCCCGGGACGCCCGCGTCTGGGACCTCGACCTCGAGACCCAGCCGGTCCCGAGCGAGCGCTTCGACCTGGTCGTGTCCTCGATGGTCATGCACCACGTCACGCAGCTCGACGTGGTGCTCGCCGCCTTCGCGGAGCTGCTCGAACCCGGTGGTCACCTGTGCATCGCCGACCTGGACCGCGAGGACGGCAGCTTCCACAGCCACGACTTCGGCGGCCACCACGGCTTCGACCGGCAGGAGCTGGTGACAGCCCTGGGCGCCGCAGGTCTCGCGGAGGTGACCACGGCGGACTGCACGACCATCTCCAAGGAGGGCACCGCATACCCCGTGTTCCTCGCCACCGCCCGTCGGCCCTGACTGGCAGGATGCAGGCATGAGCACCCAGTCCCGCTCCGTCAGCACCGACCGTCTGACCACCCTCGTGCGCGAGGCGGGCGACCCTGCCGCGCCGCTGCTGCTGCTCGTCCACGGCAACGTGTCCTCGTCGGTGTTCTTCGACGCGCTGATGGAGGACCTCTCCGCGGACTTCCACCTGGTCGCGCCGGACTTCCGCGGGTACGGCGGGTCGGAGCGCGCCCCCATCGACGCGGCCCGCGGCATGGCCGACCTCTCCGACGACCTTGTTGCGCTCCTGGACGCGATGGGCGTCGAGGGGCCGGTGGACGCCCTCGGGTGGTCGGCGGGCGGCAACGTGGTGCTGCAGCTGGCGATCGACCACCCCGACCGGGTCCGACGGCTGGTCCTGGAGGCGGCGGGCAGCCCGTTCGGCTTCGGCGGCAGCACGGGGCTCGACGGCCGGCCCGTCGCCGACGACTTCGCCGGGTCGGGCGGGGGAACCGCCAACCCGCAGTTCTGCGAGGCGCTCGCAGCCGGCGACCGGGGCGAGGGGCCCACCAGCCCGCGCACGACGCTCCGCTCGTTCTACGTCCGGCCGGGGTTCGCGTTCGACCCCGAGGCGGAGGAGCGCTACCTCGACGGGATGCTCGCGACCTCGGTCGGCGACGACGTCTACCCCGGGGACCAGACCGCGTCGCCGCACTGGCCCGGCGTCGCGCCGGGCACGAGCGGCATGAACAACGCGCTCTCGCCGAAGTACCTGGACCAGAGCGGGTTCGCCGACCTCGACCCGGTGCCCCCGGTGCTGTGGATCCGGGGGGAGCAGGACCAGATCGTGTCCGACACCTCGTTCTTCGACCTGGCCCAGCTCGGCAGGCTCGGTGTCGTGCCCGGCTACCCGGGCGAGGACGTGGTGCCGACCCAGCCGATGGTGTCCCAGCTCCGGGCCGTCCTGGAGCGTGCGGGCGGCGTGGTCACCGAGAAGGTCTACGAGGACTGCGGCCACGCGCCGCACCTGGAGCACCCGCAGCGGTTCGCCGCCGACGTGCGGGCCTTCCTGCGAGCCTGAGACCGACTCAGGGCAGCGGCGTCGCCAGCATCGCCTCGAGGGCGATCGTGACCATGTCGCCGAAGGTCTGCTCGCGCTCGGCGGCGGTCGTCTCCTCGCCGGTGACGATGTGGTCCGACACGGTCATCACGCCGAGGGCCTGGCGGCCGTGGCGGGCTGCCAGGGTGTAGATCTCCGCAGCCTCCATCTCGACCGCGACGACGCCGTACTCGACCACGGTGGCGGTGAGCTCGGGGCGGGAGTGGTAGAAGCTGTCGGAGCTGAAGACGGTGCCCACGAGGTGGGGGGCGCCGGCGTCCTCGGCGGCCCGGGCCGCGTTGCGGAGGAGACCGAAGTGGGCGGTCGCGGGGTACTGGTAGCCCTGGAACCGCAGCGCGTTCATCGAGCTGTCGGTGGCGGCCGCCTGCGCGAGCACGACGTCGCGCACCGCGAGGCGCTCGGTCAGCGCGCCGCAGGAACCGACGCGCACGAGCTGCTGCACGTCATACTCCCGGATCAGCTCGTTGACGTAGATCGAGGCGGACGGCTGCCCCATACCGGTGCCCTGGACCGAGACGCGCTCGCCGCGGAAGGTGCCGGTGAAGCCCAGCATCCCGCGGACCTCGGAGTAGCAGTCCGCGTCCTCGAGGTAGGTCTCGGCGATCCACCGGGCGCGCAGCGGGTCTCCGGGAAGAAGGATGCGGGGGGCGATCTGGCCGGGGCCGGCGGCGATGTGCGTGCTCACGCGGACAGGCTATGCGTTCCGGAGCGGGTTCACCCAACCCCACGTAGGCTGCACGGTCACCGCGACGAAGGGACGGCATGGCGACACCGAGGGACAGCGACCGCCTGCTCGGCGTGGCGCTGCGAGGGCGTCACGACGCGGCCTTCGACGCCCTGGCCGGGGGGGCCGGGGTCGGGCGCACCGCGAGGGCGCTCGCCGGGTCGCTGGTCGACGGTGAGGAGCTTCCGTCGCGGACGACGCAGCAGGGGGTCACGCTGCCCTACGTCGTGGCGCTGGCGACCGCCTGGTTCGGCGCCGCCCGCGACGAGCGGGAGATGCAGGCCGCGGTGGAGGTCTACCGCCAGGTCGTGCAGCGGCTCGGACCGGGAGCGCTGCGGCGGGTCGAGCGGCGGCACTACCTGCAGGCGGCCTTCCTCGTCGGGCGGCACGACCTGGTCCGTCGCGGTCTGGAGGAGCTGCCGGACGTCAGCGCGGACGTCACCGAGGGACTGCTCGCCGACCTCGTCAACCCCTACGCCGAGCACACGCGCTCCCCGGCGGGGCACGCGCGCTGGGAGGGCCTGCTCGGGTCCCGCTTCGCCGCACGTGGGCTCCTGGGGCCGTCGGTCGACGGCTCGCGCGTGCCGGTGTTCGACGGACTGAGGCTGGCTCCGGGCCGGTCGGTGGACGGACCGATGGTCACGGTCGTGGTGCCGGCCTACCGTCCGGACCGGGGGCTGGTCACCTCGGTGGCGTCGATGGTGTCGCAGTCGTACGGCCACCTCGAGGTCTTGCTCGTGGACGACGCGTCCGGACCGGCGTTCGAGGAGGTCTTCGCGGAGTGCGTGGCTCTCGACGCGCGCGTCCGGCTGCTGCGACGCGAGGTCAACGGCGGTTCCTACCTGGCGCGCAACGCGGCGCTCGAGGTGGCGCGCGGCGAGCTCGTGACCACCCAGGACGCCGACGACTGGTCGCATCCGGAGCGGGTGGCCCGGCAGGTCGAGGCCCTCGCCGAGGCCCCCCGCGCCGCCGGCAGCCGCAGCGTCGCGATCCGCGCCCGGCCGGACCTGACGCGGCAGTGGTTCGGCTACCGCCCGGAGCGGATGAACGCCAGCTCGTTGATGGTCCGCCGCGACGTGCTGAACCGCCTGGGCGGCTTCGACACCGTCCGCAAGGGCGCCGACTCGGAGTTGCAGGAGCGCCTGGCCCTGGTGGGGGGCGTCGTGGACGTGCTCGCACCGCTGGCGATCACGCGGCTCGCTCCGGGGTCGCTCTCGCGGGCCGACTTCACCCTCGGCAGGCACAGCCCGGACCGCGTGCTGTTCCGGAGTTCGTTCCGGCACTGGCACGGGCAGCTGGCGGACCGGGGGGCGGCGACCCCGGAGGCCGCTGCCCTCCGCAGGGAGGGGCCACGCCCCTTCCCAGTGCCACGCACCTTCGTGCGCGGTCTCCCCGGGGCCCCGCCGTCCGGGCGCCTGCCCCTCGTGATGGTCGTCGACCAGGCCGATCCTTGCCCGGCGGCCCTCGACGACCGGCTGGCGGCATGGGTGCGAGGATCCGACGGCGTCACCGGCACCGACGAAGCCGTCGGGGTGCTGGGGAGGGAGGACCTGACACGGGCCGGCGAGGGACCGGCGCCGTGGAGCGACGTGCTCCTGGAGGCAGCGCGCGAGTCCCGGATCGAGCTGCTCACGGACAGCGACCGCGTGCACGCCGACACGCTGCTCGTGCTCGAGCCGTCCGTGCTCGCGGTCGCCCCGGAGCCTGTTCCGGGCATCAGCGCCGACCGCGTCCTCGTGGCCGCGGTCCCGCCCTCCGGCGACGAGCCGCCGCGCGACCTGGAGTCGGTCGGGGCCGTGGTGCGAGCACTCTTCGGACGCGCCCCGGAGTGGGGCGCTCGCTCTCGGGCGGAGCAGCTGATCTGGGAGCAGGAGGGGTGGACGATGCCGCTGCTCGCCGACAGCGTCCGCAGCACACGGTCGGTCGGCGTCCTGTGAGCGTTCGTCGGGAGGACGGTGAGGACCGAGGTCGCGGTCGGGGGTCGCACCACCTCCGCCGGTGCCCAGGGTTGCACCCGCAGGTGCCCAGGGCCGCACCCGCAGGTGCTCAGCCGCGCGGGGTGACGCGCAGGACGACGTCGCGCTCGCCGTTCGAGCTCGTCACCCACAGCGCACCGTCGTCGTCCAGGGTCAGCGAGCGCAGCCGGCCGTAGGTGCCCTCGAGCTCGGGGATCCTCGCCTCGCCCGACACCTCGCCCGTGGCGTCGACGGTGAGGACGGTCACGCCCGACCCCTTGAGCTCGGCCACCGCGAGCGCCCCGTCCCAGGCGCCCCAGGCCGCACCGTCGAGGAACACCGCGCCGCTCGTGGCGTGCGTGGGGCTCCCGCTCGACCAGCGGGCCGGGACCGCGTCCGGGAAGGCGTCGAGATCGGTCATCGGGACGGACTCGTCGTAGCCCGGGCCCGGGTCCCAGCCGTAGTTGCCGCCGGGCTCGATCACGTTGACCTCGTCGTCCACGTCGCTGCCGTGCTCGACCTCCCAGACGACCGGCTCGCCGGTGCCGGGCTGGAGGGCGAGGCCCTGGACGTTGCGGTGGCCGTAGGTGAGGATCCGCGGGTCGGCCCCGTCGACGTGCCCGTCCGGGTCTGCCGGGTCGCCGTCCGGGGTGAGCGCGAGCACCTTGCCCCCGAGCGAGCGGAGGTCCTGCGGGTTCGTCTCGTCGGCCGCGTCGCCGGTGCCGACCAGCAGGGTGCCGTCGGCGCTGAAGAGCAGTCGGCACCCGCTGTGGCGCCCGGACGTCAGGGGTATGCCGTCCACCACCACCCCGTCCGCGCTCGCTGCCGTGACGTCCTCGTCCAGGGTCCAGCGGGTGACCCGCACGTCCGCGCGCTCCCCGGGGGCCTGCGCCGCGTGGCAGAGGAAGACCGTGCGGTCGTCCTCGAACTCCGGCGAGAGCGCCAGTCCCATCAGTCCGGCCTCGCTGCCGACGAAGAGCGTGGCCAGGTCGATCGTGACCTCGCGCGTCGTGCCGTCGTCGAGGGCCAGCAGCCGGCCGGCACGCTCGGTGACCAGTGCGGTGCCGTCGGGCAGCAGCTGCACGTCCCAGGGAAGGGTGAGGCCGTCCGCAACCACCTCGACGTCGAGGGCAGGGACGGCCGCCGGGTCGGTGGCGGGGTCCGTGGCGGCCGTCGTGGAGGTGGCTGAGGCGTCCGTCGGCTCGCCGGCCGGGCTGGGCCCCGTGGCGTCGGACCCGGGCTCGTCCTCGACGACCCCGGTGCAGGCGGTCAGCGTCAGCGCAGCGACTGCGGTGATCGCGAGTGGTCGGGCGTGACGGCTCATGCGACCACTGTGCCACCGCCCACCGCCCACCGGCCGCCGCACCGACTACCCGCCCATCGCCTGTCGCCCGAGCCCTCGCCCGAGCGCCCGCTCGATCTCGGCGACCGCACCTGCGACGCCGTCCTCCCGGCTCACCGCCCGGGCCACCTCGGCGGCGCGGTCGGCGACGTGGGGCGAGAGGGCGTGCGAGAGCGCCCCGCGGAGCCGCCGCACCCCGTCCGGTGAGCCGGCGTCCTCGGTCGGCACGGGCGGGGCCGCCACGCCGATCTCGTGCAACCGCCGCGCGAAGAACGGCTGGTCCATCGTGAACGGCAGCACCACCTGGGGCCGACCTGCCCGCAGCGCGACCGCGCTCGTCCCGGCACCGCCGTGCTGGACGACCACCGCCGTCCGGGGGAACAGCAGGTCGTGGGGGACGTCGCCGACGAAGGCCACGTTCTCGCCATACCCGCCGTCGCTCTCCAGGCCAGAACCTGCCATCACCAGCACGCGCTGGCCCAGCCCCAGGGCCGCGTCGACCGTGTGTCGCAGGGCGACGCGCACCGCGGGGAGGGTGTGCGAGCCGAGACCGACGAAGACCGGGGGCGGCCCGGCCGTCAGGAAGCGCTCGACCTCGGTCGGCAGGGCGGTGCCCGGCGGACTGTCCAGGAAGGGGTAGCCGACGCAGCGCACCGCGCGGCCGAAGACCCGACGTGGCGTGACGAGCTGCACGCTGTTCGCGACGAATGCTGGGGACGTCACCATCCGACGCACCGCGCGGCGACGGTCCCGCCCGCTCAGGCCGTTGCGCGCGAGCTCGTCCTCGACCGGAGAGGCGAGCTGCACCGCTCCGCGCAGCGAGCGCAGGCCCGCGCCGAGGTTGCGCAGCGAGCGGCCCTCCTCGACCGCGAAGAGGCTGGAGTCCCCCCACACCGACGGCAGCGCGGGGACGAACATCATGAGCACCTGCGGACGAGGGTCTCGCGCGCCGAACAGCCCGGCCCAGGTGGCGCTCATGGCCGTGGTGACGAACCCGTCGTAGCGCGGCCACAGGTCGCGCATCGTGCGGGTGACCTCGGGGGCCAGCACCCGGGCGAGGTCGCCGAGCAGACCCATCTGCCCGTCGAGGTCGGTGGGCATCCCGCGCCCGGCGAGGTCCTCGCGGTAGTACCGCATGGCGTCGACGCGGACCTCCTCGGGCCGCAGCCCGCCGGCCCGCACGAGGTCGACGAAGTCGGTCGTCGCGGTCACGCCCACGTCGTGCCCGCGGGCGGCGAGGCCGCGCCCGACGGCGACCAAGGGCTGGTAGTCGCCGCGGCTCCCGGCGGCGAGCAGGGCGATGCGCAGCGGGGTGGGGGCGGTCGCGGGCGTCGGCACGGGCATGGGCGGAGGGGGGTCACCGTGCTCGCACGCCGACGACCCGGCCACCGTCGTCCCCGGCGCCCGGCCCGAGCTCGACGACGATGTCCGCCGTGCTCACCGCAGCCTCGTCGTGCTCGGCGAGCAGCACGGTGTGCCCCGCGTCGACGAGGGTGTGCAGCTGGGCCAGCAGGCGGTGGACGTCGGCCGGGTGCAGCCCGGTGGTGGGCTCGTCGAAGAGGTAGAGCGTCGGGGCGCGGCGTTCCTTCTGCAGCTCGGTCGCCAGCTTGATGCGCTGGGCCTCGCCACCGGAGAGCTCGGGAGCCGGCTGACCGAGCGTGAGGTAGCCCAGGCCGAGCGCGTCGAGCGCGGCGAGCGCACGTCGGGCGGCCGGCACGCGTCCGAGGACCTCGAGCGCCTCCTCCACGGTCATCGCCAGCAGGTCGGCGACCGTCAGGCCCTCCCAGGTCACCTCCAGGGTCTCGGCGTTGAACCGCGCGCCGCGGCAGTCCGCACAGGTCGAGTAGGTGCCCGGCAGGAACAGCAGCTCGACCGCCACCGCACCCTCGCCGTGGCACGTGGGGCACTGGCCCGCGGCGGTGTTGAAGCTGAACCGGCTGGCCGTGAAGCGGCGCTCGCGGGCCGCGGGTGTGCCGGCGAAGAGCTTGCGGACCTGGTCCCACAGGCCGGTGTAGGTCGCGAGGGTGGAACGGGGCGAGCGCCCGATCGGCTTCTGCGTGATCCGCACCAGGCGGGTCGGTATGCCGTCCCCGGAGGCGGCCACGCGCGCTCCCGCGGGCGCGTCCCCGGGAGGTGCGTCGGCCCCGTCCTCGGGCTCGGCGTCGTCCGGGTCGGCGTCCGGCTGGTCCTCCACCCGGGCCAGCTGGGCGCCCGTGACGTCGTGGACCGCGTCGAGAAGGCTCGTCTTCCCGGACCCGGAGACGCCGGTGACCACGGTCAGGGCACCGAGGGGGACCTCGAGGGCCAGGTCGCGGACGGTGTGCCGCGTCAGCCCGGCGAAGGACAGGGTGCCCGACCCCCGGCGGGGCGGACGTCCTGCCCTGATCTCCTCGGGGTGGACGGGCTCGTGGAGGTAGCGCGCCGAGACCGACTCCCTCACCGAGGCCAGCCCCTCCACCGGACCGGACCACAGCACCTCACCACCCTGCGACCCTGCGCCGGGCCCGACGTCGACCACCCAGTCGCAGCGGGCGACGACCCCCATGTCGTGCTCCACCACGACGACGGTGTTGCCGGCCTGCACGAGCTGCCGGAGCAGCGCGACCAGCTGGTCGGTGTCGCGAGGGTGCAGCCCGGCGGACGGCTCGTCGAGGACGTAGACCACGCCGAACAGCCCGGACCGCAGAGCCGTCGACAGGCGCAGCCGCTGCAGCTCGCCCGTCGACACGCTGGTGCTCCTCCGATCGAGCGTGAGGTGGCCGAGACCGAGGTCGCCCATCAGCGCGAGGCGCCCGACGAGGTCGCCCAGCAGCAGCACCTCGGCCTGCTCGCGGGCGTCCCGCCCGAGCCGGACCGCCAGGGCGTCGAGCCGCTCGCGCAGCCGGGCCAGGAGGTCGCTGACGGGCAGGGCGGCCGCCTCGTCGACGGCCAGGCCCTGCCACGTCACCGCCAGGGCGTCCGCCCGCAACCGCCGCCCGGCGCAGGTGCCGCACGGGTGCGTGTCGACATACCTGAGCATCCGGGCGCGCTGGGTGGCGCTGCGCGTCTCCGCGAGGGTGCGGCGCACGTAGCGGGCGGCGGAGGAGAAGGTGCCCTGGTAGGGGCGGTTGATGCGGGCCGCGTCGCGGGTGGGGACGACCGTGACGACGGGCTGCTCGTCGGTGAAGAGGATCCAGTCACGGACCTCGCGCGGCAGCGCGCGCCACGGCAGGTCGACGTCGTGGCCGAGGGTGGCGAGGATGTCTCGGTAGTTCTTGCCGAGCCAGGCACCCGGCCACGCGGCCACCGCCCCCTGGGCCACGGAGAGGGAGTCGTCCGGGACCATCGAGGACTCGGTCGGCTCGTGGACGACGCCGAGGCCCCCGCAGGACGGGCAGGCGCCCTCGGGCGTGTTGGCGGAGAAGTGGTCGGAGTCGAGGTGCTCCGCGCCGCGCGGGTAGCTCCCGCAGCGGGACCACAGCAGGCGCAGGGTCGGGCCGGTGGCGGTGACGGTGCCCACGCTGGAGCGGCTGCTCCCGCCGCTGCGACGCTGGTCCAGCGCGACGGTCGGGGGCAGCCCGCGCACGTCGCGGACCTGCGGGTCGACGGCCGTGTGGATGAGCCGGCGCGCGTAGGGGGCGACGGAGTCGAGGTAGCGGCGCTGCGCCTCGCCGTGGATCGTGCCGAACGCCAGGCTCGACTTGCCGGAGCCGGAGACGCCGGTCACCGCCACCAGCGCGTCGCGCGGAAGGTCGACGTCCACGTCGCGCAGGTTGTGGAGGCGGGCGCCGCGCACCTCGATCCGACCGGTCACCATGCCAGCGTATGGCGTGCACCACACCCGGGTGCGTGCGGGAATGTAGTTGAAACGTCACGCATTGAAGAAGCATGAGCACCCCCCTGATCGGCATCGTCGTCAGCACCAGCCGTCCTGGCCGCATCGGCCCCAAGGTGGCCCGGTGGGTGTCGGAGCTGGCCCCCTACGGCGTCCGCGCCGAGGTCGTCGACCTGGCCGCGATCGACCTGCCCTTCCTCGCCGACCGTGCCCTGCCGGCGCAGGGTGAGTACGACCTGCCCAGCACCCTCGCGTGGTCGGAGAAGGTGGGGGGCTTCGACGGGCTGATCCTGACCGTCGCGGAGTACAACGGCGGCTACCCGGCCGTGCTGAAGAACGCTCTCGACACCCTCCACGCCGAGTGGGCCGGGATGCCCGTCGGCGTCGTGGGCTACGGCTGGGGCGGAGCCGCGGCCGCGACGGGCGCGCTCGCGACGGTGCTCGACCGGCTGAGGACCGTGCGGCTCGACGGCCCCGGCCTGCGCTTCGGGGAGGACCTGTCGCCCGAGGGCGACGTGCTCGATGCCGCGCCGGAGGACGCCGTGCGCGGGCTCTACGACCAGGTGCTCGCGGCCGCACGCGAGTCGGCAGCCCTTCCGGTCTGAGCGGAGGCGGCCGGCCGACCGGCGGCCGGCGGTGGACGCCTCGGCGCCGCTGGGACAGACTGGCGCTCATGGCAGACGCCGAGGTGGGACCCAGCCAGCTGTCCGTGCAGGCCGTCACCGTCGACTGTGAGGAACCTGCGGCCCTCGCCGAGTTCTGGGGTGCCGCGCTCGGGGCCGAGGTGAGGGAGGCGCACGGCGACGACCTGGTGGTGGTCGCCGGCACCCCGTCCCTGGCCTTCCAGCGCGTCGAGCAGCCGCCCACCTCGAGGAACCGCATCCACCTGGACCTCACCGGCGGCGAGCGGCCCCACGAGGTCGCCCGGCTCGTCGAGCTCGGCGCCAGCGTGGTCGAGACCCGGGAGCGGGACGGGTCGACCTGGACCATCCTGACCGACCCTGCGGGAAACACGTTCTGCGTCGGCGCCGGCCACGGCGCGCAGGCGGCCGACGGTCGCTGACCGCGCGGTGCCGCGGGTCCCACGGCATACCCTGACCGCATGACGGACGACGCACCCACCACCACCCCGCTGGTCCTGCTCCACGGTGTCGGGCAGGCGCCGATGGCCTGGGAGGACGTCGTGGTGCGGCTCTACGGGTCGCGGCGGCTGCTGACCCCGTGGGTGCCGGGGCTGCGTCCGACCGAGAAGGCACCGGTGCCGCTGGAGGACGCGGCCGCCACGCTCGACACCGACCTCATGCTCGAGGGCCTGCAGGCGGTCGACCTGTGCGGCGTCTCCTACGGGGCGATGGTGGCCACCCAGCTGGCCGCCGACTTCCCGGAGCGGGTGCGCAGGCTGGTGCTCGTCGCCGGGCAGGTGCGAGCACCCCGCGGGGTGATGTCGGTCCAGCAGACTGCGCTCAAGCTCATCCCGGCCAGTCGGTTCGCGGACTCGGGGGTCTCCAAGGAGCGGCTCCTGCAGGCGCTGGACCTGGCCAGGCGGACGGACCTCAGCCATGCTCTCCCCAGGATCCAGGCACCGACCCTGGTGCTCGTGGGGGGCCGCGACCGCGCGAACCAGCCGGGGGCCCGGGCCCTGGCTGCGGGGATCGCCGGTGCCCGCCTGCGCGTCGTGGACGGCGCGGGGCAGCAGCTGAACGAGGAGAAGCCGGAGGAGCTGGTCGAGATCCTCGAGGACTTCCTGCGCTGACGTCGCCGTCAGGGGGTGGCCTCGGGGGATGATGCTGGCATGCAGGGCTTCCACCTCCCGACGGCGATCGTGGTCACGGCGGTCTTCCTGCTGCTCCTCGCGGGCCTGTGGCTGCGGCGCAGGCGGGTGCAGAGCGGGTTCCTGTCCGAGACCGACCGGATCACCTACGAGACCCTGCGGATGGGCAGCCAGGCGGGGCGGCACCTGCGCTCCGGGCTGACGCCCGAGCATGCCCACCGCTCGGCGCGGTACCTGCGCCAGATGCTGGGCGCCAGCGCCCTGGCGATCTGCGACAGCCAGGACCTGCTCGTCTGGTCCGGGCACGGCGACCACCACGCGGACCAGGCCCTGCAGCACGCCGAGCGCGTCCTGCGGACCGGCGACACGGCGGTCCTCACGCGGGCGGACCTGCCGTGCGGGCACGTGGAGTGCGACGTCCGCGCCGGCGTCGTCGTCCCGCTCGTCGTCGAGGACCGCGTGATCGGCACCCTGGCCGCCTACGCCGACCGCACCTCGGCCGGTCTCGCCCGGGCCACGGAGCAGGTCGGCACCTGGGTCTGCGGCCAGCTCGAGCTGGGAGAGCTGGACCGCGAGCGCACCCGCGCGATGGAGGCCGAGCTGCGCAGCCTGCGGGCCCAGATCAGTCCCCACTTCATCTACAACAGCCTCACCGCCATCGCCAGCTTCGTGCGCACCGACCCCGACCGGGCCCGCGAGCTCATCCTGGAGTTCGCCGACTTCACCCGCTACGCCCTGCGTCGCGGCGGAGCCTTCACGCCCCTCGCCGACGAGCTGCGCAACATCGAGCGCTACCTCGTGCTCGAGCAGGCCAGGTTCGGCGACCGGCTCCAGGTGCACCTCCTGGTCGCGCCCGAGGTGCTCACGGTGGCGGTGCCCTACCTCGCCGTGCAGCCGCTCGTCGAGAACGCCGTCCGGCACGGACTGGCGGGCAAGGAGGGGGTCGGGCACGTGACGATCACCGCGACCGACCTCGGCGACCTCGCCGAGATCAGCATCGAGGACGACGGTGTCGGCTCCGACCCCGAGCAGGTGCGACGGGCCCTGGACGGCGACCCGTCCGCCGACGACGGTCGGGACAGCGTCGGCCTCGGCAACGTCGACGCCCGGCTGCGCCAGGTCTACGGCGACGACCACGGTCTGGTCGTCGAGACCGCACCCGGCCTCGGGACGAAGGTGAGCTTCCGGGTGCCGAAGTTCGCGCCCGGGGTGCATGCCTGAGACCGCCCGCCTCCTACGATGAGGACCATGCGCGCCCTCGTCGTCGACGACGAACCGCCGGCCCTCTCCGAGCTCACGTACCTGCTCGAGCAGGACGGGCGGTTCGAGGACGTGCAGTCGGCCGGCTCGGGCACCGACGCGCTGCGCGCCCTGGAGTCCGGTCGCGTCGACGTCGTCTTCTCCGACATCTCGATGCCCGGCCTCGACGGGATGGAGCTGGCCCGCGTCATCGCCCGCTTCGCCGAGCGCCCGCAGGTGGTCTTCGTCACCGCCCACGAGCAGCACGCGGTGGACGCGTTCGCGGTGCGGGCGACCGACTACGTCATGAAGCCGGTGTCCCGCGCGCGCCTCGCGGAGGCCGTCGACCGCGTGGTCGCGGCAGCAGCCCCGGCGCCGCGGGTCGCGTCGACGCCGGGCGCGGCCGGTGAGGGTGGTGCCGCGGCCGGGGCGCAGGCGTCGACGTCTGCGCCGACCTCCCCCCTCGAGGACCGTGCCCCCGACGAGACGATCGCGGTCGAGCTCGGCGGGGTGACGCGGCTCGTGCGCCGCTCGGACATCCGCTACGTCCAGGCCCAGGGCGACTACGCCCGCCTCTTCACCCGCACCGGCTCCCACCTGGTCAGGATCCCGCTCGCCTCCCTGGAGGAGCGGTGGGCCGGCGCGGGGTTCGTGCGCATCCACCGCTCCACCCTGGTCGCCCTGGCCCACGTCGCGGAGCTGCGGCAGAGCCAGGGACGCCTGGCCGTCCACCTGGCACCGGACGGCACGCAGCTGCAGGTGGCGCGACGGCACACCCGCGAGGTCCGCGAGCGGGTCCTCGCGATGGCCCGGCCTCCCGTCCCACGGACGCCCGCCGTCGACCGCTCCCACTGACTACGCTGCGCGCATGCCCGACGAGCCGACGCCACCACCCCAGCGCGTCCGCGTCACGTCGAGCCGCCGCGGCGCCGCCGCGCCGCGCCGCCGCACCCGCGCGACCGCCCTGGTCGAGCAGACCGGCGTCGGCGAGCTCTACCTCCAGGGTCTGCTGCAGTCTCAGCTGCGGCTGGCGCTCGTCGTGCTCGGACTGGGGGCCGCCACGCTGCTCGGGCTGCCCCTGCTCTTCCTCCTCGTTCCCGCCAGCCAGGAGCTGCGCGTCCTCGGGCTGCCGTTCCCGTGGGTGGCGCTGGGTGTGCTGCTCTACCCCGCGATGGTCGGGATCGCGGCCTGGTACGTCGTGCGCGCCGAGCGGGTGGAGCGCCGCTTCACCGACGTCGTGACGCGCGAGCGCTGAGAACGCCGCCGTGAGCACCGTGCTGTCCGGCAGCGCCGTGGCGTTCGTCTGCCTCCTCACCCTGGTCCTCGGCGTCTTCGGGCTGCGGCTCTCGCGCCGGACCTCCGACTTCTACGTCGCCGGTCGCACCGTCTCCCCGGCTCGCAACGCCGCCGCCATCGGCGGCGAGTACCTCTCTGCGGCAAGCTTTCTCGGCGTCGCTGGCCTGATCTACGACCAGGGGGTGGACGCGCTCTGGTACCCCGTCGGCTACACCGCCGGGTATGTCGTGCTGCTCGTCCTCGTCGCCGCGCCGCTGCGGCGGTCCGGGGCCTACACGCTGCCGGACTTCGCGGAGGCGCGGCTGGAGTCCCGCTTCGTGCGGCACCTGTGCTCGGTGCTGGTCGTCCTCATCGGCTGGCTCTACCTGGTCCCCCAGTTCCAGGGGGCGGGCTTCACGCTGCGGATGGTCACGGGTGCGCCGCCGTGGCTGGGGGCGGTCGTCGTGCTGGTGGTCGTCGTCCTGTCCGTCGCGGCGGGCGGGATGCGCTCGATCACCCTGGTCCAGGCGGTGCAGTACTGGGTCAAGCTGACCGCCCTCGCCGTTCCGGCCGGCGTCATCCTCGGCGTCTGGTGGGCGACGTCCGGACCCATGCCCGCCGTGACCGACTCGTGGACGACGCCGCTGGCGGGGACCGGAGGGGAAGGTCAGGCGCACAGCCTCTACCGCACGTTCTCGCTCATCGTCGCCCTGGCGCTGGGCACCACCGGCCTCCCGCACGTCGTCGTGCGCTACTACACCAACCCGGACGGCGCCAGCGCGCGGCAGACCACCGTGCGGGTGCTCGCACTGCTCGCGATCTTCTACGTCTTCACCGTCGTGTACGGCGTCCTCGGCCGGGCCTACCTGCCCGTCCTCGAGGGCGGGATGCGCGCCGACGCGGTCGTGCTCCGGCTGCCGACCGAGGTGCTCGCCGGGCTGCCGGCCGACGTGCTGGTCGCGGCGCTGGCCGGCGGTGCGTTCGCCGCCTTCATCTCCACGTCGTCGGGGCTGGCGGTGGCCGTGACCGGCGTGCTGAACCAGGACGTCGTCCGGCCGCTGCTGGGCCACCTCAGCGGCGGCGACCACTCGGAGGTGACCGGCTTCCGGATGGCGGCGGTCGTGGCCGTGGTGGTCCCCTTCGGGGTCAGCCGGTTCTTCCCCGAGGTGCCGCTCGCGGCGTTCGTCACGCTCGCCTTCGTCATCGCTGCCTCGACCTTCTTCCCGCTGCTCGCCCTGGGGGTGTGGTGGCCGAGGCTCACCGTGCAGGGCGCGGCCGCCGGTCTGGTCACCGGGGCGGTGCTCGCGACCGGTGCGCTGGTCGTCACCGTGATGGTGGGGGAGCCCGGCGGCTGGCCCGGGGCCCTCCTCGCGCACCCGGCCGCCTGGACGGTCTCCCTGGCCGCCCTCACCTCGGTGGGGGTCTCGCTGGCCACGCCGCACGGCATACCCCGGGGGACCGCGCGCACGCTGGCCCGCCTCCACACCCCCGAGGCGATCACCGACGCCCGGTGAGGAGACGCGGCGGCGACCGTTCGTCGCGTCAGGGCGACCGTTCGGCGCGCCGCTCGGCCGTCCGTCCTCCCCGGGCTGCCGGAGGGGTTCCGGGCGCCCCCGCCGCCACCGCACAGTGGGGTCACCGACCGAGCACCGGAGCCCGGTCCCGAGCATGGAGGAACCCGTGGCCGACCCCCGTCACGTGGACGACGACCTCAACGTCGACCCGTACGTGAGACTGCAGCAGACCGAGGACTTCCAGGACCTGCGCAGCCGTTTCCGCAAGTTCGTCTTCCCGATGACCGCCTTCTTCCTCACCTGGTACTTCCTCTACGTCTTCGCGGCCGTCTTCGCGCCCGGGTTCATGAGCGTCCAGGTCTTCGGCAACATCAACGTCGGCCTGATCTTCGGGCTGCTCCAGTTCGTGACGACGTTCGCGATCACCTTCATCTACGCACGGTGGGCCAACCGTGAGTTCGACCCCCGCGCCGAGGCCCTCGGTGAGCGGATGACCGAGATGGGAGAGGGCCGATGAGCACCTCCTTCGCCAGCCTCGTCCCGGTGACCGCCGCGGCCGAGTCCGTCCAGGTGGGTAGCCCCGCCCTCAACATCGCCGTCTTCGCCGGCTTCGTGCTCTTCACCCTGACGATCGTCATCCGGGTGGCCGGCGGCAAGAAGACCGCCGCGCAGTACTACACCGGCGGTGCGTCGTTCTCCGGCCGGCAGAACGGCCTCGCCATCGCCGGCGACTACCTGTCGGCGGCGTCCTTCCTCGGCATCGCCGGCGCGATCGCGCTGCAGGGCTACGACGGCTTCCTCTACTCGGTCGGCTTCCTGGTCGCGTGGCTGGTGGCACTCCTGCTCACCGCCGAGCTGATGCGCAACATCGGCCGCTTCACCCTGGCCGACGTGCTCTCCTACCGCCTCAAGCAGCGTCCGGTCCGGATCGCCGCGGCCACCAGCTCGCTGGCGGTCTCCTTCTTCTACCTGCTCGCCCAGATGGCCGGTGCCGGTGGTCTGGTCGCGCTGCTCCTGGGGCTCAACTCGCTGTGGGCGCAGTACCTCGTCATCGCCGTCGTCGGCGCCGTGATGATCGGCTACGTCCTCATCGGCGGCATGAAGGGCACCACCTGGGTGCAGATGATCAAGGCGGTCCTGCTCATCGGGGCCACCACGATCATCACCGTCTGGGTGCTGGGCAAGTACGGCTTCAACCTCTCCGGGCTGCTGCAGGGTGCCGTCGACAACTCCCCGGACGGGGCCGCGCTGCTCGACCCGGGCCTGCGCTACGGCGGCTCCACACTGAGCAAGATCGACTTCATCTCGCTGTCGATGGCGCTGGTCTTCGGCACCGCCGGCCTGCCGCACGTGCTGATCCGCTTCTACACCGTCCCCACGTCCAAGCAGGCCCGCAAGTCCGTGGAGTGGGCCATCTGGCTCATCGGCGGCTTCTACCTGCTCACCCTGGTCGTCGGCTACGGTGCCGCCGCCCTGGTGGGGCCGGACGCCATCAACGCCGCCCCCGGTGGGGCGAACTCCGCGGCCCCGCTGCTCGCCTTCGAGCTCGGCGGCTCGTGGATGCTCGGCATCATCTCGGGGATCGCCTTCGCGACGATCCTCGCGGTCGTCGCCGGTCTGACGATCGCCAGCTCCGCGACCTTCGCCCACGACCTCTACAACTACGTCTTCCGGAACGGCCAGGCCACCCCGGACGAGGAGGTCAGGGTGGCCCGCTGGGCCGCGGTCGGCATCGGTGTCGTCGCGATCGTCGGCGGCATCCTGGCCTACGGGCAGAACATCGCGTTCCTGGTGGCCCTGGCGTTCGCCGTCGCGGCCAGCGCCAACCTGCCCACGATCCTCTACTCGCTGTTCTGGTCGCGGTTCAACACCCGTGGCGCCCTGTGGAGCATCTACGGCGGTCTGGCCTCGTCGCTGCTGCTCATCGCGTTCAGCCCGGTCGTCTCGGGGTCCGAGACGTCGATGATCACCAACCCGGACGTCGACTTCTCGTTCTTCCCGCTGGCCAACCCGGGCATCATCTCGATCCCGCTCGGCTTCTTCCTGGGCTGGCTGGGCACCGTCACCGACAAGGAGAGCAACCCCCAGAAGTGGGCCGAGGTCGAGGTGAAGAGCCTCACCGGGCACGGCGTCGCCGAGTCCATCGAGCACTGACCCCCCCGCCGTGCTCCCGGGGTGCGCCGCGACGCGCACCCCGGGGCACGGCATACTCAGCAAGCACGGAGCCTGACGCACGAGGCAAGGAGAGAGACACCGATGTCCGACCCGAAGCAGACCGATGGACCGACCCACCTGCACGAGGAGCGCACCTTCCCGCCCAGCGAGGAGTTCGCGGCTGCGGCCAACGGCACCGCCGAGCTCTTCGAGCACGCGGCGGCAGACCGTGAGGGGTTCTGGGCCGAGCAGGCCCGCCGCTACGTGACGTGGGAGCAGGACTTCGACCAGGTCCTCGACTGGTCCGACGCCCCCTTCTCGAAGTGGTTCGTCGGCGGCACCCTCAACGCCTGCGTCAACGCGGTCGACAGGCACGTCGAGGCGGGAAACGGCGACCGCGTCGCCATCCACTTCGTGGGAGAGCCCGGGGACACCCGCGACATCACGTATGCCGAGCTGCACCAGCAGGTGCAGCGGGCCGCCAACGCGCTCGCGGACCTGGGCGTCGGCCAGGGCGACACGGTCGCGATCTACCTGCCGATGATCCCCGAGGCGGTCGTGGCGATGCTCGCCTGCGCACGCCTGGGTGCGCCCCACTCGGTCGTCTTCGGCGGCTTCTCCGCGGAGGCGCTGCACAGCCGGATCGACGACGTGGGTGCCACGCTCGTCATCACCTCCGACGGCGGCTGGCGGCGCGGCAAGCACTCGGCCCTCAAGCCGGCGGTCGACGCGGCCCTCGCGGTCGGCGACACCGACGTGCAGAACGTCCTCGTGGTGAGGCGGACCGGCCAGGACGTGGAGTGGACCGACGGTCGGGACGTGTGGTGGGACGACGCGCTCGCCGCCGCGGCGGAGAGCCACGAGGCCCAGGCCTTCGACGCCGAGCACCCGCTGTTCATCCTCTACACCTCCGGCACGACGGGGAAGCCCAAGGGCATCTTCCACGCGACCGGCGGCTACCTGGTGCAGACGGCCTACACCAGCTCGGTCGTGCACGACGTGCACCCCGAGACCGACGTCTACTGGTGCACCGCCGACATCGGCTGGGTGACCGGCCACTCCTACATCGTCTACGGCCCGATGACGCTCGGCGCGACGCAGGTGATGTACGAGGGCACGCCGGACACCCCCCACCAGGGCCGGTTCTGGGAGATCGTCCAGGACAAGAAGGTCAGCATCCTCTACACCGCGCCGACGGCGATCCGCACCTTCATGAAGTGGGGCAGGGAGATCCCGGAGAAGTTCGACCTGTCCTCGCTGCGGCTGCTCGGGTCGGTCGGCGAGCCGATCAACCCCGAGGCGTGGATGTGGTACCGCGAGGTCATCGGCGGCGACCGGTGCCCGATCGTGGACACCTGGTGGCAGACCGAGACGGGCGGGATCATGATCAGCCCGCTGCCCGGCGTCACCCCCACCCGCCCGGGCTCCGCCCAGCACGCGATCCCCGGCATCAGCGCCGCCGTGGTGGACGACGTGGGCCAGCCGGTGGAGAAGGGCTCGGCCGGCTACCTGGTCCTCACCGAGCCGTGGCCGGCGATGCTCCGCGGGATCTGGGGCGACCCGGACCGCTACAAGGAGACCTACTGGAGCCGGTTCGAGAACCTCTACTTCGCCGGCGACGGCGCCAAGCTGGACGAGGACGGCAACATCTGGGTCCTCGGCCGCGTCGACGACGTCATGAACGTCTCGGGGCACCGGATGTCCACGGCGGAGATCGAGTCGGCGCTGGTGTCCCACCCCAAGGTCGCCGAGGCCGCGGTCGTCGGTGCTGCCGACGAGACGACCGGCCAGGCGATCTGCGCCTTCGTCATCCTCCGCTCGGAGTTCGTGGAGGAGGCGGACGAGGTCGGCGAGGGTGAGAACCTCATCGCCGAGCTGCGCAACCACGTGGCCAAGGAGATCGGGCCGATCGCCAAGCCGCGTCAGATCATGATCGTGCCCGAGCTGCCCAAGACCCGCTCCGGCAAGATCATGCGCCGCCTGCTCAAGGACGTCGCGGAGAACCGAGAGGTCGGCGACGTGACGACGCTGGCGGACTCCTCGGTCATGACGATGATCAGCGCGGGGCTCAACAAGGGCGACTGAGCGCTCCCGTCCTGCACCACCCCCGAACCGCTGCGCCCGTCCACTCGCCTGGACGGGCGCAGTGCTGTCCCCAGGGGCGGTGGCCGGGGCGGTCGGCGGGGGCTGTCGGCCAGCCCCGGTCGTATACCCTGGTGGGTATCCCCGACGAAGGACTGACCGATGAACCCTGCCCCGCAGCCCCACGACACGACCTCCCCCGCGGGGGTCCGGCGCGTCGTCGTCGTCGGTGGCGTCGCCGGTGGCATGTCCGCGGCCACCCGGCTGCGGCGGCTCGACGAGGACGCGCAGATCGTCGTGCTGGAGCGCAGCGGCCACGTGTCGTTCGCCAACTGCGGACTGCCCTACCACGTGGGCGGGGTGATCGAGGAGCGCTCCGACCTTCTCCTGCAGACGCCCGCGTCGCTCGGTGCGCGCTTCGGCCTGGACGTGCGCGTGCGCCACGAGGTCACCGCCATCGACCGTGAGGCGCGCGTCGTGCACGTCGCCGACCTGAACGGCGGCGGGACCGAGCAGCTGCCCTACGACGCGCTCGTGCTCTCACCGGGTGCACGACCGGTGCGACCGCCGATGCCGGGCATCGAGAGAGCGCTGTCGCTGCGCGACCTCGAGGACACCGACGCCCTCGTGGCCGCGACCGCGTCTGCCCGGACCGCCGTGGTCGTCGGCGGCGGCTTCATCGGCGTGGAGATGGCTGAGAACCTCGTCCACCGCGGACTGTCGGTCACCCTCGTCGAGGCCACCACCCAGGTGATGGCGCCGCTGGACCCCGAGATGGTGGCGCCGGTGCACGACGAGCTGCGCGAGGTGGGCATCCGCCTGCGGCTCGGTGAGCAGGTCGTCTCCGTCGAGGAGGAGACCGTCACCACCTCCACCGGTGCCGTCGTGCCGGCCGACCTGGTCGTCCTGGCCATCGGCGTGCGTCCCGAGTCCCGGCTGGCGCAGGATGCCGGGCTCGCCACCGGACCGGGCGGAGGCATCGTCGTCGACGAGCACCTGCGCACCTCGGACGCTGCCGTCTACGCGGTCGGCGACGCCGTCGTCAAGCAGGACGCCCTCGACGGCAGCGACGTCCTCGTGCCCCTGGCCAACACCGCGAACCTCCAGGGGCGCCGCGTCGCGGACCACATCGCCGGGCTCGACGTGCGGTCACGGCCGGTGCTCGGGACGGCCATCGTGGGGGTGATGGGTCTGCAGGTGGCGGCGACCGGCTGGAACGAGAAGCGGCTGCGGGCCGCCGGCCGTCCCTACCGGGCCATCCACACCCACGCCGGCGACCATGCCGGCTACTACCCCGGCGCGCAGACCATGCACCTCAAGCTGCTCGTGGACCCGCGGACGGACGCCATCCTCGGCGCGCAGGGGGTGGGCCGGCACGGTGTGGACAAGCGGATGGACGTCATCGCGACGGCGATGACGGGAAGGCTCACGGCCAGCGGGCTGGCCGAGCTGGAGCTGGCCTACGCGCCGCAGTTCGGGTCGGCCAAGGACCCCGTCAACATGCTGGGCTTCGTCGCCGAGAACCTGGCCGGCGGGCTGACCCGGAGCATCCAGTGGCACGAGCTCGGCGACGCCCTGGCCGCCGGCGCGAGCGTCGTGGACGTGCGCACCGCGGCCGAGCACGCGCGTGGCGCGATCCCCGGGGCCGTGCTGCTCCCGCTGGACGAGCTGCGTGACCGGCTGGACGAGCTGCCCGCCGGGGCGCTCGTGGTGCACTGCGCCGTCGGGGTGCGCGGGCACGCGGCGGCGCGGCTGCTCACCCAGCGGGGGTATGACGTCCGGAACCTGGACGGCGGGTACCTCACCTGGGCCGCGGGCCGGGCCGCGTCGGTGCCGACGCCTGCTGCGACCGCGTCGGTGCCGACGCCTGCTGCGACCGCGCCGGTGCCCGCGACGTCCTCCCCGCTGCGTGCTGCGCTGGAGCCGGTCCCTGCCGCGTCGTCGTGGGTGCCTGCCGCGTCGTGAACCGGGCGGCTACGCCTGACCGGGCACCATGTGCCGCCACGGCCGGGCGAGGTGGAACTGCCGGCCGCTGAGCTCATGGACCGTGATCGCCACGACGTTGAACTTGTCGGTGCTCACCCACGGGCGCAGCCGCAGGTTGTCGGTGTCCCGGGCGTCCTGGCCCTCGAGGATCTCGGCCCTGCCCCGGGCGATGACGCTCCAGGCGGTCTCGTCGTCGGTGTGGATCCGGTCGATCTCGAAGGCGACGTCCTCGTTCATCACGACGCCGAGGAGCTTGGAGCCCTCCGCCGTGCGGAAGATGATGCGCCCTCCGTCGACCGCGTAGTTGACCGGAGAGATGTGCACCTCGTCGGCGAGGTGGTAGGCCATCCTCCCGAACTCCAGGTCGTCGAGCCGCTCCCAGCACTCGCTCTCGGTCAGGATCTTCATCGGGTTCTCCGTCGGCATGGTCATCCCTCCTGGCCCCACTCTAGGACAGGCGGTCGTAGCGCGTCAGCCCCCCTCAGCACGTCGGTCGGGCGTCGGTCGGGCGCCGGGCGGGCGGGCCTAGACTGCGGGGACCACCGTCGACGAGGAGGGGTGGACGTGACCCGTACGGGAGCGACGAGCGCGCGGGAGACGAGCGCGCGGGAGCTGGCCCGTCGTCGTGCCGACGAGCGAGGACCGCTGCTGGAGGTCCTCCACGACGTCCAGCGGGCCGACGGCTGCATCAGCGACGCAGCGGTCGTCGAGATCGCCGACGAGCTCAACCTCTCGGTCGCCGAGGTGCACGGGGTGGTGAGCTTCTACGACGACCTCCGTCGCACGCCGCCGCCGGCCCACACGGTGCGCGTCTGCCGTGGCGAGGCCTGCCAGGCGGTCGGTGCCGAGGAGCTGCACGGCGAGGTGGAGCGGGGCCTCGCGGGCCGGGCCAACGTCGAGGTGCGGCAGGTCTTCTGCTTCGGCAACTGCGCCCTCGGTCCGAGCGTGACGGTTGACGGGGAGCTGCGCGGCCGGGCGACCGCCGCCCAGGTGCTGGAGCGGGCGCAGGGGTGGGACGGATGACCACGGTCTGGGTCCCGCGGGACAGCTCGGCCAGGGCCGTCGGCGCGGACGAGGTGGCCGAGGCGCTCGCCGCGGTCGAGGGGGTCACGGTGCGCCGCAACGGGACCCGGGGCATGCTCTGGCGAGAGCCGCTCGTCGAGGTCGAGACAGGACGCGGACGGGTCGGCTACGCCAACGTCACCGCCGCAGCGGTCCCCGGGCTCGTGGCCGACGGGCTGCTCGACGGTTCGGCGACCGGCGACGTCATCGGGGTCGTCGACGAGGACCCCTGGCTGACCGCGCAGCAACGGGTGACCTGCGCCCGGCTCGGCCTCGCCGAGCCGCTGGACCTTGCGGCATACCTGGCCTCCGGCGGGTGGGACGCCCTGCGGCGCGCGCTGGGGACCGACCCGGCCGAGGTCGTCGAGGAGGTCGTCACCTCGGGGCTGCGCGGCCGCGGCGGGGCGGGCTTCCCGACCGGCATCAAGTGGCGCACGGTTCTCGGGGCGGTCGCGGACCAGAAGTTCGTCGCCTGCAACCTCGACGAGGGCGACTCCGGCACGTTCGCCGACCGGATCGTGGCCGAGGGCGACCCGTTCCTGCTGCTCGAGGGGATGGCGGTCGCCGCCGTGGCGGTCGGGGCGACGGAGGGCTACGTCTACTGCCGCAGCGAGTACCCCGACGCCCTGCAGACCCTGCGCGAGGCCGTGGCCGTCGCGAGCGAGCACGGCTACCTGGGCGAGGACCTGCTCGGAAGCGGCCGGAGCTTCCGCGTGCACGTTCGCGAGGGGGCGGGCGCCTACATCTGCGGCGAGGAGACCTCGATGCTCGAGTCCCTCGAGGGTCGCCGCGGCGAGGTGCGGGCCAAGCCGCCGATCCCGGCGCTCGTCGGGCTGTGGGGGCGCCCGACCGTCGTCAACAACGTGCTCACCTTCGCCGCCGTGCCGGCGATCGTCACCGGGGGCGGCGCCGCGTATGCCGCCCACGGCACGGGTCGCTCGCTCGGCACCCAGGTCTTCCAGCTGGCCGGCAACGTGGCCCGGGGCGGGCTCGTCGAGTGCGACTTCGGCATCACCCTGCGCGAGCTCGTCGAGGGCTTCGGCGGGGGCACCCGGTCCGGCCGCCCGGTCCGCGCGGTACAGACCGGCGGCCCGCTGGGGGCCTACCTGCCCGCCGACCGCCTCGACGTGCCGATGGACTACGAGGTGCTGGCCGAGGCGGGCGGGATGCTCGGCCACGGCGGCGTCGTGGTCTTCGACGACACTTTCGACGCGGCGCGGATGGCGCGGTTCGCGATGGAGTTCTGCTCTGTCGAGTCGTGCGGCAAGTGCACGCCCTGCCGGATCGGCTCCACCCGCGGGGTGGAGACGATCGACCGCATCACGTCCGGCGGCGGCGAGCGACGGCAGGCCGACCTGGCGCTGCTGGAGGACCTGTGCGAGACGATGACCAAGGGGTCGCTGTGCGCGATGGGCGGCCTGACGCCCGTTCCGGTGCGCAGCGCGCTCGCGCACTTCCCGGAGGACTTCGATCGGAGACCGACGTGACCACCCTCGACGCTGGAACCCCCTACGCCCCCGAGCGCGACCTCGGCACCCCGCCCCCGCCGGGGGGCGACGGGGTCGAGCCGCGGACCGTCACCCTGACGATCGACGGGCAGCAGGTCACCGTCCCCGAGGGCACCTCGGTGATGCGCGCGGCCCGCGAGCTCGGCATCGACGTGCCCAGCCTGTGCGCGACCGACTCGTTGGCCGCCTTCGGCTCGTGCCGGCTGTGCCTGGTCGACGTCGAGGGCGCCCGGGGCGCCCCCGCCTCCTGCACGACGCCGTGCGCCGACGGAGCGGTCGTCAGCACCCGCACCGAGGAGGTGCAGCGCCTCCGGCGCGGGGTGATGGAGCTCTACCTCTCCGACCACCCGGCGGACTGCGCCGGCTGCGCGCGGGGGAGCTGCGAGGTCCTGGAGCTGGCCCGGCGCACCGGCCTCGCCGAGGTCCGCTACGGGCTCCCGGACCCGGCCGACGCCCGCGGCACCCCCGACCTGTCCAACCCCTACTTCGACTACGACCCCCAGGCCTGCATCGTCTGCTCCCGCTGCGTCCGCGCCTGCGACCGCGTCCAGGGCACCTTCGCGCTCACCATCGAGGGCCGGGGTCTGGACTCGAGGGTCGCGCCGGGTCCGACCGACTTCCTCAGCTCCGAGTGCGTCAGCTGCGGAGCCTGCGTGCAGGCCTGCCCTACCGACGCTCTGACCGAGAAGTCGCTGGTCAGCCTGGGGATGCCGACCCGCGTGGTCGACACCACGTGCGCCTACTGCGGCGTGGGCTGCACCTTCCGGGCCGAGGTCAAGGACGTGCCGACGGCCGACAACCAGGTCGAGACGCGGGTCGTCCGCATGGTCCCGGCGCGCAGCGGCGGCGCCAACGAGGGCCACTCCTGCGTCAAGGGCCGGTTCGCCTACGGCTACACCGACCACGCGGACCGCCAGCTGCACCCGATGGTGCGCGACTCCCTCGAGGACGACTGGCGCGTGGTCGGCTGGGACGAGGCGATCGCGCGGGTCGCGGAGGGCTTCCGGGACATCCAGGCCAGGTATGGCGCGGGCGCCGTCGGGGGGATCTCCTCCTCCAGGTGCACCAACGAGGAGGTCTACGTCGTCCAGAAGATGGTGCGGGCGGCGTTCGGCAACAACAACATCGACACCTGCGCGCGGGTGTGCCACAGCCCGACCGGCTACGGCCTCAACCAGACGTTCGGGACCTCGGCCGGCACCCAGGACTTCGAGTCCGTCGACCACACCGACGTGATGCTGCTCATCGGGGCCAACCCGACCGACGCCCACCCGGTGTTCGGCTCCCGCATGAAGCAGCGGCTGCGCGCCGGTGCCCAGATCATCGTGGCCGACCCACGACGCATCGACCTCGTGCGCTCCCCCCACGTGGAGGCGGCATACCACCTGCCCCTCCTGCCCGGCTCCAACGTGGCCTTCATCAACGCGATGGCGCACACGGTCGTCACCGAGGGGCTGCACGACGAGGAGTTCCTGCGTGCCCGGTGCGAGGACGTCGGGACCTACCTGGAGTTCATCGCCCGCGAGGAGAACTCGCCCGAGGCCACCGCCGGCGCGACCGGCCTCGACCCGCAGCAGGTGCGCGCCGCCGCCCGGCTCTACGCCAGCGCGCGGAACGCGTCGATCTACTACGGCCTCGGCGTCACCGAGCACAGCCAGGGCTCGACGATGGTGATGGGCCTGGCCAACCTGGCGATGCTCACCGGCAACATCGGGCGCACGGGGGTGGGCGTCAACCCGCTGCGCGGGCAGAACAACGTGCAGGGCTCCTGCGACATGGGGTCCTTCCCGCACGAGCTGCCCGGCTACCGGCACATCTCGCGGCCGGAGGTGCGGGCGATCTACGAGGACCTGTGGGGAGTGCAGCTGGACCCCGAGCCCGGGCTGCGGATCCCGAACATGTTCGACGCGGCCCTGGGCGGGTCCTTCAAGGGGTTGTTCGTGCACGGGGAGGACATCGCCCAGTCCGACCCCAACCTCCAGCACGTGCGCGCGGCGCTCACCTCGATGGAGCTCGTGGTCGTCCAGGACCTCTTCCTCAACGAGACGGCGCGCTACGCCCACGTCTTCCTGCCCGGGAGCAGCTTCCTGGAGAAGGACGGCACGTTCACCAACGCCGAGCGGCGGCTCGGCCGGGTGCGCCCGGTCATGCCGACGAAGGTCGGCAAGGACGAGTGGCAGATCGTCTGCGACATCGCGACGGCGATGGGCTACCCGATGCACTACGACAGCGCGGCGCAGATCATGGACGAGATCGCGGCGACGACCCCGACCTTCGCCGGCGTCTCGCTCGCCCGCCTCGACGCCGAGGGCAGCATGCAGTGGCCGGTCAACGAGGCCGCACCCACCGGCACGCCGACGATGCACGTCGAGGAGTTCGTGCGCGGGCGCGGCCGGCTGGTGCCGACCGTCTTCGTGCCCACGACCGAGCAGACCACCAGGCGCTACCCGCTGATCCTGACCACGGGCCGGATCCTGTCCCAGTACAACGTCGGCGCACAGACGCGGCGCACGCCCAACAACACCTGGCACCCCGAGGACGTGCTGGAGATCCACCCCGCCGACGCTGAGGTGCGGGGCATCTCCAGCGGCGACCGGGTCGAGCTGTCGAGCCGGGTCGGGGCGACCACGCTGATGGCGGAGGTGTCGGAGCGGATGCAGCCGGGCGTGGTCTACACGACCTTCCACCACCCGGTCACGGGCGCCAACGTGGTCACGACCGAGAACTCGGACTGGGCGACGAACTGCCCGGAGTACAAGGTGACGGCGGTCCAGGTGATGGTCGCCAACTCCGCCGTGCCGCGGCGGTCGGAGCCCGCGGGGGTGGGTGGATGAACGAGCGGCCGCAGGTCCGGACCGGGTCCGGGGCGGACGCCCACCGGGAGAACGGCACGCCCGACCTCGACGCCCCGACCCGGGCCGAGCCCGTGCCCACCCAGGGACCGGCCAGCGGATCGGACGTCGACGCCGAGCAGCGTCAGCACGAGCCGGCGGACGTGCGGATGGGTCACGACATCGCCCGGGCGATGGCCCACCACCCGCCGCGGCGTGCCGCCGAGGAGATCGCCACCCACCTGCGCAAGTTCTGGGACCCCCGGATGCGTGCCAGCATCCTGGCCCGCGCCGACCGCGGCGAGCCGATGGACGAGCTGCTGCGCGCCGGTGTCGAGCTCCTCCGCGAGGGAGAGATCGACCCGTCGGAGGTGCGCAAGCCCTCCGGTGGTTGAGCGGGCGACGAGCAGGCCGGGCGTCCGGTCATGTCCGTCAGCCCCAGGTCCCCACAAGAATGCGACCTGTGGCCCCTCCAACGGCCACAGGTCCCCGGCTTGAGGACGGCTCGTCCGTCACCGAGGGCCACGCTTCCGCTCCCCGCGTCGACCGTGTACCCGACCTCCGTGGACTGAACAGCTAGGGAACCGGGGCCACCGCGCGCCGGTGCCACACCCACATCGCCACCCCCGCGAGCCCCAGGGCCGCGCTGGCCAGGGCGGTCGTCAGCAGGGTGGCGGACACCAGCGGGATGATCGCCCCGGCCAGCAGGGCGTTGAAGGTCAGCGTGGCGAACGAGGCCATCGACGCCGCCGAGCCCCGGTGCGCGGGGAACAGGTCGAGCATCTTCAGCTGGAGGAGCGGAAAGACGATGCCGATGACGACACCCATCAGCGTGGGCCCGACCACCGCCCACGGCAACGACGGAGCGACCCCGGCGAGGACCACGTTGACCGCCGCCGCCACGAGCAGCCCACCCATCGCGACATCCACCAGGCGCTGCTCGTCCACCCGCCCGGCCAACCGACCCGTCAGCCAGGAACCGAGCACGAACCCGCCGATCTGCGGCACGAAGAGCACCCAGAAGTCCTGCTCGCCCAGCCCGAGCAGGTCGAGGACCACGATCGGCGCCCCGACGACGTAGACGAAGTAGGCCGACATGGCGAACGCCGCCGCCAGCGCCAGGCGCTCGAACGCCCACGACCGCGCCACGTGCAGCAGACCCCCGACGACCGACCGCAGGCGCAGCGGCTGCCGGTCCTGCGGCGGCAGGCTCTCCGGCAGGACGAGGACGACGAGCAGCACGGCCAGGACCCCGTAGGCCCCGACGAACCAGAAGATCCACGGCCACCGCCCCCACTGCAGGATCCATCCGCCCACGACCGGGGCGATCGCGGGCGCGATCGCGAAGATCACCATCACCTGGCTCATCAGCCGCTGGGCCTCCGCACCGGAGAACAGGTCGCGGATCACCGCCCGGCTGACGATCGTCGCGGCACCGGCGAAGAGCCCCTGGACCACCCGGCCCACCAGCAGCCAGCCCAGGGACGGGGCGAGCGCGCACGCGGCGGAGGCCACGACATACCCGCCCAGTCCCACGAGCATCACGGGCCGTCGCCCGAGCGCGTCCGACAGCGGTCCGTGCACCACGCTCATCAGCGCGAACGCCAGCAGGTAGACGCTCGTCACCTGCTGCAGCGCCGCCGGGCTCGAGCCGAACTCCTCGCCCATCTCCGCGAAGCCGGGGAAGATCGTGTCGATGGTGAACGGCCCGATCATCGACAGCGCCGCCAGGGTCAGCGTCAGGACCCACCCGGACGGGGTTGGCCGCACCGCGCCGGCCCCCTCGGGCGCGGCGGGGCTCACGTGGCCCGGTCCCGCGGTGGCAGGTCGACGGTGAACAGCGGCAGGAAGACGTGCGCCAGGGGCCCGATCGCCAGGGCGTAGAGGACCGTGCCCACCCCGACGACGCCGCCGAGCAGCCAGCCGACCGCGACGACGGTGACCTCGAGGAGGGTGCGCACCAGCCGGATCGACCGGCCGGACACCCGGGCCAGCCCGGTCATCAGCCCGTCGCGGGGACCGGGGCCGAACTGGGAGCCGATGTACATCCCCGTGGCCACCCCGTTCAGCACGATGCCGGCGACGAGGAGCACGACCCGCCAGCCCAGGTCCTCGGTCTGCGGCAGCACCGCGAGCACGAGGTCCGCCGACGGGCCGATGAGGAAGGCGTTGGCCAGCGTCCCGAGGCCCGGCTTCTGCCGCAGCGGGACCCAGAGCAGCAGGACGAGCACCGACACGGCCACCACGACCGTCCCGAAGCTGAGGGGCACGTGCTGCTGCAGGCCCACGTGCAGGACGTCCCAGGGGATCAGCCCGAGCACGCTGCGCACGACGAGCGCCATCGAGGCGCCGTAGAGGAAGAGACCGACCAGCAACAGCGACAGCCGGGGGACCAGCCGACCGGCCCGCAGCTGCTCGACAGGCCCCAGGTCCGCCAGCTGACGTCCAGCCCTCGGGGGCCGGGAGGTCGAGGGCGGGCTCGAGGAGGAGGGCGAGGTCACGGCGACAAGTCTGCGGCATACCTGCCCACCTGCCGTTTCGCACCCCCTGCGGGGGGAGCCCTAGCATTGAGCGATGGCGCGCCCGCGTCCGCTCGACCGACCCTGGAGGCCACCGTGACTTCGTCCCACCCCGGCATGGGCGCCATCGCCTACGACGAAGGCTTCACCTTCCGTGTCTGGGCGCCGCACGCCGACGCGGTGAGGGTCGTGGGCGACTTCAACGGCTGGGACGAGCGTGCGCACCTGCTGGAGGCGGAGGGCAACGGCAACTGGTCGACCGACGTCGAGGGCGCCGAGCACGGCCAGGAGTACCAGTTCGTCATCACCAACGGGGACCGCAGCTTCTACCGCATCGACCCGCGTGCCTACGCCACGACGAACTCGGTGGGCAACGGCATCCTCTACGACCACCGGCGCTTCGACTGGGAGCACGAGGAGTTCCTCACGCCGGCCCAGCACCAGCTGGTCATCTACGAGACGCACATCGGCTCCTTCATGGTCAGCCAGGACGGTGGCCCGGGCGACCTGCACGACCTGGTCGGCCGGCTCGACTACCTCGTCGGGCTCGGCGTCAACGCCATCGAGCTGATGCCGCTGATGGAGTTCGCCGGCGACTACTCCTGGGGCTACAACCCGGCGCACATCTTCGCCGTCGAGCACACCTACGGCGGCCCGGACGCGCTGAAGACGTTCGTCCGAGAGGCGCACAAGCACGGCATCGCCGTCCTGGTCGACGTCGTCTACAACCACTTCGGCCCCAGCGACCTCTCGCTGTGGCAGTTCGACGGGTGGAGCGAGGAGGGCAAGGGAGGCATCTACTTCTACAACGACTGGCGCTCCCACACCCCGTGGGGCGACACCCGCCCCGACTTCGGCCGTCAGGAGGTCCGCGACTTCATCCTGGACAACGCGCGGATGTGGCTGGACCACTACCACGTCGACGGTCTGCGCCTGGACATGACGCCCTACATGCGCCACGTCGACGGCTTCACCGGGGACATCCCCGAGGGCTGGGCGATGATGCGCTCGATCGGGCAGATGGTCCGCAGCGACTACCCCGGGCACCTGGTGATCGCCGAGGACCTGCACAACGACGCCGCCGTCACCTCGACCACGGACGGCGGCGCGGCGATGCACGCGCAGTGGGACAACCAGTTCGTCCACCCGGTGCGTGAGGCGCTCATCCACCCCTCGGACGAGCACCGCTCGATCCCGGACGTCGCCAAGGCGGTCCTGCACGCCTACCACAACGCCTTCGACCGGGTCATCTACATCGAGTCCCACGACGAGGTCGCCAACGGCAAGGCGCGCGTCACCTCCGAGGTCAGGGGCGACAACCCCAGCGGCTGGGACGCGCAGAAGCGCGCCACCCTGGGGGCGGCGCTCGTCCTCACCGCACCGGGTATGCCGATGCTGTTCCAGGGGCAGGAGTTCCTCGAGGACGAGTGGTTCCGCGACACCGTGCCGCTGGACTGGGAGCGGGCGTGGGCCTTCCGGGACATCACCCAGATGTTCCGCGACCTCATCCGCATGCGGCGCAACCTCGACGGCGAGACCCCCGGGCTCTCGGGCCCCAGGACGGCGCTGGTCACGCTCGACGACGACGCCAACGTGATCGCGTTCATGCGCTCGACCGACGACGACCAGCACGTGCTCGTGGCGCTCAACATGGATGCCCACGCGGTGCAGCGGCGCGTGGAGCTGCCCGACGGGCACTGGCGGGTGGTGTTCAACAGCGACGCGCGCCGCTACAGCCAGCTCTTCGGGGACCACGCCACGCCGGACCTCGTCGTCGAGGACGGCGTCTCGGTGCTCGACCTCGGCCCCTACTCTGCGGTGGTCTACGTCCCGGAGTGAGGCGGGGAGGCGCCCCGGACGGTCGGAGGGACTACGCCCCGGCTGCGGCCGGCGCGCCCTCGGGGTCGGTGTCCCGCATGACGTCGGGCAGCAGGTCGTGGTGGATGCCCCACAGCACGGCCTGCGACCGGCGGGTCACCCCGATCTTGCGGTAGGCGCTGCGGATGTAGGTCTTGACCGAGTTGATCGACAGGTAGGTCTGGGAGGCGATGTCCAGGTTCGTCAGCCCCTGCGCGATGAGGGCGAGGACCTCCGCCTCCCGGGGGGAGAGACCGTGCGTGCGGGCCGGCCAGTCCCCCTGGTAGGGCAGGGCCTCGGCCTCCTCCCGCAGCGGCTCGACCGGCAGCCGGGTGGGAGAGACCACGATGTCTCCGTCGGCGACCCGTTCGAGCGCGTCGACCAGCGACTCTGCGTCGATCGTCTTGTCCAGGTAGCCCCGGCACCCCTTCGAGAGCGCCACCTCGACCAGCTGCGGGTGCATGTTCCATGAGTAGACGACCACGTGGCGGGCCTGGTCGCCCAGCACCTGGTCGAACTTGGTGTCGTCGACCTGCCCCGCTGCGAAGGTGTCGTAGAGCGTGACGTCGACCGCTGTCAGCACCTGGAGCTGGGCGTCCAGCTCCACGATCTCGACGCGGTCGGCGAAGGGGGTCAGCATCGCGAGGACACCGCGCACGACCACCTCGTAGTCGTTCGCGATGGCCACGGTCACGGGCCGTGTGGCATCCATAGCGACCACGGTACCGCCGTCCGGCCGCCACGGTCGCATGGATCGACGCCCACCGGCCCGGTGGGACGGCGCGCGGGACCACCCGCAGGGGGGTAGCCGGTGGTCAGGTGCCCTCGGTAGGCTACGGCGGTGCCAGGGACGATCGCGGTGCTCACCATGTCCAAGGGGCGACCGGAGGAGCTGCTCCGACAGGTCGACGGCCTCTCCGTCGGGTCGGTCCCCCCGGACCTCCACGTCGTCGTCTCCATGGGCGACCGCGACCTGACCCGTGGACGGCTCCCGCTGGGCACCGACCGCTGGACCACCGTCGTCTGCCCCGTCCCCACCGACCGGCGCGCGCTTCCGTTGGCAGCCGCCCGCAACCGTGCCGCGCGCGAGGCCCTCGAGGTCGGCGCCGACGTGCTGATCTTCCTCGACGGTGACGTGATCCCCGGGAGCCGGACGCTGGAGAGGTATGCCGACGCCGTCACCGGGGTCTCCCCCGCGCTGAGGGACCTCGCGCGGCCCGACGGCCCCGTCGTCTGGGCAGGGCCGGTGCTCCAGCTGCCGGAACCGCCCGACGAGCACGTCGGCTACCCCCTCGGCCACCTCCACAAGTACGGCGTGCGCACCCCCGGCACCCCCGCTCTCTCGCCCGGTGAGCTGCGACCCGAGACCCGCTGGGACTACTTCCACGCGGTGGCCTTCGCCATGTCGCCCGAGGACTTCCGGGCCACGGGGGGCTTCTGCGAGGACTACACCGGTCACGGGCTCGAGGACGCCGACTTCGCCCACGTGGTGCACAACGCGGGCGGTGCCCTGGTCTGGGTGGGCGGGGCCACGGCCTACGTGCAGCCCCGCGCCGACCTCGACCGCACGCAGGAGACGAGGATCGCGCTGCGCCACGCCGAGGTGTGGCGCGGGCGCTGGGGCGCCGAGCCGGCGCACCCGTGGCTGCAGCGGCTGCGCGGCGAGGGCCTGCTGCGGCTCGACGAGGGACGCTGGGGAGCCGCGTAGCGCAGCGCTACTCGGTGACGTGCACGACGCCGTGCGCGCCTCGCTCCGCGTCGACCATGATGTGCGAGACGACCGGGTAGTGCCCCGGCTCGGGGAACGACAGCTCGACGAACCCGCCCTGCGCAGCCTGCAGCCCGAGGGCCTGCGCGCCCGCCCCCTCCGCGGGGCCGTCCGGACCGCCGAGGCGGTAGGCGCCCTCGAGGTAGACGGTGTCGAACTGCTCGCCGACGACGTGGAAGGAGGTCGGCCGGCTGGGGCCGGCGTCGAGCACCCAGAAGCGCACCCGCTCGCCCACCCGGGCCGCGAACATCTGGTCCGGTGCGTCGTACTGGTGGGCGATGCCGTTGAAGGTCACGAACGTCGGTCGCTCCGCCGCGATGGCCTCCGGGTCCACCTCCGCCGGGGCGGTGCCGCCGTGCCCGGTGCCGGGCCGGAGGTACACCTCTGACTGGACGACGACGTACTCGCGGTCGACCTCCGGCAGCCCCTCCTCGGGCTCGACGACCACCGCGCCGTGCATGCCGGCCGAGATGTGGCTGGACATCGGCATCGTGGAGCAGTGGTACATCCAGATGCCCGCCCGCGTCGCGGTGAACCGGTAGACCAGCGTCTCGCCGGGCGGGATCGTGCGCATCGGCCGGTCCGGCGCCAGGGCCCCGGCGTGGAAGTCGATCGAGTGCCCCATCGTCCCGTCGTTGACCAGGGTGATCTCGAAGACGTCGCCGACCCGCCCGCGCAGGGTGGGCCCCGGCACCTGCCCGTCGAACGTCCACCGGGTCTGGGTGACGCCGGGCGCCACCTCGAGCTCCTCCTCGGTGGCGGTCAGCGTCAGCTGGTGGACCGTGCCCGCGGGGGTGGTCAGGGGGAGCAGCACGGGGTCGACAGGCCGCTCGACCCGGGCGTCGGGGTCGAGGTGCACAGGCGCGGGGTATGGCGTGGCTGTGCCGGCGGGGTCGGCGGGGTCGGTCGGGTCGTGGGTGGGGTGGTCGGTGGCGTCTGGTACGTCACCGGTGACGACGACGTCGAGGACCATCCCCATCTGGCGGTGCCCGACGATGGTGCACCAGCCCTGCACGGTCCCACCCACCACGCCGAGGTCGAGGGTGGCGCTCTCGTCGAGCGCGAGTCTGGGGGTGCGCTCGCCGAGGAGCTGGAGGTCGTGGACGTTGGTCGGGTCGACGTTGACGACCTCGACGACCAGCCTGTCGCCCCGCGGGACCTCGATGCTGGAGGGCTCGAAACGCATGTCCTGGGCCAGCACGCGGACCGTCGTGGTCTCGCCGGTGGCGACGGCCTCGCCGGCGGGTGCGCCCGTGCGTCCGGCGGACGTGCTGCTGCCCGGCGCGAGTCCCGCGGCGGCGGGGTCCATCGCCACGCCGACCGACGCCGCGAGGACGAGCGCGGTGACGGCGGCGACGACCTGTCCGGGCGACCAGATGGAGGGCATCCGGTCGGGCTCGCCGTCGCGCAGGCCCGGGGTGGGGACCGCACCTGCCGGGCGCTCGCCGCGGGCCCGCGCGGCCTCCACCTCGCGCTTGGCGGCGGCGGAGGCGGCGATGCCGCGCAGCATCAGCGGGACGAAGGTGGCCAGGGCCACGAGGACGAGCAGGGTGACGGTCACCCGCACGAGGCTCGGGACGGGCAGGAGCGCGAGGAGCAGCCCGCCGTTGACGACGACCAGCCGCGCCGTGGCCCAGCGGTCGAACCACGCCTGCCCGGCACGCACCACCGTCTTGCCGCCGCCGATGACCGAGGGCACCAGGTAGGACAGGGCGCCGGGGAGCAGCTGGGCGGCGAAGCCGACGACGAGGACGGCGGTGGTGGTGCCGAGGCCGCCGGCGAACTCGGCCCAGGTCTGCGTGGTGGCCAGGCGGACGAGGACCAGGCCCAGCCCCACGACCCACCACACGAGGGACAGCCCGACCGAGGCCGGCGCGAACTCGCGAGGAGGCCACGAGCGTCGGACCGGGGTGAGCACCGCGGAGGCCCACCACAGCAGGGCGGCTGCGTAGAGGGCGACGGCGACGAGGGTCAACCAGCGCAGGTCGGCGAGAGCACCGGCGACCAGGAGGATGAGGGCGACGGCGAAGCCGGGCAGGGCGGTGCTGGCCCGGGCCTCGGCCCGGGGGCCGATCGGCGTGCGCAGCATCGTGGGCCACAGCGTGAGCAGGGTGCCGGTGACGGTCAGACCCACCCAACCGAGCACGTTGACCATGCTGTGCGCCAGCAGGATCCGTCCGTGGGTGCCGTCGTCGAGCCCGCGGGCCAGCAGCACCCCGAGGGTGGCGCCCACGGGGAGGCAGACCGCTGCCGCGAGGTAGTAGCGGATCGTGATCCGGAACCTTCCCGGCAGCGCCACCCGCAACCTGCGCAGCAGCTGGACCCCGTGCCAGACCACGGCGACGGAGACCAGCGTGGCGCCGAGGACCGTCAGCCACCACTGCGCGGTGGGCACGCCGACGACGGTCGTCGCGGTCCCTACGAGGAGCAGGACGAGGCGGCGCGACTGCGCCCTCCGGTCGTCGAGGCCGGGCCGTGTCTTCAGGAGCGCCTGGGTGAAGTGGGTGCTCCAGACCATGATCGAGTGGGTCAGGGCACCGAGGAGGACGAGGTGGACCATGAGCCAGCGCGAGCCTGGCACGAACGGGTGGGCGAGGGTGACCGCGACGGCCAGCACCATCCACAGCAGCCCGGGGTAGTCACGCAGGGCCCAGCGTCCGCGGGCCCCCACGGGCGCGCTGGGTCGGGGGAGGCCGGCGCCGTCCGGCGCGGCCGGACGGGAGGACAGGGTCATCGGGTCACCTCGGGGAGCGGACGGGTCCGGCGGGTGCCGGGGCGCGTGGCAGAGACGGCTGTCGCGGCAGCGGTGAGCACGAAGAGGAGCAGGGCGGCCACGTTGCGGACGAGGGCGCCCTCCCACAGGCGGACAGCCTCCAGGGCCGCGCCGAGCACGCGGGCCAGGACCATCGACATCGCGAAGCCGAGGAAGGTCGCGTGGACCACCACGTCGTAGGCGGCCCCGACCGGGCGGCCGACCAGGAGGAGGGTGGTGGCAGCCACGGCGAGCCACAGGTAGCCGGCGAGCAGTGCGGCGGCGGCGAAGCGCGGCAGGCCGCTGCTCCGCACGAGGCGGCGGGCCACGTCGTGCCGGACCAGCCACAGGGTGAGGAGCAGCAGCACGCCGCCGAGCGCTCGGCCGCCCGTGGTCGGCCAGAGGGTCGCGGCGACGGCCGCGCCGGCGACGAGCACCGAGAAGCCGGTGAGCGTCGTCGTGGCGTCCCGGGGCATGGCGAGGCGGGCGAGCTCGACGCGTTCGGCGCCGATGGTGAGCACCACGAAGGCGATCAGCAGGGGGACGGTGACCAGGACGTCGACCCGGGTCATCAGGAGTGCGGCGGCCGCCGCCAGGACGGCCCCCAGCCCCTCGACGGCGACCACCGGGTCGGAGTTGCGCTGGTGCAGCGCGACGTAGACGAGGACCAGGACGAGCAGGCCCCACGGCTGGCGCAGGGCCACCGCACGCTCCAGGGCGATGACCGTGCCGAGGAAGCCCATCACCATCAGCGGGCCGTGCAGCACCGCGAGGCTCGGGCTGCCCGCGGGTGCGGGGAGCCCGGCCAGCGTCAGCGCCGCGTCCAGGCCCGTCAGCAGGGCCAGCCCTCCGGGGACGAGCAGGAGCGGGGCACCGCGCAGGCGCGCGTTCACGGCATACCCCTCACGGGGCGGGTGGGGTGATCTCGTCGACCTCGGCCCAGTCCGGTCCGTCGAGCGCGATGGCGGAGGCCGGGAAGAGCCCGTTGTCCTCGCGGTCGATGTGGTGGCGCAGGTCGTGGATGAACTCGTCGAGCCGGTCGTGCCGGCCGGAGCGCACCGCCGCGAGCTGCTCGTCGAGGGAGGTGTGCTCGGCGCAGAGGCTGTCGATGTGGTCGGTGAACTCCTCCTGGCGGCGCATCACCGAGAACAGCCCGACCTCCTCCGCCCTGGTGTGCGGGTGGAGCAGGTCGGCCACCCCGTCGCTCGCCTGCTCGACCGCGCGCCGGCCGCCGGACTCGACGGCCCGGCGCAGCACCCCTGCGGCGTTGACGATCTCGGTGTGCTCGGCCATGAAGCGGCCGATCACCTCGATCGACTCGCAGCCGCAGTAGGTGCACATCAGGACTGGCGGGTGAAGCGCAGGGTCCAGGCCTCGGGGCCGCTCTCGACGTAGGTGTGCGTGAGGGCGTCGCCCTCGCGGTCGGCCAGCTGCGCGAGCAGGGGCAGCGGGTCGTGCGGCGCGACGAGGTCCATCTGCTGACCCGGGCGCAGGCCGCCGAGGGCGCCGAAGATGGTGGCGTGCCGGATGGCGTGCGGGATCTCGCGGGCGTCGAGGGCGGGGATGCCCTCGTCGACGCAGCCGCAGGCGCAGCCGCTCTCGCGGACCTGGGTGACGGGCAGCTCGGTGCGGTGGTCGGTCATGGTGTGTCCTTCGGTGGTCGGTGGTCGGTGGTCGGTGGTCGGTGGTCGGTGGTCGGTGGTCGGTGGTCGTCGGTGGGGTCAGCTCTTCTTGGGGGCGCCGGGGCGGGCGTAGCGGATCCAGGTGATCGCCACGCACATCACGGCGAAGACCAGGCCGATGATGTAGAAGATGGTCGGGGTCATGAGGGTCAGGCCGATGCCGAAGAAGAACGGTCCGAACGCCGCGATCGCCGCCGTCCAGCCGATCACACCACCGGCCTGGCGCCGCTCGAAGATCATCGGCATCTGCTTGAAGGTCGAGGCGTTGCCGATGCCGGCGAACAGGAAGATCGCGAGCATGCCCCACAGGAACCGGTCGAACCCGGCGTCGAGGGTGGCGGCCGAGGTGGTGTCCGGTACGAGCGCGGTCAGCGTGAAGGAGATCGAGGCGATGATGCCGAGGCCGGAGATCAGCGTCCAGATCGCCCCGCCCATCTTGTCGGTGAGCGGGGAGAAGAGGACCCGGGCTCCGGCGCCGATGAGCGGGCCGAGGAAGACGAACTTGACCACCTCGGGCACGTCGTACCCGTCGATGAGCAGCTGGGCGCTCGCGCCCGCGCCCTGCACGATCTCCGGGTTCCCCGCGCCGTAGAGGTTCTTCATGAGCAGACCGAACTGCGCCGCGAGCCCTGAGAAGGTGCCGAAGGTCATGATGTAGAGCAGCGTCATGAACCAGGTGTCGGGGTTGGAGAAGATGTCGAACTGCTGGCGGACGTTGGCCTTGACCGGCACCGACTTCAGCGCCATCCACGCCCAGGCCGCGCCGACCAGGACGAACGGGATCCAGAAGAAGGCGGCGTTCTGGTACCAGACCTCCTGGCTCTCCTGGCCGGCCAGCTGCATCATCTGGCTGTTGCCGAGGAAGCCGAGCATCGAGAAGCCGATGAGCCACGGGGTGAGCAGCTGCACCAGGGAGACGCCGAAGTTGCCCAGGCCCGCCTGCAGACCCAGGGCCGTGCCCTGCATGCGCTTGGGGAAGAAGTAGGAGGTGCTCGGCATGAACCCGGAGAACGCGCCGCCGCCGATGCCGGCGAGGAAGGCCAGCACCATCAGCTCCCAGTAGGGGGCGGTCGGCTCCTGCACGCGGACGCCCCAGCCCAGCAGCGGGAAGACGAGGAGGGCGGTCGTCAGGGAGACCATCGTGCGGGTGCCCATCAGCGGCGGCAGGACCATCCACACGATGCGCAGCAGACCGGCGGCCAGGCCGGGCATCGCCGCCATCCAGTAGAGCTGGGTCTGGGTGAAGGAGTAGCCGATGTCGTTGAGCTTGGGGACGATCGCGCTGGGCAGGAACCAGGTGACGAAGGCCAGGGTCAGCGTGAACGTGGTGATCCACAGCGTCTGCCAGGCGATCTTGCTGTCCCAGGTCTCCTCGTTCTCGGGGTCCCAGTCCTGCAGCCAGCGGCTGCCGGTGCGGCGGGGATCGGCGGTGGTCATGCGCGGGCCTCCTGGAAGGGCGTGGCGGTGGCGGTGGTCGGCTCGTGCTCGAGCTTGTCGGCGAGCTCGGGCGAGCGGTCGTGCAGCATGCGCACGATGGTCAGGTGCATCCAGATCAGGCACACGGCCGTGAGCAGGAAGAGGACGAAGAAGGTCGAGGTCGGGAAGCCGGACCAGAGCTTGGTGTAGGCGAACATCGGGGGCAGGAAGAAGCCGCCGAGCCCGCCGAGCATCCCGACGAGCCCACCGACCGCCCCGACGTTGCCGGGGAAGTACTCCGGGATGTGCTTGTAGACGGCCGCCTTGCCCACGCCCATCGCGCAGCCGAGCAGGAAGAGCAGGGCGGTGAACGGGACGATGTTCATGGCGTAGGCCAGGTGCTCGGTCTGCGTGCCGTCGGCGTGGTTGATGACGATGTGACCGTTGGGCATCATGAGGATCCCGGTGGCCAGCAGCATCACCAGGAAGGTGCCGTACATCGCCCGGCGTGCGCCCCACCGGTCGGAGAACCAGCCGCCGACCGGGCGGAGCAGCGAGGCGGGGAAGATGAACAGCGCGGTGAGCAGGCCGGCCGTGGTGAGGGAGACGTCGAAGTTGTCGATGTAGTAGAGCGGCAGCCAGGCCGCCAGGGCGACGTAGGCGCCGAAGACGGCCACGTAGTAGAGGCTGAACCGCCACACGCGCAGCTGCCGGAGGGGGAGGAGCATCTCGCCGAGCGACGTGCTCGCCCCGGGCTTGCGGTCGACCGAGGGGGTGAGGAACCAGACCGCGACGGCCATGAGCAGCAGGAGCACGGCGTACACCACGGGGATCAGGCGCCAGCCGCCCTGGATGCCGAGGGCGAAGGTGGTGCCGGCGGTGGCGAGGATGATCGGCGGGCCGATGAACTTGGTCACCGAGGCACCGACGTTGCCGGCCCCGAAGAGGCCGAGCGCGAAGCCCTGGCGCTCGCGCGGGGTCCAGGCGGCGTTCCAGGCGATGCCGACGCTGAAGGAGTTGCCGGCGAAGCCGACGAGGAAGGCCAGCACCAGCAGCATGCCGTAGCTGTCGGCGCGGCTGACGAGGAAGGCGGGGACGGCCGTCGCCGCCAGCATCGCCGTCATCACCTTGCGGCCGCCGATGCGGTCGGTCAGCATGCCGGCAGGCAGCCGCCACATCGAGCCGTTGAGGACGGCGAAGGCCGAGACCCAGGACAGCTGGGTGTCGGTGAGCCCGAACTCCTCCCTGATCGGCTTGCCGAGGATGCCGAACATCAGCCAGACGGCGAACATGAGGGTGAACGCCACGGTGGAGGTCCACAGGACGCGGTTGGCGCCCGAGGTGCGGGGGGACTCCGGGGTGGCGACCGCGGGGGCGGTGGTCGTCATCAGCACTCCGATTAGAGGAACCGTTCATCGCAATATGTCAGGCACGACCATACACCCGCGCCACGGGGCCGCGCGACGGTCACGGGGTGGGGCGCACAACTCCCCTTGTTTAGGTCATGAAGATGTGTGCAAATGAGGCCGTTGACCTGCGGTGGTCCCGGTCGGAAGGGGGTCGGCACGGGGTCGGCACGGGGTCGGCCGGGGTGGTTGCGGAAACCGCGCGTCGTAGGCTTAGATATACGTGATCCGTATCCGACAAAAGGTGGAGCATGGGCGCTGCTGAGCAGACGGGGCACGACGGCGCGTCCCTGCTGGCCTCCACGGTGCGCCGGGCCATCGTCGACCACCTGGCTGCCCTGCCGCGCCTGGCCGTGGAGGGTCGTCGGACCCGCGACACGGGACTGACGGCGGCCGAGCTCGGTGAGGTCCTGGGGCTGCACAGCACGACGGTGCGCTTCCACCTCGACCAGCTGGTGTCGGCCGGACTGCTCGCCAGCCACTTCGTGCGCAGCGGGGGCGCCGGACGGCCCGCCAAGCGGTATGTCGTGGTCGAGGGCACCCTCGGGTCGGTCCCGCACCAGGCGGTCGAGGGGCCCTACCAGGTGCTCGCCACCCTCCTCGCCGAGGCGCTCGACCCCGCGGACCGGGACCGGCTCACGCCGGAGGAGGCCGGGGTGCAGTGGGTGCGCAACCGGCTCGCGCAGGAGGGGCGCGCGGACGACCCGTCCGCCGTGCCGGCCGTCACCACGGGGGAGTGGGTGGCCAAGGTGGGCGGCGTCGTCGACCTGCTGCAGGAGTGGGGCTACAGCCCCGACCTGGCCCTGGGGGGCCGCGAGGGGGACGTCACCCTGACCCTGCAGGACTGCCCGTTCCTCGACCTCGCCCGCGTGCACCCGGAGGTGGTCTGCGGCGTCCACCGGGGACTGCTGCGGGGCGCGCTGGAGGTGGCCGGCGAGGAGCAGGCCACCGTGAGCCTGCGGCCGTTCGTCGCCGAGCGCACGTGCCACGCGACGCTGGTCCGCAGGGGCCACGGCACCCGACCGCCCCTCGACCTGCCGGCCGCCGGGCGCGACCCCGACCCGACCGCCCGATCCCACCCGGACCCGACCCGAACGCCGAGCACCCAGGAGAGCACCCATGAGTGAGCGCACCACGTCCCGCCTCGACGGTCGGCTGAGCGACGCGCTGGTCGGCACCCGCCGGTTCTTCACCCGGGGGGAGGTGTCCGAGGACCGGCGCACGCTGAGCCTGCAGGGCGGGCGCAGCGGCGACTCCTTCTACCGCGACCGGTGGGCCCACGACAAGGTCGTGCGGTCCACGCACGGCGTCAACTGCACGGGGTCCTGCTCGTGGAAGGTCTACGTCAAGGACGGGATCATCACCTGGGAGGCGCAGCAGACCGACTACCCCTCCACCGGAGACGACCGCCCCGAGTACGAGCCCCGCGGGTGCCCCCGCGGGGCCGCCTTCTCCTGGTACACCTACAGCCCCACCCGGGTGCGCTACCCCTACGTGCGCGGCACCCTGCTCGAGATGTTCCGCGACGCCAAGCGGCAGTTCGGCGACCCGGTCGTGGCCTGGGCCTCGATCGTCCAGGACGAGGAGAAGGCCCGACGGTACAAGTCCGGCCGCGGGAAGGGCGGTCTGGTCCGTGCCACCTGGGAGGAGGCCGTGGAGATGATCGCGGCCGCCCACGTCTACACCGTGAAGCGCTGGGGCCCGGACCGGATCGCCGGCTTCTCGCCCATCCCCGCGATGTCGCCGGTCAGCTACGCCTCCGGCTCCCGCTTCCTCGAGCTCATCGGCGCCCCGATGCTGTCCTTCTACGACTGGTACGCCGACCTGCCGAACGCCTCCCCGCAGATGTTCGGGGACCAGACCGACGTGCCCGAGTCCGGCGACTGGTGGGACGCGGGCTACCTCATCATGTGGGGCTCCAACGTCCCGCTGACCCGCACCCCGGACGCGCACTGGATGACCGAGGCCCGCTACCGCGGCCAGAAGGTCATCGCGGTCGCCCCGGACTACGCCGAGAACGTCAAGTTCGCCGACGAGTGGGTGGCCTCCAGGCCCGGCACCGACGGCGCCCTGGCGATGGGCATGGGCCACGTCGTGCTCCGCGAGTTCTTCGTCGACCAGCAGGTCGACTTCTTCACCGAGTACAACCAGCGCTTCACCGACCTGCCCTACCTCATCACCCTGGACCCTGTCGAAGGCGACGAAGGAGCTTCTTCGACGGAACAGGGGGAGCAGGGCGAGCGCAGCGAGCACCTGGTCTATACGCCGGGCAAGTTCCTCACCGCCGGCGACTTCGACAACGACGAGCAGGGCTCGGAGAACGCGGTGTGGAAGCCGGCCGTCCTCGACGGGGCGACCGACCGCGTCGTCATCCCCAACGGCTCGATCGGCCACCGCTTCGGCGAGGAGGGCGTGGGCCGCTGGAACCTCGAGCTCGGCGACGTCCGACCCGTCCTGAGCCTGCACGGCGACACCGGCGAGGCCGTGGAGGTCCTGCTGCCCCGGTTCGACAACGTCGACGGGGACCAGGTGCGCGAGCGTCGCGGCGTGCCGGTCCGCCGCGTCGGCGACCACCTCGTCACCACGGTGCTCGACCTCATGCTCGCCCACTACGGCGTCGGTCGCCACGGGCTCCCGGGCGCCTGGCCCACCGGCTACGACGACGCGTCGGTGCCGGCCACCCCCGCCTGGGCCGCCGAGATCAGCGGAGCGCCCGCCGAGCAGATCATCCGGATCGCGCGCGAGTGGGCGCAGAACGCGATCGACACCCAGGGTCGCGGCATGATCCTGATGGGCGCCGGCACCAACCACTGGTACCACTCCGACCAGATCTACCGGGCGATGCTCGTGCTCACCACGATCACCGGCTGCCAGGGCCGCAACGGCGGCGGCTGGGCGCACTACGTCGGCCAGGAGAAGGTGCGCCCGATCATGGGTTTCCAGCACCTCGCGTTCGCGCTCGACTGGGTCCGTCCCCCTCGGCACATGAACCAGACGGCGTACTGGTACGTCAACACCTCGCAGTACCGCTACGACACCTTCGACGCCGACGCGATCAACGGCAGCACCGGGGTGTTCGCAGGCCGCGGCACCATGGACCTGCTGGCGCAGTCCGTGCGCCTCGGCTGGACCCCCTCCTACCCGCAGTTCAACCGCAGCTCCCTGGAGGTCGCGGACGAGGCGGCGCTGGCCGGGCTCAGCGCGCCGGAGTATGTCGTGCAGCAGCTCAAGGCGGGCGAGCTCAGCTTCGCGGTCGAGGACCCCGAGGCGGAGGAGAACCACCCGCGCATCCTGTCGCTGTGGCGGGCCAACCTGTTCGGCTCCTCGGCCAAGGGCAACGAGTACTTCCTCAAGCACCTCCTGGGCACCGACAACGCCGTCAGGGCGGCCGAGGCCTCGGAGGCCCAGCGCCCGGTCGGCGTGCGCTGGCCCGAGCGGGCGGCCGAGGGCAAGCTCGACCTGCTGCTGACCCTGGACTTCCGGATGACCAGCTCCACGCTCCTGTCGGACGTGGTGCTGCCGGCGGCCACCTGGTACGAGAAGCACGACATCAACACCACCGACATGCACCCGTTCGTGCACTCCTTCAACCCCGCGATCGCCCCGCCGTGGCAGGCCAAGACCGACTGGGACGCCTGGAAGGCGATCGCCAAGAAGTTCTCCGAGCTGTCCGTCGAGCACCTCGGCACCCGCAAGGACGTCGTCGCCAAGCCGCTGTGGCACGACACGCCCGAGGCGATGGCCACCGTGCACGGCCGGGTCAAGGACTGGAGGACCGGCGAGGTCGAGCCGGTGCCCGGCAGGACGATGCCCGTCATCGTCGAGGTCGAGCGCGACTATCCTGCCGTCTTCGAGAAGATGACCGCGATCGGTCCGCTGCTGGAGAAGGTCGGCATGCTGACCAAGGGCGTGGCCTACGACGTCAAGCGGGAGATCGACATCCTGCGGCACCACAACGGGACGGTCCGCACGGGCGTCGCCGCCGGCCAGCCGAAGCTGGAGACCGACGTGCACGTCGCCGAGGGCATCATGCACCTGTCGGCGACCTGCAACGGCCACCTCTCGACCCAGGGCTTCAAGACCCTGGAGAAGCGGACAGGAACGCTCCTGCACGACCTGGCGGCCGAGCACGAGGGCAAGCAGATCACGTTCGCCGACACCCAGGCGGCCCCCGTCCCGGTCATCACCTCCCCGGAGTGGTCGGGATCGGAGAGCGGCGGGCGGCGCTACAGCCCGTTCACGATCAACATCGAGCGGTCCAAGCCCTTCCACACCCTCACCGGTCGCCAGCAGTTCTACCTGGACCACGACTGGATGCAGGGGATGGGCGAGTCGCTGCCGACCTACCGGCCCCCGCTGAACATGAGCACGCTGTTCGGTGAGACGCCGCTGGGGGAGCAGACCGAGCTGGGCGTGTCGGTGCGCTACCTGACGCCGCACAACAAGTGGTCGATCCACAGCGAGTACCAGGACAACCTGTTCATGCTCTCGCTCTCGCGCGGCGGCCAGACGATCTGGATGTCCGACCTGGACGCCGTCAAGATCGGCGTCGCGGACAACGACTGGATCGAGGCGGTCAACCGCAACGGCGTCGTGGCCTGCCGCGCGATCGTCAGCCACCGGATGCCGGAGGGGACGGTCTACATGCACCACGCCCAGGACCGGCTCATCGACGTCCCGCTGACCGAGACGGACAACAAGCGCGGGGGCATCCACAACAGCCTGACCCGCATCCTCATGAAGCCCAGCCACATCATCGGCGGCTACGCCCAGCTGTCCTACTTCTTCAACTACATCGGCCCGACCGGCAACAACCGGGACGAGGTCACGATGATCCGCAAGCGGACCGTCCCGGTCACGTACTGATCCACCCGACGACACCTCATACCAGTAGGAGCGACGACATGCGCGTCATGGCACAGATGGCGATGGTCATGAACCTGGACAAGTGCATCGGGTGCCACACCTGCTCGGTCACCTGCAAGCAGGCGTGGACCAACCGGCAGGGCACCGAGTACGTCTGGTTCAACAACGTGGAGACCCGCCCCGGGCTGGGCTACCCGCGCGGCTACGAGGACCAGGAGGAGTGGAAGGGCGGCTGGATCCGCACCGACTCCGGGCGGCTGAAGCTCAAGGCCGGCGGGCGGCTCAACAAGCTGCTCAACATCTTCTCCAACCCCAAGATGCCGAAGATCTCGGACTACTACGAGCCCTGGACCTACGACTACGAGACGCTCCTCAACGCGCCGGCGCAGGACACCTTCCCGGTCGCCAAGCCCTACTCGCTGATCTCCGGCAAGCAGATCAACATCGAGTGGTCGGCCAACTGGGACGACGACCTCGGCGGCTCGATGGAGCACGCCGTCAAGGACGTGATGCTCAAGGGCATCGAGGACAAGGTGAAGTTCGAGTTCGACCAGACCTTCATGTTCTACCTGCCGCGGATCTGCGAGCACTGCCTCAACCCCAGCTGCGCGGCGTCCTGCCCCTCCGGCGCGATCTACAAGCGCGAGGAGGACGGCATCGTCCTGGTCGACCAGGACAAGTGCCGCGGCTGGCGCATGTGCGTCACCGGCTGCCCCTACAAGAAGGTCTACTTCAACCACAAGACCGGCAAGGCCGAGAAGTGCACCTTCTGCTACCCACGCGTCGAGGTCGGCATCCCGACCGTGTGCGCGGAGACCTGCGTGGGCCGGCTGCGCTACATCGGCCTCATGCTCTACGACGCGGACAAGGTGCTGGAGGCCGCCTCGGTCGAGGACGACCACGACCTCTACGAGGCGCAGCGCTCGGTCTTCCTGGACCCGAACGACCCGGTGGTGCAGCGCGAGGCCGAGCGGGCCGGCATCCCGGGCGACTGGGTCGAGGCGGCGAAGAAGTCCCCGGTCTACGCCCTCATCGAGAAGTACCGCGTGGCCCTGCCCCTGCACCCGGAGTACCGCACCATGCCGATGGTCTGGTACATCCCGCCGCTGTCGCCGGTCGTCGACGTCATCAAGGACACCGGCTACGACGCGGAGGACAAGGACAACCTGTTCGCCGCGATCGAGGCGCTGCGCATCCCGGTGGAGTACCTCGCCAACCTCTTCACGGCCGGAGACGTGGGCCCCGTCAACGACGTCCTGCGCAAGCTGGCCGCCATGCGCTCCTACATGCGCGACATCAACCTGGGCCGTGACCCGCAGGCCTCCATCCCCGAGGCCGTCGGCATGACCGAGGAGGAGATGTACGACATGTTCCGCCTCCTCGCGATCGCGAAGTACAACGAGCGCTACGTCATCCCGACCGCGCACAGCGAGCAGGCGCACTCCCTGGAGGAGCTGGCCACGGACTGCCCGGTGACCGGCTTCGACGACGAGCTGCTCGACGAGTCCGGGCCGTTCGGCGAGGGCTCCGGCCGCGGCTCGACGACCCCGGTGGCGGTGGAGAACTTCAAGATGCTCCAGCAGCGCCAGACCAGCGAGTCGCTCGTCTCGGGCGGCACCAAGCGGGGCCGGGTCAACCTGCTCAACTGGGACGGCAAGGGCGTGCCGGACGGCATGTTCCCGCCGGGTGCGCAGGAGATGGACGGAGCCGGGGCGGGGGAGAAGCGCTGATGCTGCCCTGGCGACGGCACCGCCGCAGCGGGCCGGGGCTCGACCCCCACGACCAGGCGGACGCCTGGCAGGTCGTCTCCCTGCTGCTGGACTACCCCGGCACCGAGCTCGTCGAGCGCCTCCCGGTGCTGCGGCAGGTGGTGAGCGGACTGCCCCCCGAGGTGGCCGACCGGCTCGGCCGTTTCCTCGACCACGTGGAGACGACCGACCTGCGGCTGCTGCAGGTCGACTACGTGGACACCTTCGACGTCACGCGCAAGTGCTGCCTGCACCTGACCTACTTCCTGCACGGCGACACCCGCAACCGCGGGGTGGCCCTCGTGCAGTTCAAGCAGGCCTACCGCAAGCACGGTGCCGAGCTCACCGACCCCGACGCCGAGCTGCCGGACCATCTGTCGGTGGTGCTGGAGTTCGGCGCGACCGTGGACCCCGACGCCGGCTGGCGGCTGCTCAACGACCACCGGGTCGGGATCGAGCTGCTCCGCCGCGCGCTGCTCAAGAGGTCCTCGCCGTGGCTGGACGTCGTCGACGCCCTGCGGGCCACCCTGCCGCAGCTCGCGGGTGACGACGAGCAGGCGCTCGCCCGCCTCATCGCCGAGGGCCCTCCACAAGAAACGGTCGGCATCGGCGAAGAGATGGAGGCGCCCTACGCCATCGACCCCGCCCTGGACCACCTTCGCACCGCGCCCCCCTCGGGCAGCACCTGCGGCGACGCGGGCGCCCCCGCCGCCGCACCCCATACCCTCGGCCTCACCATCCCCGTAGGAGCCCCCCGATGAGCACCTTCCTCTGGGTGATCTTCCCGTACATCTGCCTGGCGACCTTCGTGGTCGGTCACTTCTGGCGCTACCGCTACGACAAGTTCGGGTGGACCACGCGCTCCAGCCAGCTCTACGAGGACAAGCTGCTGCGGATCGGCAGCCCGCTGTTCCACTTCGGCATCCTCGGCGTCGCCGTCGGCCACTTCATGGGCCTCGTCGTGCCGCAGGACTGGACCGACGGGGTGGGGATCAGCCACGAGCTCTACCACTTCGTCGCGCTCGCCGGCGGCATCCCCGCCGGCGTCGCCACCCTCGCGGGGCTGATCATCCTCGTCTACCGGCGGCGCACGACCGGACCGGTGTTCCGGGCCACGACCGTCAACGACAAGGTCATGTATGCCGTGCTCGGCACGATCATCGTGCTCGGGATGTGGAACACCATCGCCGGCAGCCTGCTGACCATCGGCGGGGAGTACAACTACCGCGACGGCGTCTCGCCCTGGTTCCGGCAGATCTTCTGGTTCCAGCCCGACGCCTCGCTCATGGCGGGCGCACCGCTGGGCTTCCAGCTGCACGCCTTCCTCGCCTTCCTGCTGTTTGCGATGTGGCCGTTCACGCGGCTCGTGCACGTCTTCTCGGCCCCGCTGGGCTACGTCACGCGGCCCTACATCGTCTACCGCAGCCGCGACGAGCGTCCCGGCACCGCCACCGGCAGCCGCGCCCAGAAGCGCGGCTGGGAGCGGGTGCAGTGACCGACGAGGACCATCCGATCCTGGGCAGCCTGACCCTCACCCCGGTGGAGGCCGACCCCGAACGGGTCGTCGACCTGCAGGTCGAGGGCGAACGGCTGCTGGCGCGGGCCCGGGAGCGGGGGACAGGGCGTGCCGTCCGGGCGGTCGTGCGCCAACGGGGCCAGCACCTCATCCTGCTGGCGCTGCCCGCCGGCGGGGGTCTGCCCGACCACGACGCCCCCGGCCCGGCGTCGCTGCTGTGCCTGAGCGGGGAGGTGCTGCTCTCGGCGGGAGACGCCGCCTGGCGCCTGACGCCCGGCACGGCCTGCGCCATCCCCCAGGCCCGTCACGAGGTGCACGCGGCCGTCGACAGCGTCTGCGTGCTCGTCGTCTCCATGCGCTGACGTAGCGTTGCCGACCATGCCCTCCCCCCTGCCGCCGCTCGTCGCGCCCGGCCCCGAGCTGACGTCGACGCAGGTGTCGCGCTACTCGCGGCACCTGCTCGTGCCGGGCATGGGGATCGAGGCGCAGCGCCGGCTCCTGGCCGCGCGCGTCGTGGTCGTCGGCGCCGGCGGGCTGGGCAGCCCCACCATCGCCTACCTCGCCGCGGCAGGGGTCGGGCACCTGACGATCATCGACGACGACGACGTCGACGCCACCAACCTGCAGCGCCAGGTCATCCACCGGCTCGACGCGGTCGGCCGGCCCAAGGTCGGGTCGGCGGCGCGGTTCGTCGCCGGGCTCAACCCGGACGTGTCGGTCGAGGTCCGGCACACCCGCATCACCGCGGAGAACGCCCAGGAGCTGCTCGCCGGCCACGACGTCGTCCTCGACGGGGCGGACAACTTCCCCACGAGGTATGCCGTCTCGGACGCCGCGGTCGCGCTCGGCCTCCCCGTGGTCTGGGCGGCGGTGCTCCGCTTCGACGCCCAGCTCTCGACCTTCGTCCCCGGGCGGCCGGGGGCGGTGAGCCTGCGCGACCTCTTCCCGCTGCCGCCCCGGCCGGAGGACGTGCCCTCGTGCGCCGAGGCCGGGGTGCTCGGCGCCCTGGCCGGCCAGGTCGGCTCGATCATGGCGGCCGAGGTCGTCAAGCTGGTCTGCGGGTTCGGCGAGCCGCTGGTCGACCGCGTCCTGCTCGTCGACGCGCTCACCCAGCGCACGCGCGAGGTGCCCCTGCGCCCGGTCGGCGAGGTCGTCCAGCCCCCCGTCCACGAACCGGTGCGCGAGCTCGTGCCCCTCGTCGAGCACTCGGCGGAGGACGTCCGCGACGCGCTCGCCGGTGCCGTCGCGCCGGTGCTGCTCGACGTCCGCGAGCCGGCCGAGCACGCGCTCGGCATCGTCCCCGGGGCGCTGACCGTGCCGGTGGGCGAGGTGCTGACCTGGGAGGACCTGGCGGCCCTGCCCGAGGGGCCGCTGGTCGTCTACTGCAAGACCGGTCCCCGCGCGCGGCGCGCAGCGGCCCACCTCAGCCGCCTCGGGCACCTCGAGGTCACCGTGATGACCGGCGGCATCCTGGCCTGGATCGACCGTGTCGACCCCACCCTGCCCCCCTACTGACCGGGGGTGTCGGGTGGCGCTCCGCAGCCCCACCGGCGGCGTCGCGTGGTGACCGTCGACCTCCTCGTCCTCGCCGGCGGCCGCGGTGAACGGCTCGGGGGGCAGGACAAGGCGGCGATCGTCGTCGCCGGGCGGACGCTGCTCGACCGCGTGCTCGACGCCGCGCAGACCCTCGGCGGCCGGACCGTCGTCGTCGGGCACGGCCCCGTCCCTGCCGGGGTGGTCCGCACCCTGGAGGACCCGCCCGACGGGGGACCGGTGGCCGGGATCGCCGCCGGCCTGGCTGCCCTGGACGACGCGGACCCCGCCTCCTCCGACGCCGCTGCTGCCCGACCCGCCGCCGCGGACTGGGTCGCGGTCGTGGCGGTCGACCAACCCGGCGCCACCCCCGCCCTGGTGGCACTGCATACCGCGCTGGGGTCGCTGCCCACCGACGGGGTGGACGCGCTCAGCCACGTCGACGGGACCGGCCACCGGCAGTGGTTGCTCGCCCTCTACCGCCGGGCCGCCCTCGACGCGGCGCTCGCGGCCCTGCCGCAGGCACGGGACGTGTCGGTCCGCCGGCTCGTCGGTCCCCTGAGGTGGCACGAGGTCCCGTCCGGAGCAGATCACCTGGGTGACATCGACACCTGGGGCGACCTCGAGCGCTGGCAGCGAGATCCCTGATCAACGGCCGAGGGAGGGCATCATGACGATCTGGTGGCCGCATCATGATGCTACCGTGGGTGCATGCGAACCACGATCACCGTGGCTGACGACGTGGCCGCCGAGATGGAGCGGCTCCGCCGCGAGGAGGGCCTGGGCCCGAGCGAGGCGCTGAACGTCCTGGCTCGCCGGGGGATGGCCAGCCGCGGCCTGCAGCACGCCGACTACGTGCACCACTCCGCACCCATCGGTCTTCTGGTGGACGTCACCAACGTCGCCGAGGTCCTCGACCTGCTCGACGACGATCCCGCAGCCGGACACCGGGGTGGACGCCCGACGTGATCGTCGACGCCAACGTCCTCCTCCACGCGGTGGACTCCGGGTCGGTCCACCACGAGCGGGCCGCATCCTGGCTGACCGCCGCCCTCAACGGCGACGAGCGCGTGGGCCTGCCCTGGCAGAGCCTGGGTGCCTTCGTGCGCATCGCCACGCATCCGCGCGTCACCGCGACCCCTCTCTCGGCCGCGGAGGCGCAGGTGCACGTCGACGGCTGGCTGGCAGCCGGACCGGCCTGGATCCCGCCGGCGACCGAGCGGACCTGGCACGCCTTCGACACGCTCGCACGGCGGCACCACGTGACCGGCAACCTCGTCCCCGACGCCCAGCTCGCGGCGCTGGCGGTCGAGCTGGGGGTTGCCGTGGTCTCCGGCGACAGCGACTTCGCCCGCTTCCCCGAGGTGCGGTGGATCAACCCGCTGGGATGACGGCCCCGCTCCGGGCAGGTGCGAGGATGGGCACAGCGAGACGACGAGGAGACGACGATGGCCACCGTGCGCTACTTCGCCGCCGCCGCAGAGGCGGCCGGCACCGAGTCCGAGCAGGTGCACGCCGACGACCTGGGCAGCCTGCTCGACCGCCTCGTCGAGCTCCACGGGGCGGAGCTCGGTCGGGTGCTGGGGCTCAGCTCGGTGCTGCACGAGGGGCAGTACGTCAGCGACCGGAGCCTGGCCATCGCGCACGACGCCGTGCTGGACGTGCTGCCGCCGTTCGCCGGCGGCTGAGCTCGCTCAGCCGCCGATCCGGCTCATCGGCCGCGGCGGCTGGAGGAAGCCCGGCTCGTTGATCCCGTGCCCGGGCAGCTTGGCGCCGATCGAGGTGCGCAGCAGGACCGCGAGCTCGTCGTCGGACGCCCCCGCGCGCAAGGGTCCCCGCAGGTCGGTCTCGCCGGTGGCGAACAGGCAGTTGCGGATCATGCCGTCGGCGGTGAGCCGCACCCGGTCGCAGGTGCCGCAGAACGGCATCGTCACCGAGGCGATGACGCCGACGGTCGCGGGTCCGCCGTCGACGAGGAAGAGTTCGGCGGGTGCGCTGCCGCGCGTCTCGTCGGGCAGCGGGTCCAGCCGGTAGGCCGTGCGCAGCCGCCCGAGGATCTCCTCGCCGGTGACCATCTGGGTCCGGTCCCACTGGTGCTGGGCGTCCAGCGGCATCTGCTCGATGAACCGCAGCTGGTAGCCGTGCGCGAGCGCGAAACCGAGCAGGTCCACGGCCTCGTGGTCGTTGACGCCGCGCATGAGCACGGTGTTGAGCTTGACCGGCAGCAGCCCGGCGGCCGCGGAGGCCTCGATGCCGGCGAGGGTGTCGGTCAGTCGGTCCCGCTTGGCCATCTCGATGAACGTCTCGCGGCTGAGCGTGTCGATGCTGACGTTCACCCGGGTCAGCCCTGCGGCACGCAGGTCTGCGGCGATCCGGGCCAGGCCGACGCCGTTGGTCGTCATCGAGATCTCCGGAGCCGGGTCCAGCGCCGCCAGCCCGGCGACGACGTCGACGAGGTCGCGCCGCAGCAGCGGCTCGCCGCCGGTCAGCCGGACCTCTTCGATCCCCATCGCGACGGCGACCCCTGCGAGGCGGACGACCTCCTCGGTGGAGAGCATGGTGTCGCGCGGCAGCCAGGGCACCCCCTGCTCGGGCATGCAGTACGTGCAGCGCAGCGAGCACCGGTCGGTCACCGAGATCCGCAGGTCACGGTGCACCCGGCCGTAGCTGTCGACGAGCGGCTCACGCACCATCTAGTGGTCGCCCCCGGCGACCTGGTCCACGAGGTGCCCCAGGAGCGGACCGATGACGTCCATCCCCTCCTGCACCGCCGACGGACGGCCCGGCAGGTTGACGACCAGCGTCCCGCCCGCTCCTCGCTCGGACGGCCAGTCGACGACCCCGACCACGCCGCGCGACGCGGCCGCATAGGGGGTATGCCGTGCGCCCTCGCGGCGGAGCAGCTCGGCCAGGCCCGGGTTCTCCCGGGTGATGACCTCGCGGGTGCCCTCCGGGGTCAGGTCGCGGGGACCCATGCCGGTGCCGCCCGTGGTGACGACCAGCCGATGACCCTGGGCGACGGCGTCGCGCAGCGCACCGGCCACCGACCCGACGCCGTCCGGCACGACGACCGGAGCGGCCACGTCATACCCGAAGGTGTGGAGGGCGGAGACCAGGACCTGACCGGCCGTGTCCTCGCGCCGACCGTCCGAGCTGCGGTCCGAGACGGTGATCGCAGCGGCGGTGCGGCTGGCGGCAGGGCCGGGGGTGGCGGTCATCGCCCCAGTCTACGTTCAGAGGATTAAGCAGAACGTTCGGTCGCCCCAGCCTCCATCTGCGGCGGCCGCGACCAGACGTCCCTGACCGCGGAGCATCCTGGTCATCGCGGAGCATCTGGGCTGCCAGAACGACCCATATGCTCCGCAACAGCCCGGATGCTCCGCGGTGGCGGTGGCGGTGGCGGTGGCGGTGGCGGTGGCGGTGGCGGTGGCGGTGGCGGTGGCGGTGGCGGTGGCGGTGGCGGTGGCGGTGGCGGTGGCGGTGGCGGTGGCGGTGGCGGTGGCGGTGGTGCGCCGGCTCAGAGCAGCCGCTGCACCGCGCGCTCGGCGTCGCGCAGGAAGCGCAGCACCACCTCGCGCTCGTCGGGAGTGAGGCGGGAGTCGATCTGCGCCAGCTCCATGAACATCGGCATGAGGTGGCCCAGCACCTCCTCGCGGCCGGACGGGGTGGCCGCGACGATGGTGCGCCGTCCGTCGCTGGGGTGCGACTGCCGCTCGACGTGACCGCGGGCGACGAGCCGGTCGACGATGCCGGTCGCTGCGGCGGTCGTGACGCCCAGCCGCTGCGCCAGCTCGCTGGGGCCGGCGACGTGCTCCATGACGTGCTCGAGGACGGCCACCTCGGTGTGGGTCAGCTGCGCCCGCCTGGCCAGCGCTGGCGTGGCCCGGGCGCTGGTGTCGAGCAGGCTGCGCAGCGCGTCGAGGGTGTCGCTGCGCTGCCAGGAGTCGACCCACGCGGTGTGCGCGGGGCCGCCCTGCATGGTATTTTCCGTCACGAACTATCTCACTTGGTTAGTTAGCCGGTGAACAACATGATCAGGATACTCCGGAGGACCTCATGACCAGACTCGTCGCGCTGCTGACCGGCCGCCGCAGCTGGGCGATCGCCCTCGTCGGCCTTCTCCTCGGCGCCTGGGTCATCGCGGGGCTCGGCCCGGCCGAGCGCGAGCCCGACCCGCTGTCCACCCTGCCGGCCGGGTTCGAGAGCACCCAGGGGCAGGCGCTGCTGGAGGAGCTGCCCGACGAGGGCAGCAGCACCGCGATCGTGCTGTTCACCCAGGAGGGCGACGAGATCGAGGCGCTGCTCCCGGAGCTGGCCGTCGTGATGGAGGAGGTCGCCGCGACCTACGGCACCGGCGAGCCGTCGCAGTCTCCCGCCGGAGGCCCGCCCGCGGACGCTGACGCGCCCGCCGAGGGCGCCGGCCCACCGCCCGGGGTGACGGAGGGCGGCATACCCCTGATCCCGTCGGAGGACGGGACCGCGGCGCTGAGCACGCTCACCGTGACGGCGCCGTCGGCCACGGAGGCCCAGGAGGTCGTCACCGGGATGCGCGCCGACCTGGCCGCGGCCGTCCCCGACGGCGTGACGGCGCAGGTCACCGGTCCGGCGGCCATCCAGGCCGATCTCGCCTCGGTCTTCGACGGGGCCAACTTCACCCTCCTCGCGGCCACCGCGAGCGTCGTCGCGCTGCTCCTCATCGTGACCTACCGCAGCCCGGTCCTGTGGGTGATCCCGCTCGTGGTCGTCGGCATCGCCGACCAGGTCGCGGCGGCGGTCGCCACCCGCGTCCTCGCGCTCGTGGGAGTCCCGTGGGACGAGTCGACGATCGGCATCCTCTCGGTCCTGGTGTTCGGCGCCGGCACCAACTACGCCCTGCTGCTCATCTCGCGCTACCGCGACGAGCTGCGCACGCACACGAGCCGGCACGACGCCATGGCGGTCGCGCTGCGGCGGGCGTCCGAGGCGGTCCTCGCCAGCGCCAGCACGGTGGTCGTCGGCGTCCTCTGCCTGCTGCTGTCGGTCTTCCCGGCCACCCGCGGCCTCGGCCTCGCCTGCGCGGTGGGCGTCGTCGTCGCGGCGGTCGGGGTGCTCGGCCTGCTGCCGGGCGCGCTCGTCGTCTTCGGCCGGTGGATCTTCTGGCCGCAGGTGCCGCGCGAGGGCCAGCAGGTCCTCAGCGAGTCGCGCTCGGTCTGGCGGCGCATCGGGGACGCCGTCGCCACGGCCCCCGCCGTCTACGTCGCCGGAACGCTCACGGTGCTCGCCGCGATGGCGTTCGGCCTCACCCAGATCCAGAGCGGGCTGGCTCCCGAGGACCAGTTCCTGGAGACCCCCGAGGCGATCACGGCCGCCCAGCGGCTCGCCGAGTCCTTCCCGGCCGGCACCTCGGACCCGCTGCTCGTCGTCACCCGCACCGACGACATGGCCGAGGTCGAGGAGCTCGCCGACAGCCTCGCGGACGTCGAGGGCCTCACCCGCGCCACCGCGGTGCCCCCCGTCGACGGGATCGGCCAGGTGCAGGTCGTCCTCGACGCGGACCCCGGCAGCCAGGCGTCCCGGGACGTGGTCGCCGAGCTGCGCGAGACCCTCGACGGGCGCGCGGACACCTACGTCACCGGTGGTGACGCCAGCTCGGTCGACGAGAGAGCTGGGAGCGTGCGCGACCGCTGGGTCGTCATGCCGCTCATCCTCGTGCTCGTCCTCGGTGCGCTGATGGCCCTGCTGCGCTCGGTCATGGCCCCGGTCATCCTGGTCGCGAGCGTCGTCGCGACCTTCGCCGCCGCTCTCGGGGTCTCCTGGTGGGTCTTCACCGGCGTGCTCGGCTTCAGCGCCATCGACGCGGGTATGCCGTTGCTCGCCTTCCTCTTCCTCGTCGCCCTGGGCGTGGACTACAACATCTTCCTCATCACCCGCACCCTCGAGGAGGCCGGCGTCCACGGCACCCGGGAGGGCGTGCTGCGGGCGCTCGGCGCGACCGGCGGGGTCATCACCAGCGCCGGCATCCTGCTGGCGGCGGTCTTCGCGGTGCTGGGTGTGCTGCCGCTGGTGGTCCTCGCCCAGATCGGCGTGGTCATCTGCATCGGCGTCCTGCTCGACACCCTCGTCGTGCGCACGGTGCTGGTGCCGGCGATCGTGCGCCTGCTGGGGGAGCGCTTCTGGTGGCCGCGCAGGGTCGGGCCCGGCGTCGGTCCCCGGCACGCCGAGGATCGGGTGGAGGCCGGGGCCCTCACGGGATGAGCGGCGCGTCCACGCGGCGCGCCCACCGGAGGAGGCGGAACAGGCGGCCGCTTTCCCGCGCGCCTGTGCACGCCCGTCGGCACGATGTAAGGAGTGGCGCACGCGCGGCCGGGCGAGCGAGCCTCCCGGTCAGAGGATGAAGCGGAACAACGGGCTGTCGTGCGGGATCGGCTCGATGTCGATCGACGAGGCTGCCATCCGCTCCAGGAGCGGCTGCAGGTCCTGCCGGCTCCCCAGCTCGATGCCGACGAGGGCGGGGCCGGTCTCGCGGTTGTTGCGCTTGACGTACTCGAACAGCGCGATGTCGTCGTCCGGGCCGAGCACCTGGTCCAGGAACTGGCGCAGCATCCCCGGCTCCTGCGGGAAGTCGACGAGGAAGTAGTGCTTGCGGCCCTCGTGGATGAGCGAGCGCTCCATCACCTCGGGGTAGCGCAGGACGTCGTTGTTGCCACCGGAGAGGACGGCCACGACGGTCTGGCCGGGCTCGATGCCGAGGGCATCCAGAGCCGACGACGCCAGCGCCCCGGCGGGCTCGGCGATGATCCCCTCGGTCTGGTAGAGCGCGATCATCTCGGTGCACACCCGGCCCTCGGCGACGGCGACGAGCTCGGGGGAGTGCTCGGCGACGACGCGGTAGGTCCACTCCCCGACCCGCTGCACGGCCGCGCCGTCGACGAACCGGTCGATGGTCTCCAGCGCGACCGGACCACCGTTCCAGGTCGCCCGGATCATGCTCGCCGCGCCGGCCGGCTCGACCCCGACGACCCGCACGCCGGGGTGCCGCTCGCCCAGCCAGGTCAGGCAGCCGGCGAGCAGCCCGCCGCCGCCGACCGGGACGACGACCACGTCCGGCGGCGTCGGCATGTCCTCCATGATCTCGCGGGCGATGGTGCCCTGGCCGGCGATCGTGTGGGGGTGGTCGAAGGCCGGCACGAGGGTGGCGCCGGTGCGCCCGGCGTCCTGCACCGCGCCGGCCCAGGCCTCGTCGTAGGTCTGCCCGCCGACGATCGTCTCGACCCAGTCCCCGCCGATGGCCGCGACCCGCTCGCGCTTCTGCCGGGGGGTGTTGCCGGGCAGGTAGATCCGCGCGTTGACGCCGAGGGAGGCGCACGCGTGGGCGACGCCCTGCGCGTGGTTGCCGGCGCTGGCGCACACCACCCCGGCCCAGATCTGCTCGCTGTCCAGCTGGGCGATGAGGTTGGCGGCGCCCCGGCCCTTGTAGGACCGGACCGGCTGCTGGTCCTCGCGCTTGAGCCAGACCTGCGCGCCGACGACCTCCGAGAGCCGGGCGCTGTGGGTCAGCGGGGTGCGGGCGACCCGGCCGCGCAGGCGTTCCGCAGCGGCGTCGACGTCGGCGGCGGTGGGGAGGTCCTCGGCTGTGCTCCTGGGCCCCGCGTCGCTCACCCCTGCCCCCGGGCGAGGCGCTCGACCGCCAGCCCGGCGAGCGCCGCGGCCTGGTCGCCGAGCACGGCGTCGTCGAAGAGCACGTGGGCCGAGTGGTTGACGGCCGCGTCGTCCGGGTCGACGTCGGGCGGGCTGCACTGCAGGAAGATGAACGACCCGGGCACCTCGTGCAGGACGAAGGAGAAGTCCTCGGAGCCCATCAGCGGGTCGGCGCGCTCGCTGACCCGCTCCTCCCCGAACCGGGCACGCAGCTGCTCGCCGACCCACGCGGACTCGTCGGGGTCGTTGACGGTCACGGGGTACTGCACCTCGAACTCCACCTCGGCGGTGCACCCGTGGGCCGAGGCGACGCCCTCGGCGACCCGACGAGTCTCGCGGCGCATCGCCTCGACGTTGTCGTGCGAGAGGGTGCGGACCGTCGCGCCCAACGAGGCGGTGGCGGGTATGACGTTGACGGCCTCGCCGGCTGACAGCTGGGTGATCGTGAGCACCACCGGGTCGAAGACGCTGAAGCGGCGGGTGACCATGGTCTGGAGGTCGGCGGCGATCGCGACGAGGGCGGCGACCGGGTCCAGGGCGGTGTGCGGCTGGGACCCGTGGCCCCCCTTGCCGGTGACCGTGACGCGCAGGACGTTGGAGCCGGCCAGCATCGGTCCGGAGCGGAACTCGAAGTGGCCGCGCGGCCCGGGGAAGACGTGGATGGCGTAGGCCGCGACCGGCTTCTCGCCGCTGGCCTCCAGCAGGCCCTCCTCGAGCATGACCTTGGCCCCGCCGTAGCCCTCCTCGCCCGGCTGGAACATGAAGAGCACCGACCCGGCGAGCTCCTCCCGGCGCGCGCTGAGCAGTCGTGCCGCGCCGACGAGCCCGGCGGTGTGCAGGTCGTGCCCGCACGCGTGCATGGTGCCGGTGGTCGACGCGAAGTCCAGGCCGGTCTCCTCGGCGACGGGCAGCCCGTCCATGTCGCCGCGCAGCAGCACCGTCGGTCCCGGCCTCCCGCCGCGCAGCACGGCGACGACCGAGCTGGTCGCGGTGCCGGTCGTGATCTCCAGCGGCAGGTCGGCCAGGGCGTCCAGCACGATGCGCTGGGTCTGGGGCAGGTCCAGGCCCACCTCCGGGCACCGGTGCAGCTCGCGCCGCAGCGTCACGAGGTCGTCCTGGAGCGCGCGGGCGTCGTCGGTCAGGCTCATGAGCCCGATCCTAGGCACCCCGTCGGGCGCGTGGTGTGGCGGTCTCGCCCCCACCCTCGCGCCGGGAGCGGTCACCCGAACAGGATCGCGGCCTCGTCCCACTGGTCGCGCGGCACGGTCTTCAGCGCACTGGTCGCGTCGTGCAGGTTGACGCTGACGATGTCGATGCCCTGCAGCGCCACCATCGTCCCCCAGACCTTGTTGCTCACGGCGTCCACGGCCGCGGTGCCGAACCGCGTGGCCAGGACCCGGTCGTAGGAGCTCGGCACACCGCCGCGCTGCAGGTGACCCAGGGTGGTGTTGCGCGCCTCGATCCCGGTCCGCTCCTCGATGACCCGCGTGACCTGCTCGCCGATCCCGCCGAGGAGCGGTCGTCCGTAGGCGTCGGTCTGGTCCTTCTCGACCAGCTCGTCACCCTCGAACGTGAAGCCCTCGGCCACCACGACCGTCGGCGCGCGGCCGCGGTCGAAGGCGTGCTGCACCCAGTGGCACAGCTGCTCGCGGGAGACCGGCACCTCCGGGATCAGGATCGCGTGCGCCCCGGACGCGATGCCGGCGTGCAGCGCGATCCAGCCGACGCTGCGCCCCATCACCTCCACGACCATGCAACGGCTGTGCGCCTCGCCGGTGGTGCGCAGGCGGTCGATCGACTCCGTCGCCACCGACACCGCCGTGTCGAAGCCGAACGTCCGGTCCGTCGCCGACAGGTCGTTGTCGATCGTCTTGGGCACGCCGACGACGTTGATCCCGTCGTCGTGGAACATCCGCGCCACCGTCAGCGTCCCCTCGCCGCCGATCGCGATGAGCGCGTGGATCTCGTGGTGGTCCATGACCTCCTTGACCCGCGCGGTGCCCCCGTTGGTGATCGGGCTGACCCGGGAGGTCCCCAGGATCGTGCCGCCGACCTTGGACAGGCCGCGGACCCGCTGCCGAGGCAGGGGCACGATGTCGTCCTCGACCAACCCGCGGAAGCCGTCCCGGACCCCGACGAACTCGTGGTCGTAGATGCGGTCACCCTTGAGCACGACGCCCCGGATGACGGCGTTGAGTCCGGGGCAGTCGCCGCCGGCGGTCAGCAGACCGATCTTCATGGGACATCCTTCGCGTGCGCGGTCGGGTCCTCGCCCGGAGGTCCCCGGACGAGGGACGCCGACCACCCGTGGTGCGGCTGGCCGGCGTCGATGCGCTCCCAGGGTATGACGTCACGTCACCTTCTCGCCAACGGCGCCCTTGCGCGCCCCCGCTGCGGAGGCCACCGTGCGCCGACCTGCCCGCGACGAACCACCCCTCCCACGCGGCCAGGCGCTGTGGGAGGCTGTGCCGATCACGCCGTACCCCCCGGGGTCGCGTTTCCCTGACGCCTCACCGATCCGGAAGGACCCACCCGTGTCGACCGCCGCCCTCACCGCCCGCCCCGGTGTCCTCGTTGACAGACTCGTCCCCCGCAGCACCACGCTGACCGACGTCGCCCTGGTCGTCACCGGCGCCGCCGTCGTCGGTGCGTTGGCCCAGGTCACGATCCCGATGTGGCCCGTCCCGATCACGGGTCAGACCCTCGCCGTCATGCTGGTCGGTGGCGCCCTCGGGATGCGTCGCGGTGCCGCAGCGATGACCACCTACATGGTCGCGGGGCTGGCCGGCGTGCCGTGGTTCGCCGAGGGCGGCGGGGGGCCCGGGATGCTGCTGGCGCCCTCGTTCGGCTACGTCGTCGGGTTCATCCTCGCGGCGGCCGTCGCGGGCTGGTGCGCCGAGCATGCCTGGGACCGTCGGCCGGTGCTGGCGATGCTCGGCTTCTGCGCCGCGACGGTGATGCCGTTCCTCCTCGGCGTCCCCTACATGGCCACCGTGCTCGGCCTGACCGACATGGCGACGATCGCCGCCTACGGCGTCACGCCCTTCGTCCTGCCGGGTCTGGTCAAGGCCGCTCTCGCCGCGGCCGCGTTCCCGCTGGCGTGGCGCCTCATCCGTGCGGTCGACGACCGGAGCGTCGGCGGCCGCGACTGACCGCCGCAGCGGGTCCGCGGCGACCCGTCAGGCGTCCTCGGCCTCTTCGAGCACCGCTCGTGCGGCGTCGCGACGCTCGCGGGTGTCTCGGAGCTCTTCGTCCGCCTCCGACAGGGTGACCACCGTGCGTGTCCGCTCCTCGGTCGCCGAGTCCAGGTGCGCACGAGCCTGCGCGAGCAGCCGCTCGGCCTGCTCGACCTGGGCGGTGCTGACCGCGACCTGCTTCTCGGCGGCCTCGTCGTCGGCGGCCGCCACCTTGCGCGCCGCGCGGGCGGCGGCGACGTCCTTCTCGGCCTCGTCGAGCTCCCGCTCGAGAGCCGCCACGCGCTCGGCGTCCGCCGCTGCAGCGGCCCCGGTCGCGGACGCGACGTCCGGCTCCTCCCCGTGGACCTCGGTCTCGTCGACCTCGCCGTCGTCCCCGTGGACCTCGGTCTCGTCGACCTCGCCGTCGTCCTCCTGAGCGCCCCGGCCACCCTCGATCCGGGTGAGCACCACGCCGGTGCTGGTCCGCACGACAGCGTCGGCCACGTCGACCTCGCCGAACCCGCTGTAGTGCAGCGCCCGCGTGAGGCTGCCGCTCGTGACGACCTCGCTGGCGGCGGGGTCGGCCAGCGCCGCGATCGCGGTGTCGCGCACCTCGGCCTCGACGGGCGCCGTCAGGCCCTCGGGCGCGTGCTCGCGCGCCGCCTCCACCCAGGCCGTGAGCAGCTGGTCGCGCTCGCCACGGAGCGCGGTCAGGCCGGCCGCGTCCAGGGCCGACTGGGCCACCCGCATCCGCGCACCGAGGGCCTCGAGCTGGTCGACGACCTCGTGGTCGGCCCTCACGACGGCGTTCACGGCTGCCGCGGCGACGCTGGGCCGGCGCAGCCCCCCGACCTCCTTGGCGACCTCCCGCAGACCGGCGCTCCGCAGCCTGGCCACCCACTCCCTGCGGCGGGCGACGAACCCTGCCGGTTCTCCGGCGTACAGCGCGGACACCGCCCGGCGCAGCGCCTCGCCCGGATCCTCGCCGACCTCCATGCCTCCGGACCCTAACGTCGGAGGCCGCGCTTAGGGTGTGGGCGTGGACGTGTCGACCGTGGTGCCGCTGCGCGTGCTCGGCACCGACGTGGACGTGCACGTCGCGGGGCACGAGGCCGCACGGCTGGCGCAGACCGTCCGCGAGCGCTGGCACCTGGCCCTCCGCGACGATCCGGGCGGCGAGACCACGCACGTGGTGCGGGCTGCGCTCCGAGCCCCCGGTGAGGAGCCGCCCCCGTGGAGCCGCACCGAGACGACGGTGCAGGACACCGACCCCGCCCGGCTGCTGCAGCGGCTGACGCAGTCGATCACCTACGAGGTCATCGGCGCGCGCACCGGCGACCTCCTCATGCTGCACGCCGCCGGGCTCGCCCACCCGCAGACCGGCGCCACCGCGGTCTTCGCCGCTCCCGGCAACACGGGCAAGACGACCCTGTGCCGCACGCTCGGGGGGACCCGCGCCTACGTCTCGGACGAGACGGTCGGGATCCGGCGCGACGGGACGATCACGCCATACCTGAAGCCGTTGTCGACGCGCCGACCCGACTGGGCCCACGTCAAGGACGAGCAGGCCCCCGGCGAGGTCGGGCTGACCGCGCCGGTCGCGACCCCGTGGATCGCGGGGGTCGTGCTCCTGCGCCGCGACGCCCGGCTGACGGGCGGACCGGTCGTGGAGGAGCTGGACCTGCTCGACGCCGTGCTCGAGCTGACCCCCGAGTCCTCCGGCTTCATGGGGACCGACGGCCCGCTGCGGTGGCTCGCGGAGGTCCTGGAGCGCACCGGGGGCGCGCGACGTGCGGTGTATGCCGAGGTGGAGGGGCTCGAGCCCCTTGTCGCCGAGATCTGCGGGCGGGAGCGGGCATGAGGGTAAGGGCGGTCGTGGCCCACGACGAGCTGCACCGGGACGGGGAGTCGCTCGTCCTCCTCGACGGGCAGGTGCACCGGGTGTCGGCGCTGGGGACGATGATCCGGGACCGGGCGCGCCACGGCGCCAGCGTCGAGGAGCTGGCCGCGGCGCTGGAGGAGGAGTTCGGTCGGCCGACCGGGGGGACCGCCCTCGAGCTCACCACCGGTGCGGTCCAGACGCTGCTCGATGTGGGTCTGCTGGCGCCGGAGGAGTAGGGGTCGGTCCCGTCGGGGTGGGGACGGTGCCCAGGGTCTTCCTTGCGGGGTCCTCCTGCGCAGCAGCGCGCCGTCATGACGCACACTGTCAGGCGTGTCTCCAGCCCCCTACCTCGCACTGGTCCTGGCCCTGGGGGCGGTGTGCCAGCTCGTCGCCTACCGGCTTCGGGTGCCCTCGATCCTCTTCCTGCTGCTGGCGGGCTTCCTGCTCGGCCAGGTGGTCACGCCCGAGTCGGTGCTGGGCCGCGACGTCCTCTTCGCCGCCGTCAGCCTGTCGGTCGGCATCATCCTCTTCGAGGGGTCGCTGTCGCTGAGGTTCCGTGAGCTGCGCGGGCTGGGGCAGACCGTGGTGCGGCTCTGCACCGTCACCGTCGCGATCGCGTGGGCGATGATCACCGCCGCGGCGATGCTGGCCGGCGTCGGGTGGCAGCTCGCGCTCCTCATCGGTGCGCTGCTCGTCGTGACCGGTCCGACCGTCATCGCGCCGATCGTGCGGCAGCTGCGCCCCACGCGCCGCGTCTCCTCGATGCTGCGGTGGGAGGGGATCGTCGTCGACCCGATCGGGGCGGTGCTGGCCGTCCTCGTCTTCCAGGCCGTCATCATCGCCGGCCCCGAGCCGGCGCTGGGCAGCGCAGCCCTCACCCTCGGACGGACCCTCCTGGTGGCGACGGTGCTCACGGTCGTCTTCGGGGTGGTGCTGGAGGTGGCGATGCGCCGGCACCTGCTCCCGGACTACCTCGAGGGCGTGGTGTTCCTCGCCGCCGCCGTGGGTGCGCTGGTGGTCTCCAACGAGCTGCAGGCCGAGAGCGGCCTGCTCACCGTCACGATGCTCGGCATCTACCTCGCCAACCGGCCCGGCCTGCGCCTGGACCACGTGCGGGAGTTCAAGGAGCACCTGCAGGTGCTCATCGTCGGGGCGCTCTTCGTCCTGCTCGCCGGCCGGGTCAGCCCCGCTGAGGTGGTGGCCGTGGCCCCGACCGCCCTCGTCTTCGTGACCCTGCTCATCCTCGTCGTGCGGCCGGCCTCGATCTGGCTCGGGCTGCTGGGCACCTCCGCCACCCGTGAGGAGCGAACCCTCCTGTCGTTCATGGCACCGCGCGGCATCGTCGCGGCCGCGGTCACCAGCATCTTCGCCCTCGAGATCGAGCAGGCCGCCCAGGAGGCGGCGGCTGAGGTCGCCGTGGGCGGGCGCTCCCCCCAGGAGGCGCTGCTGCTCGACGCGCAGGCCGAGCGACTGAGCGCGCTCGTCGTCGAGTCCGCCGACCTGGTGCCTCTGGTGTTCGTCACCATCGTGGTCACCGTCGCGGTCTACGGCCTGGGCGTGGGCAGGCTGGCGGAGCGTCTCGGCCTGGCGACCACGGTGCCCAACGGGGTGCTCATCGCCGGTGCACCGCCGTGGGCACGCCAGGCGGCAGCCGTGCTCCAGGGCCTGAAGGTGCCGACCCTGCTGGTCTCGCTGTCGCCCGGCGAGGTGTCCCAGGCGCGGTTGGCGGGCCTGCGGGTCGAGCGGACGCACATCCTGTCGGAGTATGCCGTGGAGGACATGGAGCTGGCCGGGATCGGGTCCCTGGTCGCGGCCACCTTCGACGACGACACGAACTCGACCGCGGCGCGGGAGTTCTCCCACACCCTCGGCACGTCGCGGACCTTCCAGCTGCGCCGTCAGGGCGAGGGGCTGTCGGACCGGGAGGTGGCCGAGGGCGGGGCGCCGCCGGCCGGTCGGGCCGGTCGCCGGAAGGCCCGCGAGGAGGAGGGGACCGCTGCCCGCACCACGACCCAGGCCAAGAGGCGCACCGCCCCCAAGCTCACCGCCCAGGTGGCCTTCCAGCCGGCGCTGTCCGCGCCGGAGCTGGAGGACCGGGTCCGCCAGGGGATGCAGGTCCGACAGACCAGGCTGACGTCGCACCACACGCTCTCGGACTTCCGCGAGCGCCAGCCGGACGCCGTCCTCATGTTCGTCGTCCAGGACGGACGGGCCACCGTCGTCGACCGGGGGACCACGGTCCCGGAGACCGGCGCCACGCTCGTCGCGCTCGTCCGGCCGCGCGCCGGGCTGTGAGAAGGGCGAAGGGCGCCCCGCGCGACCGTGGGGGTGAGGGCGACACGCCGGACACGCCGGGGCGGATGGTGCGCTGACGCGACGGCCCCGCTATGGTGCCAGAGCGTCTGGAGTTACACATGTGTCATTTGTGATCCGTGTGACTCGAGGGGCAGTTGTCCAGGACGAGTGGGAACAGCCCACGCGTCGCCCGAAAGGAACCGCACATGCGCACCCTGACCTTCCGTGGTCTCGCCGCCGGGGCCGGCGCCGCCGCTGTCCTGCTCGCCGGGGCCTCCTCGGCCACCGCCCTCCCCGGTCAGCCGACCGGCGAGTTCTGGGAGGAGTACTTCACCACCCAGGGCCATGCCGATGTCGCCTGCTCCGTCTCCGTCGTGAGCGGCGCCCCGGGGGTCCTCAGCCTCGACGTGGCCGAGGGCGTGTGGAGCCCGCTGCTGCAGGAGGGCAACGACTGGATCGGTGTCGTGATCAAGGTCGCCGACGACTACGACGTCCACGCCTGGACCGGGTACGGCACGTACGACTACGGGCTCGAGGCCCCCGGCGGCGCCGAGGGCAACATCACCCACGCGATCGTCTGCCAGGCGCCGGTGGACCAGACCCCGCCCGCCGAGACGGACGACCCGACCGAGACGGACGACCCGACCGAGACGGACGACCCGACCGAGACGGACGACCCGACCGAGACGGACGACCCGACCGAGACCGACGACCCGACCGGGACCGACGACCCGACCGGTCCGCCCGTCGAGACCGACGGCCCGTCCTCGCGCGACGGCGTCAACATGGGTCTGCTGGGCGGAGCCGCCCTGGTCCTCGTTGGTGCCGGCGCGGCCGGCTACGCGATGCGCCGTCGTCCCGACGCGCGCTGACCGGCGCGGCGCACGCCATATCGTGAGCCACCCTCCTTCAGCTGCAGGAACCGTCATGACCCGAGGTCCTCGCCTCCTCGTCCCCACCGCACTGCTCGTCGCCACGCTCGGGGTGAGCACGCTGGCGGTGCAGGCGGTCGGGGCTCTCGAGGGGACCTCGGGTCGTGACGTCCAGGCGGACGGTCCCGACGCCCCGGCTTGGGTCAGCGTCGAGACCGCGAACATCGACGAGCAGCCCGTCGCGGCCGAGGGGCTCACCCCGCAGGGCACGATCAACCCGGACCAGGGCGACCTGATCTGGTACACGGGCACCGACCGCGTCGTCCCCGGCCAGCTGGGCACGGCGGTCGTCGCGGCGCACATGGACTACTACGACGAGCCGGACGTCTTCTACGACCTGGGGGAGGTCGTCGAGGGGGACGTGGTCACGGTGGGCTACGGCAACGGGCAGAGCCGTGACTTCGTCGTCACGCACACCGAGCAGCTGTCCAAGGAGGGCTTGCAGACCTCGCCGGAGGTGTGGGGCGACCAGGACGACGTGGCGCGCCTCGCCCTCATCACCTGCGACGACTCCCTCGGGGAGCGGCAGGACGGGCACCGCCGCGCGAACTTCGTCGCGATCGCGGAGGCGGTCGACGGCTGAGCGAGGCCCTACCCTGGAGGGACCCCCACCGTCGCGCACCCTTGAGAAAAGGGCTCCTTCCTTGACCCTGCCCGCAGGCACCCACGTCGCCGAACCCCGCACCCGCACACTGGCCTCGCTGGCACTGGTGACCGGCGGCATCGGCATCGGGATCACCGAGTTCGTCACCATGGGGCTGCTGCCGCAGATCGGCGAGGGCGTGGGGGTGGACATCCCGACGGCGGGGCACACCATCTCGGCGTATGCCGGGGGTGTGGTCGTCGGGTCCCCCCTCGTCGCGCTCGGGGCGGCCAAGCTGCCGCGTCGGGCGGTCCTCGTCGTGCTCATGGCCGTCTTCGCCGTGGGCAACGCCCTCAGCGCGCTGGCCCCGACCTACGGCACCCTCCTCGCCGCACGCTTCCTCGCCGGTCTGCCGCACGGAGCCTTCTTCGGGCTGGCCGCGCTGGTCGCGGTCGCGATGGCGCCGCCGGGCAGGGGCGGGCGCGCGGTCGGCACGGTGATGCTCGGCATCCCGGTCGCGATGGTCGCCGGCGTGCCCCTGGGGACCTGGGCCGGGCAGGAGCTGGGCTGGAGGGTGGCGTACTGGGCCGTCGCCGTCATCGGCGTGCTCACCGTCGTCCTCGTGCGCGCCTGGGTGCCGCACTTCCCCGGCGAGCGCGACCAGTCGTTCCGCACCGAGCTGGCCGCCTTCGCCAACCTGCAGTTCTGGCTCACCATGCTCATCGGCGCCATCGGCTTCGGCGGCATGTTCGCGATGTACTCCTACATCGCGCCCACCATCACCGACGTCACCGGGATGGACCAGGCGTGGGTGCCGGTCTTCCTCTTCGTCTACGGCGCGCTGTCGGTCGTCGGGACCTGGCTGGGCGGCCGGTTGGGCGACTGGTCGGTGCTGCGGACCCTGCTCATCATGGGGCTGGCGTCGGCCGGCTCCCTGCTGGCGTTCTGGCAGACCTCCCGCTGGCTGGTGCCGGCGCTGCTCACCGTGGCGGTCATCGGCCTGGCCGGCTCGTCCTGGGTCGTCGCCCTCCAGCTCCGCCTGATGTCGGTCGCCGGTCCGGCCCGGACCCTGGGCGCCGCGATGAACCACTCCTCGCTCAACGTCGCCAACGCCCTCGGGGCCTGGGTGGGCGGCCTGGTGATCGCCGCGGGCTGGGGCTACCGCTCGCCGTCGCTCGTCGGGGCCGGTCTCTCGCTGGGCGGGCTGCTCGTGCTCGGCGTCTCGCTCCTGGTGCACCGCCGCACGAGGCACCGCACCGCCTGACGGCCCGTCGCCGACCTGGTGCACGACGTCGTGTCGGAGATCACGCCCTGCCACGGGGGGGGTGGACGAGCACAATGGAGGTGCGGGAGCCCGGCCGTCCTGCACCCCGCCCGACGACCGGACCCGGACGTCACGCGAGGAGGCGACGGGCGTGAAGAAGGCAGCGAGCCGCACGTGGCGCAGGGTGTGTCTGACCGGTCTGACCGGTGCCGCGTTGGCGGTGCTGGGAGGCTGTGACACCCAGGGGGCGGAGCTCAGTCCCGACGCGGGCCCCACCGCGGCGTCGGTCACCACGTCCAGCGCCCCGTCCGCGGACGTCGGCGCCCCGTCCGCGGACGTCGGCTCCCCGTCCGACGACGTCGGCGCCACCTCCGACGACGTCGGGCCGGGGGACACCGAGGAGCTGTCGGTGGCGGGCTTCCTGGAGATGCTGCGGGCGCCGGGTGACGACGTGCTCGGCTCGCAGGTGGTGGTCCTGGACGTCACCTCCGGAAGGGGCATGCCGATGGGTGCGGGCCGCCAGAGGGCCACGGTCAGGGCGGACTTCCGGGGCGAGGACCCCGAGCTGGACGCCACCCTGGAGATGGACGACGGCACAGGCGTCGCGGAGATGCGGATGGTCGTGCTCGACGGCGTCGTCTACAGCACGGTGCCCCTCCAGGAGGCGGGCCTCCCGGCGCCGGCGGGGGGCGTGGAGTACGTCGAGTTCGCCCTGGCGGACCTGGGCCTCTACCAGCCGGGCATGTTCGGTCCTGACAGCCCCCTGACCTTCGTGGAGACGCTGTGGGGCGAGTGGGACCGCAACGGGGAGGCGGTGTCGTTCGTCGAGTCCGAGGAGAGGAACGGCGTCGAGCTGGACCGCTATCTCGTGACCCTCGAGGAGAGTTCGCTGGGCGGCACCGACGGCGAGACGTCCTCCTTCTCCAGCCTGTGGCCCGAGGCCCTCTTCTACCACGTGTGGCTCGACGCGGCCGGCCGGATGCGCCGCGTCGAGGCGTCCGGCGACGAGGCCACGATGGTGGCCACGATCGACGCGTGGGGCCGGTCGCTGAACCTCGTTCCCCCCGACCCGTCGACGGTCATGGCCATGGAGGAGTGGGAGCAGACGACGCTGGGCGACGAGTGAGGGCCGGTCGGGACCGCCGGACGCTCAGATGACCTCGACCTCGGGGTAGCGGGGCTGCCACATGCGCTCGTAGACCTGCTGGATCGGGTCGGTCAGCGGCTGCTCGGCAACCCCGTCCGCGGTCGCCTGCTTGGCCACCGCGATCGCCACCGTCGCCGAGACGAGACGGAGGTCGCTCATGCCGGGCAGCAGCGGTGCGCCGGGGCGCCAGGCGTTGACCAGCCCGGCCAGGGCCTCGGCCGCGGCGGCGATCATCGCCTCGGTGATCCGGGTGGCGCGGCACGCGGCCACGCCCAGACCGAGCCCCGGGAAGATCAGGGCGTTGTTGGACTGCGCGATGGTGTGCCGGATGCCGGCGTGGTCCACCGGACCGAACGGGCTGCCGGTCGCGATGAGCGCGCGTCCGTCGGACCACTCCAGGACGTCGGTCGGCGTCGCCTCGGCCCGGCTGGTCGGGTTGGACAGCGGGAAGATGATCGGCCGGGCGTTGTTGCGGGCCATCTCCTCGACGACCGCGCGGGTGAAGGCGCCGCCCCTGGTCGAGGTGCCGATGAGGATCGTCGGCTTGACGTTGCGCACGACGTCGAGCAGCCCGATGTGGCTCGGGTCGGTGACGTCCCACGCGTCGACCTCGGCCCGGGTGCGGGCGTAGGGCTTCTGGAAGTCGAGCAGGCGCGGGTCGTCGTCGACGTAGAGGCCCTGGATGCCGATCGGCCAGAACCGTGCGCACGCCTCCTCGAACGTCTCGGACGCCCCGGTCCGCAGCATCTGGTCGCGCACCAGCCCGGCGATGCCGATGCCCGCGCTCCCGGCGCCGAAGACCACGATCCGGTGGTCGTCGAGGTCGATGCCGGTGACGTCGACGGCCGCGAGGATGGCCGCGAGCACGACGGCTGCGGTGCCCTGGATGTCGTCGTTGAAGCTGCACACCTCGTCGCGGTAGCGGTGCAGGATCCGGTGCGCGTTGGCGGTGCCGATGTCCTCCCAGTGGATCATCGCCCGGGGGAAGAGCTCCTTGACCGCGGTGACGAAGTCCTCGACGAAGTCGTCGTACCGCTGCCCGCGCACGCGGCTGTGCCGCTCGCCCAGGTAGAAGTCGCTGGAGAGCAGCCCGAGGTTGTCCGTGCCCACGTCGAGCACGACCGGGATGACGCGGCGGGGGTGGATCCCGGCGGCGGCGGTGTAGACCGACAGCTTGCCGATCGCGATCTGGATGCCACCGATGCCCTGGTCGCCGATGCCCAGGATGCCCTCGGAGTCGGTGACGCAGACGAGGTCGACGTCGTCGGCGCCGAGGCCGTAGTTGCCCAGCGACGTCTCGATCAGCTCGGGCCGGTCGATCGACAGGAAGACGCCGCGCGGCCGGTTGTAGGTGTGGCTGAACCGCTCGATCGCCTCGCCGATGGTGGGCGTGTAGATGACCGGCAGCATCTCCTCGAGGTGCGCCGAGAGCAGGTGGTAGAAGAGGATCTCGTTGCGGTCCCGCAGCGCCTGCAGGTTGAGGAACTTGCCGAGCATCGTGTTGGTGCTGCGGTACTGCTCGTAGACGCGCCGGGTCTGGCTCTCCATCGTGGTGAAGCCCGTCGGCATCAGCCCGTCGAGGCCCAGGGCCTGGCGCTGCTCGGCGGTGAAGGCCGTGCCGCGGTTGGTCATCGGGTTGGACAGCACCGCACGTCCGCGCGACCGGATCCGCAGAGTGGGACTGCCCTGGGTGGTGTCCTGCTCGTACTCGGCGCTGACCATGGGGTCCACTCTCGCGGGTCGGACGGCCCGGCGGCAACCGCAGCGCCGTGTGGCAGGGTGAGCAGGGTGATGCTCTACCTCGGCGGCTACACCACCGACCAGCCGGAGGGATCCTCCGGGCTGGCCCGCGTCAGCTACGACCTCGTCCGCGGGTTCGGCGACGCCGAGCCGCTCGCGGGCCCTCCGGACCCGTCCTGGCTGGTGCGGGGGGAGGGCGAGGACCCCGTGCTGTATGCCGTCTCCGAGGGAGGCGGCGGTGCCGTCGCGCGGGTGCGTCCCGGGCAGGGCGTGGTCGCGAGCGCGGCCAGCGGCGGGGAGGGACCCTGCCACGTGGCGGTGGGCCCGGACGGACGGTGGCTGGTGGTGAGCAACTACGTCGGGGGCAGCATCGGGCTGGTAGCGGCGGACGGGGACCTGCTGGAGCTGGTCGACTCGCTGGAGTTCGAGGGCGACGGGCCGCACGAGCGGCAGGACGCGCCGCACGCGCACCAGGCGGTCTTCCTCGACGCGCGGCGGCTGCTGGTGTGCGACCTCGGCACCGACAGGGTCCACGAGGTGAGCATCGAGGACGGCACCCTCCGGCACACGGGTGACGTCGTCCTCCTCTCGGGCACCGGGCCGCGCCACCTGGCGCTGGCGCCGGGTCGCGACGACCTGGCGTGGGTCGTGGGGGAGCTCGACCAGCTGGTGCACGTGCTGCGCCACGACGGCTCGGGCTGGCAGGTGGTGCAGTCGGTGACGACCGACCCCGACGGGCCCGAGCCGGAGGAGACGACCGCCGGCGTCGTGGTGTCGCCCGACGGCTCGCACCTCTACGTCTCGACCCGCGGCGCGGACACGGTCTCCGTCTACGCCGTCGCCGACGACGGCACGCTCACGATGCGGCAGCAGGTCGTCACCGCGCACTGGCCGCGGTTCGTCGGCTGGGTCCCGGGCCACGAGGGCCATCGGCTGCTCGTCGCGGCGGAGCGGGAGGGCTCGGTCGACGTCCTGGCCGTCGACGAGGGCCAGCTGGAGCAGACCGGTCACTCGCTGGCCTGGGCGGCACCGACCTGCGTGGTCTGACCCGCGTTCTGCCACGCCCACCGCGTTCCCCCGCCGCCGCTGACCCCACACTCTCACCGCCGTGCTCCTGACCCGGACCTTCACAGGATCTCCACACCGGCGGCGCACGGTCCCCCCGCCCGCGCTCCTAGGCTCGGGAGCATGCACACGCTCCTGGTCGTCGAGGACGACCCGACGATCAACCAGGCGCTCACCGACCGTCTCACCGCCGAGGGCTTCGCCGTGGTCCGAGCGGTGGACGGACCCGGTGCGCTGACCGCCTTCGACGAGCACGAGCCCGACCTCGTGGTCCTCGACGTCATGCTGCCCGGGCTCGACGGGCTGGAGGTGTGCCGGCGGATCCAGGCGCGCCGGCCGGTCCCCGTCCTGATGCTCACCGCCCGCGTCGAGGAGACGGACGTGCTCGTCGGTCTCGGCGTCGGTGCCGACGACTACGTGACCAAGCCGTTCCGGATGCGCGAGGTGGTGGCCCGCGTCCGCGCCCTGCTGCGCCGCGTCGACCGGGCCGCCGAGCTGGCCGCGACCCCGCAGGGCGGTCTCGTCGCCGGCGACCTGGTCGTCGACCGTGCCACCCGCCGCGTCCACGTCGCCGGCGCCGAGGTGCACCTCACGCCGCTGGAGTTCGACCTGCTCGCGGTGCTGGCCGAACGGCCCGGCGAGGTCCACACCCGCGAGGCCCTGATGACCGAGGTCTGGGGCTGGGCCGACGCCCGTGGCAGCCGCACCCTGGACAGCCACGTCAAGTCGCTGCGCGCCAAGACCGGGGCCGACCGGGTGCGCACCGTGCACGGCGTCGGCTACGCGCTGGAGGGCTGAGGGGTATGCCGCACACGTCCCCTCCCCTCGACGGCATCGCCTCGATCAGGGTCAAGATCGGCCTCCTCGTCGCAGGGAGCATCCTGGCCGCCGTCGTGACGATGCAGGTCGGGTCACGCGCCGGGGTGCCCGGCTGGCTCACCCTCCCCGTCACGCTGGCCGCGAGCCTGCTCGTCACGCTGTGGCTGGCGCGGGGGATGACCTCGCCGCTGCGCGAGATGACGCGGGCGGCCGGGCGGATGGCCACCGGTGACTACTCCGCGCGGGTGACGGCGACCTCTCCCGACGAGGTCGGTCGGCTGGCTCGGGCGTTCAACACGATGGCCGCCGACCTCGGCACCGCCGACCAGGAGCGGCGGCAGCTGGTCGCCACCGTCTCGCACGAGCTGCGCACGCCGCTGGCGGCGCAGCGGGCCCTGCTGGAGAACCTCGTCGACGGCGTCGTGCGCCCCGACGACCAGGCCCTGCAGACCGCGCTGCAGCAGTCCGAGCGGCTCAGCTCCCTGGTCTCCGACCTGCTCGACCTCAGCCGCGTCGACGGGGGCGCCGAACCCCTGCGCCTGGCCACCGTGCACGTCGGCAGCCTCCTGGACCGTCTCGTCGCCGAGGTGACGGTCGGTGGCCGGCCGGTCCGCGTCGAGCGCGTCGCCGAGCCTCCCGACCTGCAGGTGCAGGCCGACGAGGCGCGGATCGCCCAGCTCGTCGCCAACCTCCTCGACAACGCCGTGCGGCACAGTCCTGCCGGGGGCCTCGTGCGGGTGCGCGCCGCCACGGAGGCGGACGGGCGCTGGTCCCTGGAGGTCTCGGACGACGGCCCCGGCATCCCCCCGGAGCAGGCCGAGCGGCTCTTCACCCGGTTCGGCGTCGGCGACGACAGCAGCGGCGGCACCGGCCTCGGGCTCGCGATCGCCAGCTGGGTGTGCCGGCTGCACGGCGGCTCGATCGCCGCCGTCGCCCGCGAGGACGGCGCCCCGGGCGCCCGTGTCCGGGCCCTGCTGCCCGTGGACCCCGCCGCACGGGAGGTGGCGAGCCCCGTCCCCACCACCGTCGGCCGGGCCGTGGCGGCCACCCCCGACCCGGCGAGTACGACATACCCGGAGGTGCCTGTGCCGGCGACGCCCGCCGCCCGGACCGCGCCGGCGGCGACCGACCCGCTGGGCGACTGGTGGCCGGACCGGGGCCCGCGCACGGCCCCGGTGCCGCTGTTCGCCTCGGTGGCGGTGGGGGCGCTCGCGGCAGCGGTCTTCCCGTACCGCAACCCGGGGCTGGGGACCCTGCTCGTGCTGCTCGTCGCGGGGGCGCTGGTCCTGTCGCTGTCCGTGCACCGGCACCGCCGCTGGACCGCCCTGGCCACGGTCCTGAGCGTCGGGCTCGGCTCCCTGGTCGTGCTGCGGGCCGCGGAGTGGCTCCCGGTGCTCGCGCTGCTGGCGGTCGCGGCGCTCGTGACCACGTCGCTCACCGACGCCCGCGGGGTGCTGCCGATGGTCGCCGGCGCGGCCTCGTGGGTGCTGAGCGGGCTGCGGGGGCTGCCGCTGCTGGGTCGCACGCTGGCCGCGACCAGCCGGCACCGCACCCTCTGGCCCGTGCTGCGCACCGCGGCGGTCTCGCTCGTCGCGCTGGTCGTCTTCGGTGGGCTGTTCGCCTCGGGCGACGCCGTGTTCGGGTCGTGGGTCTCCCGGGTGGTGCCCGAGGTGCAGCTCGCGGACAGCCTCGTCCTGCGCGCGTTCGTCTGGTTCTTCGTGGGCGGTGTCGTGCTCGCCGCCTGCTACCTCGCGCTCAACCCGCCGCGGGTCGAGCGGGTGACCCTGCCCGCGGGGCGGCCGGTCTCCCGGGCGTGGGAGTGGCTGGTGCCGGTGGGGGTGGTGGTAGCGGTGTACGTCGTCTTCCTCGCCGCGCAGGCGTCGGCCATGTGGGGCGGGCACGACTACGTCCGCCGGACCACGGGGATGAGCTACGCGGAGTCCGTCCACCAGGGGTTCGCGCAGCTCACGGTCGCGACGGCGCTGACGCTGGCGACGATCGCGATCGCCGTGCGGGTCGCGCCGCGGACCACCCCCCGCGACCGGCTGGTGCTGCGCGCCGTGCTCGGCACGCTGTGCGTCCTCACGCTCGTCGTCGTGGCCTCGGCGCTCTACCGGATGGCCGTCTACCAGCAGGCCTACGGGTTCACGGTGCTGCGCGTCCTCGTCGACGCGTTCGAGGTGTGGCTCGGAGTGCTCGTCGTCCTCGTCATGGTCGCCGGGGTGCGGCTGTCGGGCCGCTGGCTGCCGCGCGCGGCCCTGGCGACAGGGGCCGCGCTGCTCCTGGGTGTCGGGCTCGCGAACCCGGAGGCGTGGGTGGCGCGGCAGAACGTCGAGCGGTACGAGGCCACCGGGCGACTCGACCTCGCCTACCTCTCGACCCTCGGGCCGGACGCCACCCCGGTGGTCGTGGAGCGGCTGCCCCCCGACCTCGCGGAGTGCGTGGTCGCCGGGCAGGGCCTGCCCGACCCCGACGACTGGCTGGCGTGGAACCTCGGCCGGGCGCGGGCTCACGAGGCGGGCGAGGCGGGCGGGTATGGGGTGGGCACCGTGGGCGGGGGCGACGCGGGTCCGCCCGGGCTGCCGGACGGGTGCCCGGCCCAGGTGGGCGAGTAGCGCGGGGTCGGCGAGGAGGGCTGGCCCTCGCGGCCGGGTGTCAGGCGCGTCGGCGCCGCAGGACCGCACGGGTCGCGACGACCACCACGGCGACCGAGGCCACGGCGGCGAGCGCCAGCGGCTGCCCCGCGAGCGCGGCCAGCGCCGCGCCCCAGAGCGCGAACCCGATCGTGCTGTAGATCAGCGCCCACGCCAGCGCGCCCGGCACCTGGGCGAGGGTGAAGACCGGCCACCGGATCTGCAGGACCCCGGCCCCCGCCAGCACGAGCGTCTGGAAGCCGACGGTGAGGTAGCACAGCGGGACCATCCCCACGCCCCAGCGCTGCAGCGACGTCGTGCCGCGGGCGACCCCCTCACCGCTGAGCCACCGGTGCACGGAGGCCCGCCAGCCGACGGTCGGGGAGGTCCGTCGCAGCGTCTGCCGGGTGACGACCCGCGCGAGCCAGTAGGTCGCCTGGCCGCGCAGCATCGCGACGACGAAGAGGAAGAGGTAGGCGACGACGAAGCCGCGTGCCTCCCAGAAGAACTCGCTCCGGACCGTCCACAGCTCCTGCATCTCCCCTCGAGCCTACCCGTGGGGGTCAGGGCAGCCTGCCCGCACTGGCCGGCGCTCCCCCCGCAGCGGCAGACTGCAGAGGTGACCGCTGACCTGACCCACGACGAGCCGACCGGGACGACGTCCGCCCGCCTCAACTGGCTGCGGGCGGGAGTGCTCGGCGCCAACGACGGCATCATCTCCACGGCCGGCGTGGTCCTCGGCGTCGCCGCAGCGACCCCCTCGCGCACGGCCGTCCTCGTCGCCGGTCTGGCGAGCCTGGCGGCCGGCGCGATGTCGATGGCGGTGGGTGAGTACGTCTCCGTCAGCACCCAGCGCGACAGCGAGCGGGCGCTGCTGGAGAGGGAGCGCCGGGAGCTCGAGGAGAAGCCCGAGGAGGAGCTGGAGGAGCTGGCCGGGATCTACCGCGCGAAGGGGATCAGCGACGACCTCGCGCACGAGGTCGCGCAGCAGCTCACCGCCCACGACGCGCTCGCCGCCCACGCGGAGGCCGAGCTGGGCATCGACCCGGACGACCTGACCAACCCCTGGCACGCCGCCTGGGCCTCGATGGTCGCGTTCACCCTCGGCGCCGTCCTGCCCCTGCTCGCGATCCTGCTGCCGCCCGCGGCGTGGCAGGTCGCGGTGACCGTCGCCGCGGTCCTGGTGGCGCTGCTGCTCACCGGCGCCGTCAGCGCCCACCTCGGCGCCTCCGCGAAGCTGCCGGCGATCGCGCGCAACATGCTGGGCGGGGCGCTGGCGATGGCGATCACCTACGGGATCGGCACGCTCGTGGGCGTGGCCGTCGTCTGACGCGCACGGGCCGGCGCGCACGGCATACCCGCACGGTGCCTGACACACTGGCGCCATGGCAGACGCACCCACCACCCTCGTCATCCTCGGCGCCTCCGGCGACCTGACCCGTCGACTCCTGCTGCCCGGGCTGGGGACCCTCCTCGCGGCCGAGCCCGGGAGGCGCGTGCGCGTCGTCGGCGCGGACCGGGTCGAGCTGGGGCAGGACGACTGGCAGGGCAAGGTGCGCGAGGCCTTCGCCGAGGCCGAGCTCGACCAGGAGGTCGCGCGGCCGGTCGTCGAGGACTCGCGCTACCTGCAGACCGACCTGCTCCAGGAGGACCAGCTGCGGGCGCTGCTCGCCGAGGTGGGCGCGCCGGCCGTGCTCTACTTCGCGCTGCCGCCGGCGGTCACCGTGCAGGTCTGCGCGCTGCTCGAGAAGATCAGGGTCCCGGTGGGCACGAGGCTGGCGCTGGAGAAGCCGTTCGGCAATGACCTCACCACCGCGCGCGAGCTGAACCGCCAGCTGCTGCGGGTGGTCCCGGAGAACGACATCTTCCGGATCGACCACTTCCTCGGCGTCAACACGATCCTCAACCTCATCGGCATCCGCTTCGCCAACCGTCTGCTGCAGCCGATCTGGACGCGTGACCACATCGAGAAGGTCGAGATCGTCTACGACGAGAGCCTGGCCCTGGAGGGGCGCGCCGGCTACTACGACCGGGCGGGGGCGCTGCTGGACATGATCCAGTCCCACCTGCTGGAGATCCTCGCGTTCTTCGCCATGGAGGCGCCGGCGACGATGGCCGCCGAGGAGGTCCGCTCCCTCAAGGCCCAGGTGCTGCGCTCGGTCCACCCGTGGGGGCACGACCCGGCGCACGCCTCGCGCCGGGCGCGCTACACCGCAGGGTCGATCGAGGGCCGGCAGGTGCCGGACTACGCCGCCGAGGAGGGTGTCGACGCCACGCGCCACACCGAGACGCTCGCCGAGCTCGTCGTCCAGCTCGACAACGCGCGCTGGGCCGGCGTGCCGTTCGTGCTGCGCAGCGGCAAGGCGCTCGGCAGCCCGCGCAAGGAGGTCGTCGTGACCTTCCGGCCCCCGTCGCACGTGCCGGTCGGGCTCGAGGACACGCGCGACCCCGACACCCTCGTGCTCGAGCTCAAGCCGGGCGCCGTCACGGTCGGGCTGTCGATGAACGCCGAGGGCAACCCCTTCGAGCTGGAGCAGAAGGAGCTGCACGCCGAGCTCGGCAAACCACGGATGCTGCCCTACGGCGAGGTGCTGGGCGCGATCCTCGACGGCGACCCGCTGCTGACGATCCGTGGCGACGAGGCGGAGGAGCTGTGGCGGATCGTCGAGCCGGTGCTCGCCGCCTGGCGCGCGCACGAGGTGCCGCTGCAGGAGTATGCCGCGGGCTCGGCCGGTCCGGACGGCTGGGGTCGGGTGCCGCGCCGCTGAGGCGCCAGCTCACCGGCGGCGGTTCCACGCCTCGACGACGGGGTCCTCGTGGTGGTGGGCGAGGATCGCCACGGCACCCACCTCGAAGGTCAGGTGCGCCCCGAAGCGGGGAGCCTGCCGCAGGTAGACCGCGGCCAGGACGCGCAGGGCGTGGCCGTGCCCCACCAGGCAGACGTCCCCGTCGAAGAGTCGTGGCCAGATGCGGTCCAGCACGCGGCTGGCGCGGGCGGACACCTCCTCGACCGTCTCCCCGGGTGTCTCGCCGGGCAGGACGCCGTGCTCGAAGACGGTCCAGTGGTAGCCCAGCTCGGCGCGGACGTCACTGGTGGAGCGCCCCTCGTAGGCGCCGTAGTCCCACTCCACGAGGTCCGGGTCCAGCTCGTCGACCTCCAGGCCGGCGAGCTCGGCGGTCCTCCGTGCCCGCTGGAGCGGCGAGGACCGGACGTGCACGAACTGCATACCCTCCAGGACGTGCGTGATCTGGCGGGCCGCCTCCTCGCCCTCGGGGAGCAGGGGGAGGTCGGTGAGGCCGGTGTGCTGGCCGGTGCGTGACCACGCCGTCTCGCCGTGACGCATGAGGACCAGCCGACCGCGGGGGATCGCCGGGCCGACGAGCGGCGGCGTCGGTCCTTTGGCGGGGGAGGGGGTGTCGGTCACCATCCGCACAGTACGTGCCCGTCGGGTTCCGGACCGCTGGGTCGGGGAAACCCTCGTCGGGGGGCCGGGCTCCGCAGAGCGGGGCGTCAGGAGACCCGGCGCCGGTACGTGATCATGGCCAGGCTGTAGGCGACGACGAGGATGCCGACGCACCAGGCGAGGGCGGTCCAGATCTCGGTGCCGACGGGCTGCTGGGCGAAGAGGTTGCGGACCGTGTCGACGATGGACGTGACCGGTTGGTGCTCGGCGAAGGCGCGCACCGGCCCGGGCATGGTGTCGGTGGGCACGAAGGCCGAGCTGACGAACGGCAGCAGGATGAGCGGGTAGGAGAACGCGCTCGCGCCGTCCACGGACCTCGCGGTGAGGCCGGGGATGACGGCGACCCACGTCAGCGCCAGGGTGAGCAGGACCAGGATGCCGGTGACCGCGAGCCACTCCAGCACTCCTGCCCCGGTGCGGAACCCCATGAGCAGGGCCACGAGCACGACGACCGCGAGCGAGATCAGGGTGGCGACCAGCGACGTGAGCACGTGCGCCCACAGCACGGACGACCGGGCGATCGGCATGGACTGGAACCGCTCGAAGATGCCGCTCTTCATGTCCAGGAACAGACGGAAGGCGGTGTAGGAGATGCCCGAGGCGATCGTGATCACCAGGATGCCGGGCAGCAGGTAGGTCACGTACGAGTCGGTGCCCGTCTCGATCGCGCCACCGAGCACGTAGACGAAGAGCAGCAGGAAGGCGATCGGCATGATCGCGGTCGTGATGATGGTGTCCACGCTGCGCGTGATGTGGCGGAGGGACCGTCCCAGCAGGACGGCCGTGTCTCCGACGAAGCGGGTGCTCATCGTCCCTCCTCCAGGTTGTTCCCGACGAGGGCGAGGAAGACGTCCTCGAGGGTGGGCTGCTTCTCGACGTACTCGACCCTGGCGGGCGGGAGCAGCCGCCTGAGCTCGCTGAGGGTGCCGTCGACGATGATCCGGCCGTCGTGGAGGATCGCGATGCGGTCGGCGAGCTGTTCGGCCTCCTCGAGGTGCTGCGTCGTCAGCAGCACCGTCGTGCCGCTCTCCGCGAGTCCCTTGACCGTCTGCCACACCTCGCTGCGCGCCTGGGGGTCGAGGCCCGTCGTCGGCTCGTCGAGGAAGACGACGGGCGGGTTCCCGATCAGGCTCATCGCGATGTCGAGCCGGCGGCGCATGCCGCCCGAGTACGTGGACACCTTCCGCGCGGCAGCCTCGGTCAGGGAGAAGCGTCGGAGCAGCTCGTCCGCGACCGCGCCCGGGTCCTTGAGGTGCCGCAACCGGGCGACGAGGACGAGGTTCTCCCGTCCGCTGAGGATCTCGTCGACCGCCGCGAACTGGCCGGTGAGACTGATGGACCTCCGCACGTCGGCCGCCTGCGCGGCGACGTCGAGACCGTTGACCCGGGCTGTCCCCGCGTCGGCCCGCAGCAGCGTCGACAGGATCTTCACCAGGGTGGTCTTGCCGGCCCCGTTGGAGCCCAGCAGGGCGACGATGCTGCCACGAGCCACGTCGAGGTCCACCCCGCGCAGCACGTCCAGCTCCTTGAACGACTTCTCCAGAGCCCGGACGCTGATCGCGGGCTGGGAGAGCTGGGTGGCCGTCATCTCACCGCCCGTCCTCGCCGCGGTCGGGCTCGGTGTCCTCGGCGCCCTGGATGGCTCTCGTCAGCCGCTCCCGCTCCTTGGCGATCCACTGACCCTCCTCGTAGTTGCGGAGGAACGTCTCGGCGAACTCGACGGGGTCCTGCCCGACGACCTCGCGCACCGTGCGTCCGTCTGCCGCGCTCTGCTCGAACAGGTCGACGAGGTCGTCCAGCATCGACATCAGGACGTTCCCCTTGGTGATCGCCCCCCGGTAGGTGAGGTAGCGCTCCAGCGCCTCGACCGCCGTGCGGTCGCTCCCCGGGAGCTGCTTCACGCGCTCCCGGTACTGCCGGTAGCGCCTCTTGTCCTGCAGCGACCCCGTGAGCTGCTCGATCCACCCTGCGGCCATGTCTACCCGCCTCCTTCGCGGAGCTGGTCAAGACGCTCTGTGAGGAAGCTCCAGGTCCTCCAGAACTCGTCGAGGTAGTCGCGCCCCTGAGCGTTGAGGGAGTACACCTTGCGCGGCGGACCCTTCCCCGACGGGACCTTCTCCACGTCGACCAGTCCACGTTGCTCGACCCGCACGAGCAGGGCGTAGACGGTGCCCTCCGCGATGTCGGAGAACCCCTGGTCGCGCAGCGACGCCGTGATCTGGTAGCCGTAGGTGGGCGCGTGGGCCAGGAGGGCCAGGACGATGCCTTCAAGGACTCCCTTGAGCATCTCCGTCGCCTGCTTGCCCACGGGCCGTCCTCCTGCTACTCAGTGACAGTGACTACTGCTCCACGGTAACGCTCAGCAGCGCGAGGGCGCAAGGGTCCGGCTCCCCGTGGCGCAGCGGGGCGCGCACGGAAGACACGGCATGCACGGCATGCCTCGGCTCAGGCGGTGCGCCGGGTCCTGCGGGCGAACCAGGCCGCGCCGCGCTCGACCAGCTCGTAGAGCACGGGGACGAGGATGAGCGTCAGGAGCGTGGAGGTGATGAGGCCGCCGATGACGACGATCGCGAGCGGCTGGGAGATGAACGCGCCGCCGCCGGTGACCGCGAGCGCCATCGGCGTCAGCGCCAGGATCGTGGCCAGCGCCGTCATGATGATGGGCCGGAGGCGGTGACGGGCCCCCTCGACCAGGGCCTCGTGGCGGCCCAGACCCCTGGCGCGGTACTGGTTGATGAGGTCGATGAGCACGATCGCGTTGGTCACCACGATCCCGACGAGCATCAGCATGCCGATCATCGCGGCGACGTCCAACGGGTTGTCGGTGAGCAGCAGCAGGCCGATCGAGCCGGTGGCCGCGAACGGCACCGAGACGAGCAGGATGAGCGGCTGCACCAGCGAGTTGAAGGTCGCGACCATCACGACGTAGACGATGGCGATGGCGGCCAGCAGGGCCAGGGCCAGGGAGGCGAAGGCCGACCGCTGGTCGGCGCTGACGCCCCCGAGCTCGACCGAGGTGCCCTCCGGCACGTCGAGCGACTCGAGCCGCTGCGTGAGGTCGGCGGTGACCGCGCCCAGGTCGTCGCCGGTGGGGCGGCCCTCGACGGACGCGGCGCGCAGCCCGTCGATGCGGGTGATGCGCACGGACTCCTCGACCTCCTGCACCGTGGCGACATCGGTGAGCAGCACCAGGTCGCCGTCCGCGTCGGTGGCGACCTGCAGCTCCTCCAGGTCGGCGCGGTCCTCCGCGCTGCCCTGGCGCACGACCACGGCGAGCCGGCGCGCGTCGAGCTCGACCTGGCCGACCTGCGCACCGGCGGTCGCCGCCTGGACGACCTGGCCGAGCTGGACCTCGGTCAGGCCGACCTCGGCGGCCGCGGCACGGTCCACCTGGACCTGGAGCGCGGGCACGGTGTCGGTCAGGTCGTTGGTGATGTCGGCGGCCCCGGCAGCGGCCAGCACCTCCTCGACCTCCTGCGACGTGGTCCGGAGGTCCTCGGTGTCCTGCGACTGGACGACGACCTCGAGGTTGCTCGAGCCGAGCTGCTGGCCGGCGGAGACCACCAGGCTGCCCCCCTGGGGCAGGTCGCCCTCGAAGGCCCGCGTCAGCTCCTCGCCGAACGTGTCGCCGGCCACGCCCTCGGCGAGGGTCAGCGCGACGCTCGCGCTGTTGGCGCCGCTGCCGAGGAAGACGGCCTCGATGCCCCCGGGGCTGCCGGCGGTCACCTGGTAGGTCTCGACGTCCTCGTTGTCGGCCAGCCACGCCTCGATCTCGCGGGCCTGCGCGTCGGTGTCCGCCAGGCGGGTGCCGGTGGGCATCGTCAGCGTGGCCTGCAGCGTGTTCTCGCCCGAGCTGCCGATGAAGTCGGTCTTCAGCTGCGTCGCGGCATACCCGGTCCCGCCCAGCAGGAGCGCGGCGAGCCCGACGGTGATCCAGGGGTGCGCGAGGGCGCTGCGCAGGGCGGGCAGGTAGGTGCGCTGCAGCCGGTCGGGGCGCTCCGCCTTCTCCGCGTCGACGTGCTGCCGACCGCCGCCGAGGAACCAGTAGCCCAGGACCGGGATGATCGTCAGCGCCACCAGGAGGGAGGCCATCATCGCCAGGGAGACGGTGACCGCGAACGGCTTGAAGAGCTCACCGACCTGGCCGCCGACGAAGCCCAGCGGCAGGAAGACGGCGACGGTGGCGATGGTCGCCGAGGTGATCGCGCCGGCGACCTCGCGGGTGGCCTCGACGACCGCGGTGCGTCGCTCGTCGCCGCGGGCGATGTGCCGCTTGATGTTCTCGACGACGACGATGGAGTCGTCGACGACGCGGCCGATGGCGATGGTCAGCGCGCCGAGGGTGAGCAGGTTGAGGCTGTAGCCGGCCACGCGCAGGCCGATCAGCGCGATGAGCAGCGACAGCGGGATCGACAGGGCGGTGACCAGGGTCAGCCGGACCGAGAGAAGGAAGACGAGCACGACGAGGATCGCGAACCCGAGGCCGAGCAGGCCCTCGGTCGCGAGGTCCTCGATGGACTTCTCGATGAACGGTGCGCCGTCGTAGATCGTGACGAGCTCCCCGCCCTCGAGGGAGGTGCCGATCTCGTCCTGCAGCGCGGCCAGCTCGTGGGAGATCTCCACGGCGTTGCCGTCGGGGGTCTTGGTGATGGCCAGCCCGACGCTCGGCTCCCCGTTGGTGCGGGTGTATGCCGTGGCCTCCTGGGTCTGCAGCGTCACCTCGGCGACGTCGCCGAGGGTGGGGATCTCCGGCAGCTCGACGTCGCCGGCGGCCGTGGCCTGCTCGGCGGCGGCGGTCGCTGCGGCGGCCTGGGCGGCCAGCTGGGGGTTGGTGGGGTCGGCGGCGGCCGCCTGCTGGGCCTCGGTGGCGGCGGTCTGCGCGTCGGCGACGGCGGACTGCTGCTGCGCTGCGGCCTGGCGGGCACCGACCGTCTGCGGGGTGAGCAGCGGCAGGTCGGCGATGTCCTCGACCGACGTCAGGCGGGAGCCGACCTGCACCGGCAGCTCGGACTCGCCGTCCAGGACCTGCCCACCGGGCAGCACGACGCCGTTGGCCTGGAGGAGCTGCGCGACGGTCGGCACGGTGGCTCCGGCAGCGGCGGCCTCCTCCTCGTCCAGGTCGACGGTGACGACGCGGTCGGCCACGCCGGAGAGGGTGACGGCACGCACGCCCTCGAGGTCCTCGATCTCGGGGATGACGAAGCGTTCGAGTCGGTCGACGAGGTCCTCGGGGTCGGAGCCGCCCGACGCCGCCAGCTGGATGATCGGGAAGTCGTCGAGGCTGCCGGCGAAGATCTGCGGCTCGGCGCCCTCGGGGAGGGTGGGCAGCGCGAGCACGGCACGCTGCAGGTCCAGCTGGGCGGAGCCCATGTTCGTGCCGTAGTCGAGCTCGACGATGACCGAGGAGAAGCCGTCGCTGCTGTTGGAGGTGACCTCGACGACGTCGTTGAGGCCCAGCGCCGCGACCTCGACGGGCTTGGTGACCTGCTCCTCGACGACCGAGCTGCTGGAGCCCTGGACCGGGGTGGTCACCAGGAGCACCGGGAACTGCAGCGACGGGAACAGCTCGCGCGGCAGCACCGAGGTCGACCAGAGCCCGGCGAGCACCGAGAACAGGGTGATGAGGGCGATCAGGGCACGGTTTCTGACGCTGAACAGCGTGAGGCGCGACATAGGATGCCTAGCGTACGGCCAACAGTTAGCCTCACGGTAACCACACAGGAGGTGGCGCAGCGTGCCAGCTGCCCCGCAGGAGGCCGGTGCTCTGACGCCGGCGAGCAGGAGCGCCCTCTACCGGCAGGTCGCGGACGCCGAGGCCGAGCTGCACGCGATCGCCATGCGCTGGGTCGACCCGGTCGCCACCTCCGGCGACCTCACCCTCCGGCAGCTGCAGGTCCTCGCCTTCCTGAGGGTCATGCCGGACACGACGGGGCAGCAGCTGGCCGAGGCGATGAGCGTCTCGAACCCCACCATGAGCGGCATCGTGGACCGGATCGCGTCCAAGGGCTGGGTGGTCCGCAAGCACGACCCGGCTGACCGTCGGCGCGTCCTCCTGCGGCTGACGCCCGAGGCTCAGACCCTGCTCACCGACCTGGAGACACCGGTCCAGCAGGTGAAGTCGCTCATCTTCGACCGCCTCGACAACAACGACATGTGCGAGCTGGCCAGGCTGGTGACGCGGATGCGCGACGCCGCGTACGAGGTCGAGGCCGAGCGCGGTGCAGCGCGACGCGAGGAGACGTAGGGGGACCACCCCGCGCGACCGGGCGGGGGGTCCGGGCGTAGGTTTTGTGCCATGAGCCGCAACGGTGCCCCGGTGTTCACTGCCCCCCGCTCTCCGTCGCAGATCCGCAACGTGGTCCTCGTGGGACCACAGGGGACGGGCAAGAGCGCGCTGCTCGAGCAGCTGACCACCGGTCAGCTCGGGCACGTCAAGGCCGCCGAGGAGGCGTCCACGGGGATGGGGGTGGCCAGCACCGTCCACGAGGCGACCGGCACCGTCGTCACGATCGTCGACACGCCGGGACGGCCCGACTTCGTCGGCGACGTGCGCGCGGGGCTGCGCGCGGCCGACGCCGTCGTCTTCGTCGTCGCGGCCGGGAGCGGCATCGACGAGGCCACCCGGATGCTGTGGCGCGAGTGCGACGCGGTCGGCGTCCCGCGGCTCGTCGCCGTCACCCAGCTCGAGCTGGCCCGCGCCGACTACGACCAGGTCGTCTCCGACTGTCGCCGCATCTTCGGCGACGCGGTCCCGCTCGCCGTCCCGGTGCTGGAGGACCAGCAGCTCGTCGGGGTCGTCGACCTGCTCGACGAGATCGTCCTCGACGCCGACGGGGCGACGCGTCCGCTCACCGACGACGAGGCCGCCGAGGTCGCCGGCCGCCGCCAGACGGTGGTGGAGGCGATCATCGAGGAGTCGGACGACGAGACCCTGCTCGAGCGCTACCTCTCCGGCGAGGAGCTCGACCTCGGCGACCTGCGCACCACGCTGGGCGCGGCCATCACGTCCGCGAAGTTCTTCCCGATCGTCCCGGTCAACCCCCCCACCGGCGCCGGTGTCCCCCGGCTGCTCGACCTCATCGTCTGGGCCTTCCCGGCGCCGGACCAGGCCTGGCTGCCGCTGGTCACGACCCCCGACGGCAAGAACCTCGTGGAGGTGGTCGTCGACCCGGCCCAGCCCCTCGTGGCGGAGGTCGTCCGCACCACGACCGACCCCTACGTCGGCCGCCTCTCGCTCGTGCGCATCTTCTCCGGCATCCTCACCACCGGCGACCGCGTGCACGTCAGCGGTCACCTCGAGCGGGTCGTCGGCCACCAGGTCGCCGGGCACCCTGGCCACGACGAGGACGACGAGCGCGTGGGCCAGATCTCCTCACCGCTCCCGGGTGGGGCCGAGCCGCGCGACTCGGCGATCGCCGGCGAGCTCGTCCTGGTGACCAAGCTCGCCGCTGCCGAGACCGCCGACACGCTCTCCTCCGGGGACCGGCCGGCGCTCGTCGAGCCCTGGCTGCTGCCCGAGCCGCTGCTGCCGCTGGCCCTGCGCGCCGCCGCCAGCAAGGACGAGGACAAGCTGGGGTCCGCGCTCCAGCGGCTGCTCGGCGAGGACGTCACGCTGCGCCTCGAGCACAACCCCGAGACCCACCAGGTCGTCCTCTGGACGCTGGGTCCGGCCCAGATGGAGGACGTGCTCACCCAGCTGACCGAGCGCTTCCACCTCGAGGTCGAGACCGAGCCGGTGCGCACCTCGCTGCGCGAGACCTTCGTCCGTCCGGTCAAGGTGCAGGGCCGCCTCGTCAAGCAGTCGGGCGGGCACGGGCAGTATGCCGTGGTGCACCTCGACATCGAGCCCCTGGGGCGCGGGGCCGGCTTCGAGTTCGTGGACAAGGTCGTCGGCGGCTCCGTGCCCCGCCAGTTCATCCCCTCCGTCGAGAAGGGTCTGCGCACCCAGCTCGGGGAGGGTGTCCTGGCCGGGTATCCGTGCGTCGACGTCAGGGTGACGCTCGTCGACGGCAAGGCGCACTCGGTGGACTCCTCCGACATGGCCTTCCAGTCGGCCGCCGGACTGGCCCTGCGGGAGGCCGCCAACGAGTCCACCGTCTCGCTGCTCGAGCCCGTCGACGCCGTCGAGATCACGATCTCCGACGACTACGTCGGCGCGGTGATGGCCGACCTGCGCGGTCGCCGCGCCCAGGTGCACGGCACCGAGCCGGCCGGCACCGAGGGTCACACCGTCGTCCGCGCCGAGGTCCCGCAGCACGAGCTGGCCCGCTACCCGATCGACCTGCGGTCCGTGTCCCACGGCTCCGGCTCGTTCACCCGTGAGTTCGTCCGCTACGACTACCTGCCGGCCGCGATCGCTCGGGAGGTCATCGGCTGACCGCGTGACCTTCGCGACGCGGTGCGTCCTGACCCGGCGGCCCGGCCCGGGCAGGACTAGCCTGGAGGGATCGAACCGATCAAGGAGTCTTCGATGAAGAACACCCGCATCCTCGGTGCCGTCTACGCAGTCCTCGCCGTCGCCGCCCTCGTCTGGTGGCTCACCACCGACGCGGTCGCAGCCCTGGGGTTCCTCTTCGTGATCGTCGTCGCCGGGATCCTGCACCTGCTCTGGGTCGCCAAGGTCGGCGCCGCCGAGGCGAAGGTCGTCCACAAGCGCGCCAAGGAGGAGGCCGTCGTCCGCGAGGACGGCCACCAGCCGGAGTGGCCCTCGAGCCACCTCTGAGCCGCTCCCGTCGGCTCACGCGCTGGTGACGCCGGGCCGCCGTCCTGCCCGGTGCCGTCCTGCGCGGGCACGACCCCTCAGGCCGGCAGGCCGAGCCGCGACAGCAGGTGCGACACGTCCGGGTCCCCGCCGCGGAAGCGGCGGTAGGACTCCATCGCCTCGATCGACCCGCCCCGGCCCAGGACCTCACGACGGAAGCGCTCGCCGGCGGCGCGCGTCATACCCCCCGGCTGTCCCGGCGTCGCCTGCTCGCGGAACCACGCCACGGTGTCGGCGTCCATGACCTCGGACCACAGGTAGGAGTAGTAGCCGGCCGCGTAGCCGCCGCCGAAGATGTGGTGGAAGTAGGCCGAGCGGTAGCGCGGCGGGACGAGGGGGTGGGCCGCGCCGGCCCGTCCCAGCGCCGCCGCCTCGAAGGCCTCGACGCCGGACCCGTCGGTGGGCAGGTCCTCGAGGGGACTCTGGTGCCAGGCCTGGTCGAGCAGCATGGCGGCCAGCAGCTCGAGCGTGTCGCGCCCGGACTCCTGCCGGCTCGCGACCAGCGCGTCCAACCACTCGGCGGGCAACGGGTCGCCGGTCTCGTGGTGCACGGCATACCGCTGGATCAGCGCCGGCTCCCACGCCCAGATCTCGTTGACCTGGCTCGGGAACTCGACGAAGTCCCGCGGCACCGACGTCCCCGAGCGCGACGGGTAGCGCACGTCGGAGAGCAGCCCGTGCAGGTCGTGGCCGAACTCGTGGAAGAGCGTGATGACGTTGTCCCAGGTCATCAGGCTCGGGGAGCCCGGGGCAGGCGGCGGCACGTTGCACGTGTTGGTGACGAGCGGCAGGTCGCCGAGCAGGTGCGACTGGTCGACGATCGAGGTCATCCACGCGCCGCCCTTCTTGGTCGGCCGCGTCCAGGCGTCGACGACGACGGCGCCGAGCACGCGGCCGTCCTCCTCGCGCACCTCGAAGACGCGCGCCTGGGCGGTGTAGCCGACGAGCTCGGGCCGCTCGTGGAAGGTGATGCCGTAGAGCGCGGTGGCCGCGGCGAAGACGCCCTCCTGCAGGACCCGCTCGAACTCCAGGTAGGGCTTGAGGAGGTCGGCGTCGAAGGACGTCTCCGCCGCCTCGCGGACGGCGAGGAACTGCCAGTCCCAGGGCTCCAGCGTGGCGCCCGGCTCGAGGGTATGGAGTCGCGCCCCCAGCGCCTGCGCCTCCCGGTCGGTGAGGGCGACGACGCCGGGGGTGAGCCGGGCCAGGATGTCGTTGACCGCGTCGGTCGTGCGGGCGCAGGTGACCTCGTGGGCGTAGGCCGCGTGGTGGGGGTAGCCGAGGAGCCGAGCACGCTCGAGCCGCAGCCGGGCGATCCGCACGAGGGTGTCGCGGGTGTCGTGCTCGGGGTCCTGACCGCCGAGGCCCCGTCCGACGGACGCGCGGTGGAGGCGCTCGCGCAGCCCGCGGTGCTCGAGGCTGTCCAGCAGCGGCTGCCCGGAGGTGTTGACGACCGGCACCAGCCAGCCGTCGAGGTCCGCGGCCCGGGCCGCCTCGCGCAGCCGCGCCCGGTCGTCGTCGGCCAGCCCGGCCAGCTCGGCCTCGTCCGTGACGTGGACCGCCGCCGCGTTGCGGCCGGCCGTCAGCGCCGTGTCGAACGTCGTGGAAAGGGTCGCGAGCTCGCCGTTGAGCTCGCGCAGCCGGGCCTGCTGGTCCTGCGGCAGGTCCACGCCGCCGCGCGCGTAGCCGCGGATCCGCTCGGCGAGGTTGAAGGCGTCCTGCTCGTCGAGCTCGACCTCCCCGGCCGCGGCGCGCTCCGCGAGCCGGCGCAGCCGGGCGTAGAGGCCGGGGTGCAGCATGATCGCGTCGCTGTGCGCGGCCAGCCGCGGTGAGAACTCGGCCATGATCGCGTCCCGCTCGGGGTTGGTGTCGGCCGAGCGTGCCACCCAGAACGCGGACAGCGTGCGGTCCAGCGTGGCGCCGCTGCGCTCCCAGGCGTGCAGGACGTTCTCGACGGTGGCGGGAGCGGTGTCGGCCGCGAGCTCCTCGAGCTCCGCGAGGTGCTGCTCCATACCGATCTCGAGCGCCTCGCGCACGTGCGCGTCGGTGATCGTGGCGTAGTCCGGCAGGGAGTAGGGCAGCGTCGAGGGCGCGAGGAAGGGGTTGGTCATCCTCCCATCCCACCACGTCCCGCCACCCGCGCCGACTAGGTTGACCGCATGAGCCCGGAGAACGACGCCACGACCGCCACCCCCGACCCGGCCAGGGCCCCCGCCAAGGACCGTCCCGAACCTCGCGACCTGCTCGTCGAGACCAGCCACGCGCTGCAGACCGCGGACGGGGAGCTGCGCTACACCGCCAGGACCGGTCGCATCGTCCTCCGCGAGGAGGAGGTCAAGGACGACATCTTCGAGGGGTGGAAGGCGCGCGCGGAGCTGGCGGTCACGGCCTACACCCTCGACGCGGAGGAGGGGCAGGACCAGACCGGGCGACCCCTCACCTTCGTCTTCAACGGCGGCCCGGGGTCGAGCTCGGTGTGGCTGCACCTGGGTCTGCTGGGCCCGCGCATCGTGGACGCGGGGGAGCCCGGGGCGCCGACCCCGCCTCCCTACGCGCTCGTCGACAACCCGGAGACGCTGCTGCGCGTCTCCGACCTGGTCTTCGTCGACCCCATGTCCACCGGCCAGTCGCGGGTGGTCGAGGGGGGCAAGGCCAAGGACTACCACGGCTGGAAGAAGGACGTCGAGCAGGTCAGCGAGGTGATCCGGCTCTGGTGCACGCGCGAGGACCGCTGGATGAGCCCGAAGTTCCTGTGCGGCGAGTCCTACGGCACCACCCGTGCCGTCTCGGTCGCCGACCACCTCCTCGCGCGCTTCGGCATGCAGCTCAACGGGCTGGTCCTCATCTCCAGCGTGCTCGACTTCGGCACCCAGGACTTCCGGTTCGTCCGGCACGACGAGGCCTGCCTGTCCTACCTGCCCACCTACGCGGCGATCGCGCACTACCACGGCAAGCACCCGGACCGGTCGCTGCGCGACGTCCTCGCCGAGGCCGAGGAGCTCGCCGCCGGCAGCTACCGCTGGGCGCTGGCGCGGGGCAACCGGCTCACCGAGGAGGAGAGGTATGCCGTGGCGGCGGACCTCTCCCGGCTCACCGGCCTGTCCGAGGACTACCTGCAGCGGTGCGAGCTGCGGCCCGAGCACTGGCGCTTCTGCACCGAGCTCCTGCGCGACCAGGGGCGCACGGTGGGCCGGATCGATGGGCGCATCACCGGCGTCCTGCAGTCGGGCATCGCCGAGAACATGGACGCCGACCCCTCCATCGACGCGATCATGGGCCCCTACGCGGCGGCCGTCCACCACTACCTGCGCAGCGAGCTGCGCTCCGAGCTGGACCTGCCCTACGCGGTCTTCTCCGACGCCATCGAGACCTGGTCCTACAAGGAGTTCGAGGGCCGGCCGATCACCGTCACCGACAAGCTCGAGCGGGTGATGCGGGCCAACCCGCACCTGCGGGTGCGCATCGAGTACGGCTACTACGACCTCGCCACCCCCTACGGCGCCGCGGAGGACATGGTCGCCCACCTGCGCCTGCCAGAGGAGGCCCTGGACCGGATCGAGCACGCCTGGTTCGAGACCGGGCACATGCCCTACGTCGGAGCCTCGACCCGGGTCGAGGAGGCCGAGGGCATCAGCAACTTCGTGCGTCGGGCGAGCGAGGACGCCACCGCGAAGCCACAAAAATAAATGTGGTTTCACTCTTGACCGTGTGGACTTGTGTGGTGCAGACTCGTCTGTACCGGTGACCGTCCGTCGCCGAGCACCACCCGTCCCGGGCAGCCGGGCCGCGCCGACAAGGGAGTCGCTGGGTTCATGTACGCGCAGGAGAGGCAGCAGCACATCGTGGAGCAGGCCCGCGCCCACGGCCGTGTCGAGGTGCTCGCGCTCGCCCACCAGCTGGACGTCACCACCGAGACCGTCCGGCGCGACCTCACCGTCCTGGAGCGCCGGGGCGCCCTGCGCCGGGTGCACGGAGGCGCGCTGCCCATCGAGCGCGTGGAGCTCGAGCCCGCGGTGCAGACCCGGCAACGCCGCTTCGAGGCGGAGAAGCGCCGGATCGCCGCCCGCGCGCTCGAGGAGGTGCCCGACGCCGGCACCGTGCTGCTCGACTCCGGCACGTCCACGGGCGCTCTGGCAGAGCTCCTCCCGCAGACGGCCCGGCTCACGGTCATCACCAACTCCTTCGCCCACGCCGCCGTCCTCAGCCCTCTGCCGGAGGTCACCGTCCTCCTGCTCGGCGGGCACGTCCGCCGGCTCACCGGCGCGGCCGTGGGCCAGTGGGCCCTCGAGGCCCTCGGCGGACTGTGCGTCGACGTCGCCTTCCTCGGCACCAACGGCCTCACCGCCGACCGCGGCCTCACCACGCCCGACCAGGCGGAGGCCGAGGTCAAGGCCGCGATGGTCGGCGCTGCCCGACGCGTCGTCGTCCTGACCGACTCCAGCAAGGTCGGCGAGGTCCACCTGCACCGGTTCGCCGACCTGGACCAGGTCGACCTCGTCATCACCGACACCACCCTCGACGACGAGCACGCCGAAGAGCTGCGCGCCGCCGACGACGCCCCGGAGGTCGCCCGCGCATGATCGTCACCCTCACCCCCAACCCGAGCATCGACCGCTCGATCACCGTCCCCGACCTGCGCCCCGGGGAGGTCAACCGCGCCACCGACAGCCGCATCGACCCCGGCGGCAAGGGCATCAACGTCTCCCGAGCGCTCGCCGCCCAGGGCTCGACCACCACCGCCGTCTTCCCCTCCGGCGGTCCGGAGGGCCACCTCATGGAGGAGCTGCTCACCGGCGCGTCGGTGCCGCACGCCCCCGTGCCGGTCGCCGGCACCCTCCGCATGAACGTCGCCCTCCTCGAGCCCGACGGGACCACCACCAAGGTCAACGAGCCTGGTCCCGTGCTCGGGCCGGACGACGTCGAGGCCCTCCTGGCCACCACCCTGGCGACGTATGCCGTGCCGTCCGCCCCGGGCGCGGACCCAGCCGCCCGCGGATGGCTGGTCGGCTGCGGCAGCCTCCCGCCGGGAGCGCCCGCGGACCTCTTCGCCCAGCTCGTGCGCCGCGGCCACGAGGCTGGCGCGCTGGTCGCCGTCGACACGTCCGGGGCTCCGCTGCACCCGGCCGTCGCCGCGGGCCCGGACCTCATCAAGCCCAACCTCGAGGAGCTCGAGGAACTGGTCGGCCGCCGCCTGCCCACCCTCGGTGACGTGCGCGACGCCGCCCGCAGCCTCGTGGACGGGGGCGTCGGCACCGTCGTCGTCTCCCTCGGCAGCGACGGCGCGCTGCTCGTCGACGCCACGTCGCTCGTGCACGCCGCGGCCCGTGTGGACGCACCGCTGTCCACCGTCGGCGCGGGCGACTGCCTCCTCGCCGGCTGTCTCGACGCGCTCAGCCGTGGACTGCCCGCCGCCGACGTCGTCAGCGCCGGCGTGCGCTGGGGCAGCGCGGCCGTCGCCCTGCCCGGCAGCGCGGTCCCCACCCCCGACGACCTGGCCCACGTCCAGGCCGTCCTCACCCTCGACCCGGACCTCACCCGGTCACTCAGCTGACGGCACACCCCCCTGCCGTCCCACCCGAAGGAGAAGCCCCCGATGTCACTCATCACCACCGACCAGGTCGTCCTCGACCTCGTCGCGCCCGATCGCCACGCGGCGACCCGGATCCTGGGCGAGACGCTCGTCCGCACGGGCCGGTGCACCGACCTGGAGCAGTTCCTCGCCGACGTGCGCACGCGTGAGGAGACGATGGCCACCGGCCTGCCCGGCGGCATCGGCATCCCGCACGCCCGCAGCGCCGCGATCACCGAGCCCTCGCTCGTCTTCGGCCGCTCGAGCGACGGCATCGACTGGGGAGCCAAGGACGGCCCCGCCGACCTGATCTTCCTCATCGCCGCGCCCGAGGGCGGCGGCGACGCGCACATGCAGATGCTGCCCAAGCTGGCCCGGGCGCTGATGAAGTCCGAGTTCCGCGCGGCGCTCAAGGCCGCCACCTCGCAGGACGAGGTCGTCCGGATCGTCTCCGAGGAGGTCGCCCTCGACCCCGCTCCCGCCGCTGCGCCCGCCGCTGCGCCCGCCGCTGCCGCTCCCGCCGCTGCTGCTCCCGCGACTGCCGACCCCGCCGCACCCGCGGCACCGGCCGCCGAGCCCACCACCCGCTCGCTGCGGCTGGTCGGTGTCACCTCCTGCCCGACCGGCATCGCGCACACGTACATGGCCGCCGAGGCTCTGGAGCGCGCGGCGCGGGCGGCTGGGCACGAGATCACCGTGGAGACCCAGGGCTCGGCGGGGTCCACGCCGATCCCGCAGGAGCAGATCGACGACGCCGACGCCGTGATCTTCGCCCACGACCTGGAGGTGAAGGACAAGAGCCGGTTCGCCGGCAAGCCGACCGTCGACGTGCCCGTCAAGACGGCCATCTCCGACGGCCCCGGGCTGGTCGCCCAGGCCGAGCGCCTCGCGCACGAGTGGAGCAAGGACCCGGCGCGCGCCCAGCAGGCCGCCGCCGCTGCCGCCTCCCGCCCCCAGGGGGGCGGCGACCAGAAGAAGGTCGGCACCGGCACGAAGATCCGTCAGTGGCTGATGACCGGTGTCTCCTACATGATCCCGTTCGTCGCCGCGGGCGGCATCCTCATCGCCCTGGGCTTCATGCTGGCCCAGCTCGCGGTCGGGGAGCAGGGTGCGATCGAGGTCGTCCAGTACAACCTCACCGCCGAGGACGACTCCAACATCGGCACCAGCTTCAACCCGCTGAACCTGATGTCCTGGGCTGCGCTGCTCTTCGTCATCGGCGGCGCGGCGTTCAACTTCCTCGTGCCGATCCTGTCCGGCTTCATCGCCTTCGGCATCGCCGACCGGCCCGGCCTGGTGCCCGGGATCGTCGCCGGCGCCGTCGCCGTCCAGATGGACGCCGGCTTCCTCGGCGGCATCGCCACCGGCTTCCTCGCCGGCTTCATCGCCCGGTGGATCTCCAGCTGGAAGGTCCACAAGGGCGTCCGCGGCGTCATGCCGGTCGTCGTCACCCCGCTGCTGTCCACCCTGCTCACCGCCGGCATCTTCATCACCATCCTCGGCCGCCCGATCGCGGCCATGATGAGCGCCCTGAACACCTGGCTCGAGGGGCTGGCCGGTGGCAGCGCGATCGTCCTGGGTCTCATCCTGGGCGCGATGATGGGCTTCGACCTCGGCGGACCGGTCAACAAGGTGGCCTACTTCTTCGCCACCGCGGGCCTGGCCGGCGTCGGTGCCGCCACCGACGCCCCGCAGCTGACGATCATGGCCGCGGTCATGGCCGCCGGCATGGTCGCGCCGCTGGCCTGCGCCCTGGCCACCGCCGTCCGCCCGGGGCTGTTCACCGAGCCCGAGCGGGAGAACGGCAAGGCCGCCTGGCTGCTGGGTGCCTCCTTCATCTCCGAGGGTGCCATCCCGTTCGCCGCGGCCGACCCGGTCCGCATCATGGCCTCCTCGCTGGTCGGGTCCGCCGTCACCGGTGGTCTGGTGATGGCCTTCGGCTCCACGCTGCGCGCGCCGCACGGCGGGATCTGGGTGCTGCCGCTCATCGGCAACTTCCTCGGCTTCCTCATCGCGCTGGTCGTCGGCGTCCTCATCACCGCGACGATGATCGTCGTGCTCAAGCGCTCCGACCGCAGCCGCGAGGCCGTGGCGGCGGTGGCGGCCACCGCCTGAGGTGCCGCCCGGCGGTGCAGGCGCACCCGGCGCCTGCACCGCATACCCCACCCGTCCTAGGATCGACCACACCCGTTCAAGGAGACACCCATGGCCCAGCGCACCGTCACCATCGCCAGCTCGGTCGGGCTGCACGCCCGCCCCGCCGCCCTCTTCGTCGAGAAGGCGTCGGCCACCGGCCTCGACGTCGAGATCGGCCGTCCCGGCGAGGACGCCGTGGACGCCACCAGCATCCTCGGCGTGATGGCCCTCGGCGCCAAGTTCGGCGAGGAGGTCGTGCTCACCGCCGACGGCGACGGTGCGGACGCGGCGCTGGACGAGCTCGTCGAGCTGCTCGCGACCGACCTCGACGCGGAGTGACCTGCCGTGGCTGACCCGGTGCAGGGACGGACCCTCCGAGGGATCGGGGTCAGCCCCGGCACGGCGTCCGGACCGGTGGTGCAGGTCGCACCGCCGGTCCGGGCCCCGGCCGACGAGCCGGCCACGACCGACGCCGACGCGGCGCTGGTCGAGGTCAAGGCGGCCTTCGAGGCGGTGGCGCTGGACCTGGAGGAGCGCGCCGCACGCGCCGACGACACCGCCCAGCAGATCCTGCGGGCGACGGTGCTCATCGCGCGCGACAGGTCGTTGTCCAAGGCGATCGCCAAGCACCTCGCCACCGGCACGGGCAAGGCGAACGCCGTGCACGCCGGTGTCGAGGAGTTCGCCGCCCAGTTCGAGGCCCTCGGCGGCTACTTCGCCGAGCGGGTCACCGACCTGCGCGACGTCGGCTCCCGGGCGCTGGCCCAGGTGCTCGGCGTCCCTGCCCCCGGCATCCCCGAGCTCACCGGCCCCTCGGTCGTCGTCGCGCACGACCTCGCGCCGTCTGAGACCGCCACGCTCGACCGGTCCAAGGTCGTGGCCATCGTCACCTCGGCGGGCGGCCGCACCAGCCACACCGCGATCCTCGCCGCCCAGATGGGGATCCCCGCCGTCGTCCAGGTCGCCGAGGCCACCGCCCTGCCGGTCGGCACGCTCGTCGCGGTCGACGGGGACGCCGGCGAGGTGGTCGTCGACCCGAGCGAGGACTTCGTCGCCTCGCTGTCCGTCCGTCGCGCCAAGCTCACCGCAGCCCTCTCCGGCAGCGCCGGCCCGGGCGTCACCCGCGACGGCCACGCCGTCGCCCTGCTCGCCAACATCGGCGGGGTCGCCGACGCGGTCGAGGCGGGTGCCCAGGACCTCGAGGGCGTGGGGCTGTTCCGCACCGAGTTCGTCTTCCTCTCCGCGGACACCGCCCCGACCCTGGACGAGCAGGCCGAGATCTACCGGCAGGTGTTCGCCCCCTTCGAGGGCCGTCGCGTCGTCGTGCGCACCCTCGACGCCGGCGCCGACAAGCCCCTCGCCTTCGCCGACCTCGGTCCGGAGGAGAACCCTGCCCTGGGCCGCCGCGGGCTGCGGCTGTCGGCGGAGCTGCCGGAGCTGCTGGACACCCAGCTCGAGGCGCTCGCCGTCGCCGCCCGCGACACCGGCGCCGACGTGCGCGTGATGGCCCCGATGGTCGCGACCGCGGAGGAGGCCGACTGGTTCGCCCGGCGGGTCCGCGAGAACGGCCTGCCCAAGGCCGGGGTGATGATCGAGGTGCCCGGCGCCGCCCTGCGCGCCGAGCACGTGCTCGCCGACTGCGACTTCGGCAGCCTGGGCACCAACGACCTCGCGCAGTACACGATGGCCGCCGACCGCATGCAGGGTGCGCTGTCGGACCTGCTCGACCCGTGGCAGCCGGCCGTCCTGGACGTCATCCAGGCGGCGTGCCGCGGCGCGGCCCGCGTGGGCAGACCCATGGGTGTCTGCGGTGAGGCCGGGGGAGACCCCCTCCTCGCCCTGGTGCTGGTCGGGATGGGTGTCTCCAGCCTGTCGATGGCGCCCAGCAAGGTGCCGCTGGTGCGCCTCGCGCTGTCGCTGCACTCGCTGCCGGAGTGCCAGCTGCTCGCTACGCTCGCGACCTCGGCGCGGACGGCCGTCGACGGGCTGGAGGCCGTGCGCGCAGCGGCGAAGGGCGAGCTGACGGCGCTGGTCTGAGGGCCGGAGCATCCGGCTCGTTGCGGAGCATCTGGGCTGCCCTGACAGCCCAGATGCTCCGCAACGACCCAGATGCTCCGCCGTGCGTCAGGGGTGCGGCTGCGCGTCAGGCAGACGGCTGCGCGTCGGCCAGGGGCTGCGCGTCGGCGAGCGGCTCCACCTCGGGGAGAGGCTCGACCTCAGGGTGGGGCTCGCCGGGGCGCTCGTCGGCCTTGACGGCCATGACGCCGGCCAGGATGAGCAGACCGCCCAGCAGCTGGACCGGGGCGGGCAGCTCACCGAGGAGCAGCCAGGCCCACAGGACCGCGAACATGACCTCGGTCAGGCCGACGAACGACGCGACCTTGGCACCGAGCCTGCGGTTGGCGGCGATGCCGGCGACGTAGGCGACGGCGGCGGCCACGACGCCCAGCCACAGGACGGGCACCCACCAGGGCAGTTGTGCCCCGGCGAGCGCGACCGGCTCGGTGCTGACGCGGAACGGCACGACGCGGAGCAGGCCGGCGAGGGCCAGGGCCACGGCACCGATCGCCATCCCGAAGGCGGAGAACGCCACGGGCGGCAGGCCGTTCGACTCGTCGGCGCCGATGACGAAGAAGACCGCGAGCCCGACGGCGGCCAGCAGGCCCCAGACCACCCCGGCCGTGTTGACCTGCACGTCCCCGAGCACGTCGAGGACGAGCAGCAGGCCGACGAGGGCCAGGACGACGCCCGCCACCGTGAGGGTGCGGGGCCGCTGCCCGTGCATCAGCCACAGCCAGGCGACGACGAGGATCGGCCCGAGGTACTCCAGCATCAGCGCCACGCCGACCGAGAGCTGCTCGACGGCGAGGAAGTAGAAGAGCTGGCAGCCGGCGACGGCCAGACCGCCGAAGATCCCGATGTGGGCGAGGGTGCCGGGGCGACGCAGCAGGTGCCACCGGCCGCGCATCGAGACCACCGCCGGGACCATCAGCACGAGGGCGCCGATGAGGATGCGCAGCGTCACGGCGGCAGCCGGGGACCAGCCCTGCACGAGCAGACCCTTGGCGACCGCGCCGGCGGTGCCGAAGGTCGCGGCCGAGACCACGGCGAGCAGCAGTCCGACGACGAGCAGGCGTCGGGCCGACGGCCTGGTGGTCAGGGTGGGGGTGCGGCTGCTGGGGGTGGGGCTGCTGGGGGTGGGGCTGGTGGTCGAGGTCGCCATCGCGCGCCTCCTCTCGGTCCGGCGGGCCGCCTCGCGGCCCGACGTGGGATCATGGGTGTCAGACGTTGACGCTCATGACGATAATCCTCCGGAGCATCAGGAGTCAACATGCACTTTGCCCATGACACCGAGGCTGCGCTGCAGGGCACGGCCGCCCTGGTCAACACGCTCGGCAGCGACGGCGAGGACACCCTGACGACGGTCGCGGAGCTCGACGACTTCACCCGCACCTGGCAGTGGACCGGCAGCCGCACCCACGACCGGGCCGAGCTCGACGCCGTCCGGGCGCTCCGCCCGACGCTGCACCGGTTCTGGGACCTCGACGAGGCCGGCGTGGCCGAGCTGGTCAACACCCTGCTGGCCCAGGCCGGTGCGCTGCCGCGGCTGGTCGACCACGACCACTGGGGCTGGCACCTGCACGCCACCGCCGACGACGCCCCGCTCGCCACCCGGATGGTCGTGGAGTCCGCGATGGCGATGATCGACGTCGTCCGCTCGGGCGAGCTGGACCGCCTCAGCCGGTGCGAGGCCGACGACTGCGAGGACGTGCTCGTCGACCTCACCCGCAACCGCTCGCGCCGGTTCTGCAGCACCACCTGCGGCAACCGGGTGGCCGCGGCGGCCTATCGTGAGCGGCAGGCGGCCCGCGGGGCCGCATCCCCCGAGGAGGCCGAGTGAGCGACACCAGCAGCACCCACCCCGACGACGACAGCGTCGGCCGCACCCCCGGGTCGCGCCCGCACGCCGGGCTCCAGCCCTCCACCCGGGCCGTCGCCCTCGGCCGCCCCGCCCGCACCCCCGGCGCGCCGGTCAACGTCCCGGTCACCCTCACCAGCACCTACCTGGCCGACGGCGCAGTCACCTACGCGCGCGTGTCGAACCCCACGTGGGAGGCGCTGGAGGAGGTGCTGGGCTCGCTCGAGGGTGGGCCCGCGCTGACCTTCTCATCAGGCATGGCCGCCATCGCCGCGGTCGTCGGCCTGGTCCCGGTCGGCGGGGTGGTGGTCGTGCCGCGGCACGTCTACAACGGCACGACGGGGTTGCTGGCTGAGCGCGAGGCCGCCGGAGCCCTCACCGTGCGGCGCGTGGAGGCCGAGGACCTCGGCGGCATCGTCGAGGCCTGCGACGGGGCGGACCTGCTCATCCTGGAGTCGCCCACGAACCCCATGATGGAGCTCACCGACGTCGTCGGCGTCATGCGTGGGCTCCGGACCAGGTATGGCGTGGGCCGGCCGGTTGTGCTGTGCGACAACACCTTTGCCACTCCCGTGGCGCAGCAGCCGTTGCGCTGGGGCGTGGACGTGGTGGTCCACTCGGCGACGAAGTACCTCGCCGGGCACTCGGACACCGTCCTCGGGGCCCTCGTCGTCGCACCCGAGAGGGACGACCTGCTCGGGCGGCTGCGGACCTACCGCACGCTGCACGGGGCGATCCCGGGGCCGATGGAGGCCTGGCTCGTGCTGCGGGGCGTGCGCACGCTCCACCTGCGGGTCGAGCGCGCGACCGCGACGGCGGAGCTGCTCGTGGACCGGCTCGAGGAGCACCCGGCGGTCGAGCGGGTGCGCTACCCCGGGTTCGGAGCGATGGTCTCGATCGAGGTCGTCGGCGGGGCGGACGCGGCCGAGGCCGTCTGCGCCGCGGTCCAGCTGTGGACGCACTCGACCAGCCTGGGCGGCGTCGAGTCGCAGATCGAGCGGCGCCGCCGTCACCCGCTGGAGGTCGCGAGCGTGCCGGTCAACCTGCTGCGGCTCTCGGTCGGGATCGAGGACCCCCAGGACCTGTGGGCAGACCTGTCGGCGGCCCTGGGCTGACCGGGGTCGACGTGTCGGCCGCTCCTCACAGCTCCGAGAGCGCGTAGCTGTAGAGGTCCGGCTGCCGCTCGACGACCCACACCGGGGCACGGCCGTCCGGGTCGGCGATCCGCAGGCTCCGGCCGAAGGACTCCTCGTGCAGCTGCGCGTCGACGCCGACCTCGGCCAGCGCCTCCTGCAGCTGCGCGACGTCGCCCTCGAGCTCGAAGGACAGCTCGGCCCCAGCCTCCTCGCGGCGGTGGACCCCGTGCAGCCCGCCGGAGCGGGCGGTCAGGTCGACCCACGACCCGTCCTCCTCGATCACCCGGCGTCGCATCCCCAGACCGTCGAGGACGTCCAGGGCCACCCGGGGACGGGGCGCGTGCCAGATCGGCAGGACGGCCAGCTCGGGGCGGGTCGCCTCGAGGTCCTCGGGGTTGGGGGTCGGCGTGTCCAGCGTGAAGCTCGTCCCGTCGGCCGCCGTGACGATCCCCGCCTCGCCGTGGCCGGTGCCGCCGAGCTCGACCGGCACCCCGCGCTCGGCGGCGGACGCGACCGCCTCGGCCAACGGCATACCCGTCTCGAAGCCCAGCACCGTGGTCCCGGCGGGAGAGCCGGAGCCGGAGCCGGCGCCGGAGGCGGCGTGCACGGCGAGGCGTCCCGCGCCCAGCTGGTAGACGAGCCAGCCGGGGTGCTCGCTCAGCAGCACGGCACCGAGCGCCCCGAGCACGGTCTGCCAGCCGGGGATGTCGTCGGTGAAGCGGATCGGGCGCACGGTCAGGGCGGGGCGGGGGCTCATGTGCAGCTCCTCGGTCGGGTCGGGCAGGTCCCAACCTAGCCCCTCGGGCGGTCCTAGGATCGGCGGCATGAGCATCTTCGCCGTGCAGTACGCCTACTCCGACGACACGTCCGCCCGGGACGAGCACCGCCCGGCCCACCGCGCCTTCCTCGGTGGGCTGGCGCAGGAGGGCGTCGTGCTGCTCTCCGGCCCCCTGGCGGCCCGGGCCGACGGTCCGGACGCCGCCCTGCTGATCCTCGAGGGGAAGTCGGAGGAGGCCCTGCTCGAGCTGCTGCGCGAGGACCCGTTCCAGCAGCAGGGGCTCGTCGAGCAGGTCGTCGTCCACGGCTGGGACCCGGTCCTCGGGTCCTGGCTGGAGGGGCCTCTCGCCGGACTGCTCTGACCTCCGTCCGGGCGGCCACCGTCCGACGACCGCGGACGGACTACCCCTCGAGCGTGACGTAGGTCCCGGCGTCGCCGCGCACCAGGGCCTCCGCCTCCTCCAGGTTGCCGACCGCCGCGGCGACCCCGCGTCCTCCGGCCTCGACGAAGCGGCACACCGCCTCGACCTTGGGACCCATGGACCCGGCCGGCAGGTCGAGCGCACGCAGCTCCGCGGGGGTGGTGCGGCGGATCTCGCGCGCCCGGTCCGTGCCGTAGCCCTCCACGACGGCCGGCACGTCGGTGAGCACGACCAGCCGGTCGGCCTTGAGGCGGTGGGCGAGCAGCGCGGCGGACAGGTCCTTGTCGATGACGGCCTCGACGCCGCGCAGGTCGCCGGTCTCGGTCCGCACGACCGGCACGCCCCCGCCCCCGGCGCAGACGACGATGACGGACTCGTCCAGCAGGTGGTCGATGAGCCGGGTCTCGATGATCTCCCGCGGCCGCGGCGAGGCCACCACCCGCCGCCAGTGCTCGCCGTCCTGGCGCACCTGCCAGCCGTGCCGGTCGGAGAGCTCGCGCGCGGTCGCCTGGTCGTAGGTCTCGCCGACGAACTTCGTCGGGTCCGAGAAGGCCGGGTCGTCGGCGTCCACGAGGGTCTGGTTGAGGACCGCCGCGAACTGCCGGTAGGGACGCTCGTTGCCGACCGCCTGCAGGATCCAGTAGCCGATCAGCCCCTGCGTCATCGCCCCCAGGGCGTCGAAGGGGTAGGGCTGCGAGAGCCGGGCGTCGCTCGCGCTCTCCATCGCCAGGATGCCGACCTGCGGCCCGTTGCCGTGCGTGATGACGACCTCGTGGTCGTCGGTGAGCGGCGCGAGGGCGTGCATCGCGCGGCGGATGTTCTCCACCTGCGCCGCGGCGTCGGGCACCTGACCGCGCTGCAGCAGCGCGTTGCCCCCGAGGGCGATGACGATCCTCATGCCCGGACTGTATGCGGTGCGCGCGTCAGCCGGTCGTGGTGGCGGCGGCCTCCGCCGTCACCCGCTCCTGCTCGACGACGTCGAGGAAGTGGTCGAGCTCGGCGGCGCCGGCGACCACGGTGGTGTTGACGAGGAAGGTGGGCGTGGACGTGATGCCCAGCGCCCGCGCCTCGGCCGTGTCCTCGTCGACGAGCGCGGCCAGGGCCGGGTCGTCGAGCGACTCCTCGAAGGCCTCGAGGTCCGGCACCCCCGCCTCCTCGGCGAGGGCGAGGAGGTCGTCGCGGTCCAGCTCGGCCTGGCCGTCGACCGACCGGGCGAAGAGGACCTCCTGGTAGGCCTCCATCCGGTCCTGCTCCGCGGCGGCGCGGGCTGCGACCGCAGCCTGGCGGGAGACGTCCTCGAAGAGGACGAGGTCGCGGAACTCGATGCGCAGCGTCCCGTCGTCGACCAGCTCCTGCAGCTGCGGGCGGGTGTCGGCGGCGAACTTCGCGCAGTAGGGGCAGCGGTAGTCGGCGTACTCGATCATCACGACCGGAGCCTCGACCTCGCCGACGGCCATCGGGTCGGCGGGGTCGCGTCGCTGCAGGTCGAGCATCAGCTGGCGCACCTCCGGCGGCGCCGTCTGCTCGGCCGCGTCAGCGGTGCCCTCGGCCGGGGCGTCCGTCCCCTCCCCGTCGGTCGTCCCCTGCCCCTCGGTCGTCCCCTCCTCTGCGGTCGGCTCGTCCTCGGTCGTCGGCGCGCTCGCCGTCGTCCCAGGGCCGGCCGGCGGGCCGGCGGTCCCGGCGCCGTCCCGGTCGCCCAGCGCCAACCAGGCGATCAGTCCGACGACGAGCGCCACGACGATGACGGCCACCGCCCACACGATCGAGACGAACCGGCTGTCGTCGGCGGGCGGGGAGTCGGGCGCTGGAGCGGTCACCGGCCCAGCCTCGCACACTCAGGAGGAGCCGATCTCCCAGGTGTGGCGCGTCTCGTAGCGCGGGGTGCCGCCCGGCCCCTGGCCGAGGTGGGAGCCGATCAGCACCACCTCCTCGGCCCGCCACGGAGGCGTGCGCAGGGTGTCGAGCGCCTGGAGAAGGTGGCCGGCCGGGTGCGGCCGTCCCGACGCGCGGGCCACCGTGACGTGCGGGCTGAAGCGGGTGCCGTCGACCCCTGCCCCGGCGTGGCTGGCCACCGCCCGCAGCCCCTTGGACCACGAGCCGAGCGTCCCGGGCACGCTCTCCTCGACCCCCGCCCACAGGACCCTGGCCCCTCCGGGGTCCGGGAACGCCCCGGCGCCGACCAGGCGCAGCTCGAGGGGGTCCTGGCGCGCGGCATACCCGGCCCCTGACTCGAGCAGCTCCTCCTCGCGCCACTCCGCGAGGTCGGGCAGGAAGGCGAGCGTGAGGTGCAGGTGCTCGGGGCGGGTCCAGCGCCACAGGCCCTCTGCGGCGAGGGCGTCGCGCCGGGGGCCGACGTGGTCGAGCAGCGCGTCCACCACCTGGGGCGGGGGCACGACGGCGAGGAACGCACGCACGTCAGGGCACCTGCGCGGTCGCCGGTGCGGCGTCGTCCTGGGCCGGGGGCAGCAGCGGTGAGGTCACGACGCCCAGGTCCGGTCCGCAGGTGCGGCCCGCAGCCGGCTCCCGCGCCTGCAGCGAGAGTCCGTTGATCATGCTGACATCGTCGAACTGGGGCCGGCCGACGACGAGGTTGCGATAGCTGTAGCGGGTCAGCGACGCGACCGAGCAGTCCTCCCCGACGGTCAGGACGTCGAAGCTGTAGGGGTGGCCCAGCAGCTCGCCGGCGGTCTCCGGGTCCTCCGCCGCGGCCTCCTTGGCCGCCTCCGTGAGCGGCGGGATCCGGAACTGGTTGACCAGCCCGCCACCCGTCAACGACCCGATCTGCACGTGCCCCCGGACCGCCTCCGGCACGTGCATGTGGCCGTTGAGCGTGAAGGCCCGCGCCTGCACGCGGTGGGCGGCGTAGGGCTGGTGGGTGACGACGAGGTCGGTCGGCTCCAACCCCTCGGTGGCGTCGCGGAAGAGCGCAGCCGTGTCGGCCTGCTCAGCGGCGAAGTCGTCGCTGCGCTGGTTGAAGTAGCGCGTGTCGTTGAAGCCGCTGATCGAGACCCCGTGGACGTCCACCCGTCGGAAGTCGCCGGCCGTCGGCTCGAGCAGCACCACGTTGGGCACCTGCGCCATCCGCCGGAGCAGCGCCTCGTCGGTCGCGGACACGGCGTCGTGGTTGCCGCGCACGAAGACGTAGGGCACCCCCAGGCTCTGGATGCCGTCGTAGATGTCGGTCAGGTCGCCCTCGCTCGGCTGCCCGAAGTTGATGAGGTCGCCGGTGTCGATGACGGCGTCGATGCCCTGGCTGGCCACGATCTGCCGCATGAGCGGGAACTGGTCCATCCCGTGCAGGTCGCTGACCAGCAGGAACTTGGCGGCGACCGGGGCGTCGACGGCTGACGGCGTGAACTCCTGGCGCATCGCGTCCGAGAGCGCCAGCAGGTTGGTGACGTAGACCGCGCCCTGGTCGGCCTTGCGGTCGAGGTCGGTGAGCAGGCCGGTGTTGGTCTGGACCAGGGACAGCAGGCTGGTCGCGCGGAACTCGGCGACCCGGTCCACCCGGTAGGTCAGGTAGGCGGCTCCCGCGGGGACCGCCAGGGCGACCACCGTGGCGCCCGCGGCGGCCGCGACGACCAGGCCCAGGTGGTGGGGCCGGGCCACGGCATACATGAGCAGGACCAGCAGCGAGGTGGTCATCGACCCGGCCGCGAACTTCCAGGCGACCTCCTGCACGCCGCGGTTGATCGCGCTGCGCAGCTCCTCCTGGCTCGGCTGCAGCTGGGCCGTCTGCAGGGTGCCGGAGCGGATGAGGTCGGTCACCTCCTCCCGCACCTGCACGTCGGCCGACAGTCCCGGCGCGGGGACGGGACCGTGGAAGGTCATGATCACGTCGCCGACGACCATGGGCAGGCGGACCGTGGAGTCGAGGGTCGGCTCGACGGAGACCATGGCGGCGAAGTAGGCCGTCTCGGTGTGGACCGGCCACATCTGCGTGGTCGCCACGCCCCCCAGGTAGGCGACCAGCGTCAGGCCCGCGACCACGAGTGTGCGGCGGAGCCATCTGGTCACGGTTGCGCTGACGCGCTCACGGGGGCGTTCACGGGTTGCCATCGGTGCCCCAGGGTAGTCGGCGCCGCTGACATCGGGGCGCCGGGCCGCCCCCGTCGCCCGCCCCCGTCGCCCGCCCCGTCGGCGGCCCTCGCCCGCCCGGGACCGCCGTCCGGCGTCCGCCCCCCGCCACCCGCCCCCTGCCCGCCGTCCGGCGTCCGTGCCTCTCCTGTGGTTGGGTGAGCCGGTGGACATGAGCACGGTGCGGCGCAAGGCGGGGACCGCGGCGCTGGTGGGTTTCCGCCTGATGCCGGGACCGCTGAGGCGGGCGGCGGTGCGCGTCGGCGCCCCGACCTACACGGCGGGAGCGGTCTGCGTCCTCGAGCACGAGGGGGAGGTGCTCTTCCTGTGGCAGCCGCACCGGCGCGGGTGGAGCCTGCCCGGCGGGCTGCTGGGCCGGGGCGAGGCTCCCGCCGTCGCGGTGCGCCGGGAGGTGGCCGAGGAGATCGGTCTCGACGTCGACCCCGGCGACCCGGTGGTGGTGAGGGTCGACCACGTGGACCAGGGCATCGACGTCGTCTTCCACGTCCGGCTCGACCACCGGCCGTCGCTGGAGCTGGCCACCGAGGCGCGCAAGGCCCGCTGGGTCGACCCCCACGAGCTGTCCGAGGAGGAGGCCGACCGCGACACCCGCGGGATCCTCGAGACGCTGCGCGCGGCCGCCGAGCCCGGGCGCCCCGGCCGGCTGCTCGGCGCCGCGGACTGACCGCGCAGAGGGGGTCTACCCCGCGCGCACGTCCAGCAGGATCTTGCCGACGTGGCCCGAGGTCTCCATCTCCCGGTGCGCCTCACCCGCCTCCGCGAGCGGGTGGCGCGACTGGATCACGGGCCGCACCCGACCCTGCTCGACCCACGGCCACACGTGCTCGCGCACGTCGGCCACGATCCGCGCCTTGTCCGCCACCGACCTGGAGCGCAGCGACGTCGCGCTGACGCGCGCCCGTTTCATGAGCAGCGTGCCGAGGTCCAGCTCTGCGCGCCGACCGCCGAGCAGCCCGATCACCACGAGCCGTCCGTCGGGGGCAAGGGCCTCGAGGTTGCGGCCGAGGTACGTGGCGCCCACGACGTCGAGGATGACGTCCGCACCGCGGCCCTCGGTCGCGGCGCGCACCTCCTCCACGAAGTCCTGCTCGCGGTAGTTGACCAGCACGTCGGCCCCCAGTTCCCGGCAGGCGTCCAGCTTCGCCTGCGACCCCGCGGTCACCACCACCCGCGCGCCCAGCGCCGAGGCCACCTGGATCGCCATCGTCCCGATCCCGCTGGACCCGCCGTGCACCAGCACGGTCTCGCCTTCCCGCAGGCCGGCCTCGGTCACCAGGTTGCTCCACACCGTGCACGCCACCTCGGGCAGCGCCGCCGCGTCCGCGAGCCGCACCCCGTGGGGGACCGGGAGGAGCTGCCCGACGGGGACGGCGACGGACTCGGCATACCCGCCGCCGGAGAGGAGGGCGCACACCTCGTCGCCGAGGGCCCAGCCGGAGTCCTCGGTGCCCGGGCCGAGGGCGGCGACCCGTCCGCTGACCTCCAGGCCCGGGAGCTCCGACCCGCCCTTCGGCGGCGGGTAGAGGCCCTTGCGCTGCTGCACGTCCGCCCGGTTGACGCCGGCCGCGACGACCTCGACCACCACCTCGCCCTCGCGCGGCTCGGGAGCCGCCACGGTCGAGAGGACCAGGACCTCAGGACCGCCGGCCCCGGTGATCGTCACTGCCTGCATCTGGCTCATGCCCGTGACCGTAGCCGACGGATCAGACCGTCCCCCGGTGACCCAGCCGCGTCGACAGCTCCGCGGCGCAGGCCAGCACGTGCTGGACCGTCTGCTCGACGTGGGCGTCGTCCTCCGACGGGAAGGTGACGGCCACCCCGGCCACCGGGTGCCCGGAGTGGTCCAGCACCGGCGCGGCGACCGACGCGAGACCGGGCGTGACGAGCCCGTCCTCCACGGCATACCCCCTGGTCCTGGTCGTGGTGAGGACCGAGCGCAGGCTGCTCAGCGAGGTCGGGCCCAGCCCGTGCCGCTGCACGAAGACGTCGGGGGAGGGGAAGAGCGCGCGCACCTGGGCGGCGGGCAGGGCGGAGAGGATGGCCAGGCCGGTGGCGGTGAGCGTCGCGGGCAGGCGCACGCCGACGCTGGTGACGAGCGAGGGACGGCCGGCCACCCGCTCCTCGATGACGTAGAGGACGTCGCGGCCGTGCAGCACGGCCAGGTGCCCGTTGTGGCGCGTCTGGTCGGCGAGACGGGTCAGGCGGGGGCGGGCGAGACGTTCGAGCGGCGCCTGGCGGGTGTATGCCGACCCGAGCTCGAACGCCGCGACGCCCAGCCCGTAGCGCCGTTCCTCGGGCAGGTGCACGACGAAACCGCGCTCGACGAGCACGCCGAGCAGGTGGTAGGTCGTGGAGCGCGGCAAACCCAGGCTCCTGGCGATCGTCGCCGCGGGGAGCGGCCCGGCGCGGCCGGCCAGGAAGGTGAGCACGTCGAGGGCGTGCGCGGCTGCGGGTGCGTTCGCCACGGGCCTCAGTATGGCGCTCGCGTGCGGCATACCGTGGGGGCATGGACGACGACCGCGAGATCCGCGACTTCTGGACGGACGCACGCATCCGCGGGGGCCTCAACCCGGCGAGCGCCTACCTCGGGTCCACCGCGTCCGACACCCTGCCGCCGCCGGCGTGGTCCTTCGGGGACACCGCCGAGGTGGCCGACCGGCTGCTCGCCCTCGTCCTGGAAGGACGCAAGACGGCGACGGCCAGTGCCCGCTGGGAGTACGCAGAGGACGCGCTGCGCGGCGCCCCCGGTGCGGGCCGGAGCGCCGAGGGGGACCTGCTGGTCCGGGCCGAGATCGCCGTCGACCTGCCCCGGCCCGGGGGTCTGTCGATCGTCCTCGACGGCGCGGGGGTGCCACGCGCGCTGATCCGCACCACGCGTGTGCAGGTCGTGCGCTTCGGGGAGGTCGACGAGGAGCACGCCCGGCGCGAGGGGGAGGGGTCCCTGGACGAGTGGCGTGCGGTCCACCGGGCGATCTTCGCCAGCACCGCACCGCCCGGCCAGGAGGTCACCGACGACACGCTCGTCGTGCTCGAACGCTTCGTGGTGGTGGTGCCGGCGAGTGCCCGGCGGGCCGCGAAGCGCAACGGCCTGGGCTGAGGGCTGAGGCCGTCTGGGGTCTGAGGAGCGGCGGCGCGGGGAGCGGCCCGCCGAGGCCGTCTGGCATCCGAGACGGTTGGCCGGCGTGGGCGTGGCCGCAGCAGGGCCTCAGCGGGTGTGATGGCACGCATGAGTCGTCTCGCGCGCCCTGAGCTGCCCAGCACGGTCACCGTCGACGTCGGTCCGCTGACCCACGACGAGGTGGTGGCCGTCGTCCGTCACGACGCGCGCGTGGTGCTCTCCGACGCGGCCCTCGAGGGCATCGCCGCGACCCGCCTCATCATCGAGGACCTCGCCGGCGACACCGAGCCGCACTACGGCATCTCCACCGGTTTCGGCGCCCTGGCCAGCACGAGCATCCCGCCGCAGAAGCGCGCCCAGCTGCAGCGCAGCCTGGTCCGCAGCCACGCCGCCGGCTCCGGCCCGGAGGTCGAGCGGGAGGTCGTGCGCGCCACCATGCTGCTCCGCCTGTCGACCCTCGCGACCGGGCGCACCGGGGTCCGGGTCGGGACGGCGCAGGCCTACGCCGACCTGCTCAACGCGGGCATCACGCCGGTCGTCCACGAGTACGGTTCGCTGGGCTGCTCCGGCGACCTCGCCCCCCTGGCGCACTGCGCGCTGGCCGTGACGGGCGAGGGTATGGTGCGCGTCGGCCCCGCCTCCGCGCCGGGTGAGCGGGTCCCGGCGGGGGAGGCGCTGGCTGCGGCCGGGATCAGCCCGGTGCAGCTGGCGGAGAAGGAGGGGCTGGCGCTCATCAACGGCACCGACGGCATGCTCGGCATGCTGGTGCTCGGCCTGCACGACCTGGCGACGCTGCTGGCGACCGCCGACGTGTCGGCCGCGATGAGCGTCGAGGGCCAGCTCGGCACCGACGACGTCTTCGCCGCGGACCTGCAGGCCCTGCGCCCGCACCCTGGTCAGGCCGCCTCGGCGGAGAACCTGCGGGCGCTCCTGCGCGCCAGCGAGATCCGCGAGAGCCACCGCACCGACGCCTGCACCCGCGTGCAGGACGCCTACTCCCTGCGCTGCTCGCCGCAGGTCCACGGCTCGGCGCGCGACACCTGCGACCACGCCCGGCTGGTGGCGGACCGCGAGCTCGCGGCCGCCGTGGACAACCCCGTCGTCACGCTCGACGGGCGGGTGGAGTCCAACGGGAACTTCCACGGTGCGCCGGTCGCGCACGTCCTCGACTTCCTGGCGATCGTCACGGCCGACGTGGCGAGCATCGCCGAGCGTCGCACCGACCGCTTCCTCGACGTGGCCCGCAACCACGGCCTGCCGCCGTTCCTGGCCGACGACCCCGGCACCGACAGCGGGCACATGATCGCGCAGTACACCCAGGCCGCGATCGTCTCGGAGCTGAAGCGGCTGGCCGCCCCCGCGAGCGTCGACTCCATACCGTCCTCGGCGATGCAGGAGGACCACGTGTCGATGGGCTGGGGCGCCGCGCGCAAGCTGCGCCGCAGCATCGACGGGCTGGCGCGCGTGCTGGCCGTCGAGGTGCTGACCGCGGCGCGCGCCCTGGACCTGCGCGCACCGCTGACGCCGGCGCCGGCCACCGCGGCGGTCGTCGCCCTGCTGCGCGGAGCCGGTGTCCAGGGCCCCGGACCCGACCGCCACCTCTCGCCCGAGATCGAGGCCGTCGTCGAGCTGGTGCTCGACGGCCGCGTCCGGTCGGCCGCTGAGGGTGTGACCGGGCCGCTGAGGTAGCTCGTCGTCATCACCCGGCATACCGCCACCACTACCCGTCCCCCGGCCAAGGCCGTCCGTAGCATCGACAAGGCAGCGACGTGTGGCCCCCGGGGGGGCGCGAAGTCACTGGCTTGAGTCCGCGAGAGCGTGGCTGGACGTCCTCCGGCCGGGCGATGACGGGGTCTCGCGAGCCGTCGCATCCTCACGGGCTGTGGACAGCATCGGCGCGGTGTCGGACCGATCGTCCAGGATGACGAAGGTGGATGTCTCATCGGTGGCTCGGCGTCAGCACGGGGTGGTCAGTCGTGCGCAGGCGATGGCCACTGGGTTGACCGCCAAGCAGGTGCGGTGGCGCGTCGAGAGTGGTGACTGGCAGACGATCCACGCAGGCGTCTACCTCACGAACACCGGGGCGCTGACGTGGCGGGCGCGGGCGTGGGCCGGCCTGCTGAGGTGCGGGACGGGGAGCGTGCTGATCCTCGAGGCGGCCGCGCTCCTGTGGCGGCTGGAGAGGGTCGAGCCGGCGATCATCGCGATCGGCGTGCCCGCCGGGCGTCATCCTCGACCGGTCCGGGGCGTCCGGGTGGTCCAGCGCACGCGGCTGCGACACGTGAAGGTCGACGGGTTCCCCACGACGCGGCTGGCACAGACCGTGATCGACCTGGCCGACCGCGCCCACTGCACCCTTGACGACGCCGTCTCCGTGGCAGCCAGAGCCTGCCAGCAGCGGTCGGTCGACGAGCGCGCACTGCTGGAGGAGCTCGAGTCCCGGGGACGGCACCGTCTGCGCAGAGAGCTGCGACTGGCCTTCGGGCAGATAGGAGAGGGGGCGGAGAGCCTGCCCGAGGTGTGGTTCGTGACCAGGGTTCAGCGACCTCACGGCCTGCCTGACTTCAGGCGTCAGGCGAAGGAGCCCGACTCCACCAGGACGGATCTGAAGGATGACGTCCATGGGGTCAACGTAGAGATCGACGGCCAGCTCTGGCACGCAGGGGAACGGTTCCACGGCGACCGCGCCAGGGACCGTCGGGCCGCGGGGCGCGGTGAGGTGACCCTGCGCATGACCTACCTCGAGCTGGACCGCACCCCGTGCGAGCTGGCGGGGGACGTAGGGCGCACCCTGCTGCGCCGCGGGTGGTCGGGAGCGCTCGTGCCGTGCTCACCGGGATGCCCTGCGACCATCGGCTCCGATCGTCTCCGCACGACCGTGGAGTGGGTTGCGCACTGAGGTTGCGTCGTGAGGTGTGCAGCGAAAAAGTGTGCAGTGAGTCATGGCCCCGACAGGGGCCACAGGTCGTCGGCCAGTCGTGCAGAGCCGTCAGAAGGTGGCCGCTCGTCCGAGATCTGAGACATGCAGGCCGCGGCAGCCGTAGCGCACGTGACGACCCTGGCGGTCTGATGGGGGAGAGCTAGGTCGCTCACGACGCCCACAGCCCCACACCCCCGAAGCCCCACTGCCACGACCGCCCCACAGCCCCCCGGCCACCGACGCCCCGAAGCCCCGCAGCCCAGCCCGAGTCGAAGGAGACCACCATGGACGGCGCCCGCCCCGTTCGTGCCGCCCGCGGCACCCAGCTCACCGCCCGCAGCTGGGCCACCGAGGCCCCTCTGCGCATGCTGATGAACAACCTCGACCCCGAGGTGGCCGAGCGGCCCGACGACCTCGTCGTCTACGGCGGCACCGGTCGCGCCGCCCGCGACTGGAGGAGCTTCGACGCCATGGTCCGGACGCTGACCGACCTGCGCGAGGACGAGACGATGCTCGTCCAGTCGGGTCGACCGGTCGGCGTCTTCCAGACCCACGAGTGGGCGCCGCGGGTGCTCATCGCCAACTCCAACCTCGTGCCCGACTGGGCCAACTGGCCGGAGTTCCGGCGGCTGGAGCACCTCGGCCTGACGATGTACGGCCAGATGACGGCCGGCTCCTGGATCTACATCGGCACCCAGGGCATCCTGCAAGGCACCTACGAGACCTTCGCGGCGGTGGCGGCCAAGCGGTTCGGCGGCACCCTGGCCGGGACGCTGACCCTGACCGGAGGCTGCGGCGGCATGGGGGGCGCGCAGCCCCTGGCCGTCACGCTCAACGGCGGCACCTGCCTCATCGTCGACGTCGACGAGGCGCGGCTCCGCCGCCGGGTCAGGAGCCGCTACCTCGACGAGGTGGCCGACGACCTCGACTCCGCGGTCGAGCGGGTGCTCGCCGCCAGGGCCACCCAGGAGGCCGTCTCGGTCGGCGTCGTCGGCAACGCGGCCGAGGTCTTCCCGGAGCTGCTGCGCCGCGGCGTCGAGATCGACATCGTCACCGACCAGACCTCCGCGCACGACCCGCTGTCCTACCTGCCGGAGGGCATCGACCTGACCGACTGGGCGGAGTACGCCGAGAAGAAGCCCGAGGAGTTCACCGAGCGCGCGCAGGCATCGATGGCCAGGCACGTGGAGGCGATGGTCGGCTTCCTGGACGGCGGCGCCGAGGTCTTCGACTACGGCAACTCGATCCGCGACGAGGCGCGCCAGGGCGGCTACGACCGTGCCTTCGACTTCCCCGGGTTCGTCCCTGCCTACATCCGACCGCTGTTCTGCGAGGGCAAGGGTCCGTTCCGCTGGGTGGCCCTGTCGGGCGACGAGAAGGACATCTACGCCACCGACCGGGCCGTCATGGACCTCTTCCCCGACAACGACCACCTGCAGCGGTGGATCCGGGGTGCCCGTGAGCGGGTCGCCTTCGAGGGGCTGCCGGCCCGGATCTGCTGGCTGGGTTACGGCGAGCGCGACAAGGCCGGCGTGCGCTTCAACGAGATGGTCGCCGCGGGCGAGGTCTCCGCGCCCATCGTCATCGGCCGCGACCACCTGGACGCCGGGTCGGTGGCCAGCCCCTACCGCGAGACCGAGGCGATGGCCGACGGGTCGGACGCGATCGCCGACTGGCCGCTGCTCAACGCCCTGCTCAACACCGCGTCCGGCGCCAGCTGGGTCTCGCTGCACCACGGCGGTGGCGTCGGCATCGGTCGCTCGATGCACGCCGGTCAGGTCTGTCTCGCCGACGGGACCGACCTGGCCCGGCAGAAGCTGGAGCGGGTCCTCACCAACGACCCCGGCACGGGTGTCATCCGGCACGTGGACGCGGGGTATGCGGTGGCCGAGCAGGTCGCGCACGAGCGTGGCGTGCGGGTGCCGATGCGCGAGGGGTGAGCTGCACCGCATACCCCGCTCGCTAGCCTCGGGAGGTGCCCGCCCTCCTCCTGCTCGTCCTTGCGACGCTGTTCTGGGCGGGCAACTACCTCGTCGGCGAGCGGGTGGTCGCCACCCTCGACCCCCTGTCGCTGACGTGGTGGCGGTGGACGATGGCGGCGGTGCCGCTCGTCGTCCTGGCCCAGCTGGTCGAACGGCCGGACTGGCGGCGGGTGCTGGCCCGGTGGCGGGTCCTGCTGCTGGCCGGCGTCCTCGGCGTGGGGGGCTACGGCCTGCTGCTCTACGCCGCGCTGGAGCGGACGAGCGCGGTCAACGCCTCGATCGTCAACGCGCTCAACCCGGCGGCGATCGTCGTCGCGGCCGTCCTGCTCGGCCAGGCGAGCGCCGGACGGCGGACCTGGGTCGGGGTGGCGGCTGGGCTCGCGGGCGTCCTGCTCGTGCTCACCCGGGGCGAGGTCGGGCGGCTGCTCACGCTGTCCTTCAACGGCGGCGACGTGCTCATGCTCGGCGCGGTCACGGTGTGGACGGCCTACACGCTGATCGGGCGACGGCTCGGGCTGCCGGTGCTGGCGGCGACGGCCGTGCAGGTCGTGCTGACGGCGATCCTCCTGACACCGGTCGTGCTGCTCACCGGGTTGACCGTGCCGCCGGACCGCGGGGCGTGGGGAGCGGTCCTGTTCATCGTGGTGTTCCCGTCGATCGGTTCCTACCTGTGCTGGAACCTGGCCATCGGACGCGTCCCGCCCGGCGTCGCCGGCACCTCGATGAACCTCGTCACCGTCTTCACCGTGGTCATCGCCGCGCTGCTCGGCCGGCCCCCGACGCTCGTCCAGCTGGTCGGCGGTGCACTCGTGATCGGCGGCGTCCTGCTGGCGTCGGGGGTGGGGCGGCGGAAGGGACCAGCCGCCGGAGGTGCCCGGGAAGCCGCCGGCCTGCGCGACGTCATACCCCCTGGGGTATGATCGTCCGCACCCGACGGAAGGACCCGGCATGACCACCCCCACCCGGCCGAGCCCGCAGGACGAGGCTGCGCTCGAGCGCATCCGCGTGCTGACGCAGAGCCCCGCGACGCCCGTCATCGCGTCGCAGGCCACGATGCTGGACCTGCTGCGCGGCACCTGGGCCGGCCACCGGCTCGCGGGCGCGGCCGTGATCGCCGTCGTTCTCCTCGTCGCGCTCGGCGTCCTGGTCGCCCCCGGCGCCTCGTGGTGGGTGGTGGCGCTCGTGAGCGTGGGCACCGGCCTCGCGCTGGCGACCTACCTACCCGCCCCCGGCCAGTCGCTGGGGCAGGCGTTCGGCGGCGTGTGCGGGGTCGCCGGGTTCTGCCTGCCGCTCCTCGGCGTCTCGCAGCTGGCCCAGGGGGCCGCCGGAACCGCCCAGGGGTATGCCGTCGCGCTCGTGGTCGTGGGCCTCGCCCAGCGGGTGCTCACCGCGGGGTCGTGCGGGACGCCCTCGCGCTGAGGCGCGGCGGGTGACGTGACGTGGGGCCGGTGGGGTGACGTGGGTCCGCGCCGACCCGAGGTGGGGGCGGCTCCCGGTGCCGTCCTTCAGCCGACCGGCTCGGCGACCACCACGTCCACGGTGAACCTGCCCTCCAGGGACCGGCCCAGGGACGTCACCTGCACCGTCCAGGTGCCGGGCGCGGGGAGGCTCACCTCGGGCGCGACCCAGTAGCTGCCGGACAACGACTGCAGGACGACCTCGCGCGGGGGCAGGCCGGCCCGGGCGACCGTCGCCGTGGCCACGTCGACGGCCCGGGGGGAGCCGACCTGGTCGTAGAAGGTCAGGTGGAGCGCGTTGCCGCCCGCCCGGGCGGGGGTGAGGATGACGTCCACCGCGCCGGCACCGTCGTCCACGGTGCTGGCGAACGACCGGGGCTGCAGGGCCTCGCGCGCCGGTGGGGTGTTGACCAGCATCGCGGTCGTCCCCAGGACCAGGGCCACGACCACCAGCTCCAGCCGTGCCGTCCGGAAGACGCCGGCCGACGTGGTGACGGCAGCGACCAACCGGGTCCGCTGCCACCAGCCCAGGCCGAGCAGGATCGCGACGAGGACGAGCTTGACGATGAGGGTGGCCCCGTAGCGCGTCGTCAGGAGCGTCCCGGGGCTCATCCCACTCTGCTGGGCGGCCGAGGCGACACCCGTGACGGCGACGACCACGACCGACCCCAGTGCCAGGGTGGAGAACCGGCGGACGGCCCCGGCGGTCTCCTCGTCGGCGCCGCCGCTCGTCGGGGACAGGACGAGGCCGAGGGCGGCCAGACCGCCGATCCAGGCCGCGGCCGCCGCGTGGTGCGCGACGTCGGAGGTGACGGCGAGAAAGGGTACGGCCGCGGTCGAGGGGTGGCCGCTGAGCGCGAGCGACACCATGACGACGAGCACCGCCGCGCTGGCGACGATCCCCACCACCGGGCTGGTCCGGCGCCACAGCAGGGCAGCGCCGAGGGCGGCGAGCCCGGCCAGGATCCGGACCGCGTCGTGCAGACCGGCCGCGGTGCCCAGCACGGCGTCGTCCAGCAGGGGGAGGGCCTCCAGCAGGGAACGCCCGGAGGCCTCGGCGACGTGGGACAGCAGTCGGCCGAGCGACCCCAGCAGGATCGCTGCCGCCGCGCCGGTGGCGACCTGGGCGGCCCGGGTGCTCCGCAGGGTCGCGGTCGGGGCGACGAAGGACCGGAAGAGCACCAGCCCGCCCAGCACCGTGCTGCCGGCCAGCAGGACCCACCGGGACACCCACCGGACGGCGGCCACGGTCGTGGAGGTCGCGAAGGCGGACGTCGACCCCGCCGCCGAGGAGTCGCCGGAGCCGGGGTCGGCCGGTGGGGCCGCGTCGGCCGGTGGAGCCGGGATGGTGGGCGAGGGGGTGGGGCTGACGGGGTCGGTCGGGGTCGAGGTCGGGGTCGGGGCGACGGGGCTGGCCGTGGTGGTGGGGGGAGACGAGGTCGCAGCGGGAGTGGTCGAGCTGTCAGGGGTGGCGGCGTCGTCCGAGCCCTCCTGCACCTGGAAGACGAAGCTGCCGGAGATCACGTGCGAGTCGGTCGAGACGACCGACCAGGACACCGAGTAGGTGCCCGGGTCCTCGGCGTCCACCTGCGCGGTGACGGTCGACCCGCCGTCCCGCGTCGTCGTGTCGTCGTCGACGCGCTCCCCGTCGGGACCGACGACGCGCAGGCCCCCCAGCTCGACGTCCACGGGCGCGCTGAACCGCAGCGTGACGCTCTCCGGTGCGACGTCGTGGACCGAGTCGGCCACCGGGTCGGTCGAGACCAGCGACGTGTGCGCCCGGGCCGGGGAGGCGGTGAGGAGCAGGGGGAGCAGCAGGGCCACGAGGGCGAGCAGCCGGCGGAGCAGGACCACCCCGGACGACGACCTGGTCACTGGCACGGACGGGGTCCCTCAGTGGTCCGTCTCGTGAGGTTCGCCGCCGCCACCGGGCCCGCCGGAGACGTCGACGTGCACCGGCTCGGTGCCGGGACCGAGCCGGAACTGTGCCGGGCCGGTCCCGCCGGGCACCTCGAAGACCACGACCCCGTTGATCATGGCCCCGGGCGTCAGCGACTCGTCGCCGAGCAGGGCGAGGTAGGGGGAGTGCTCCTGCCCGTCGACGGTCAGCGTGACGTCGCTGGCCGGGAACTCGGTGCCCTCCTCCCCGGCGGAGACGACCATCTCCACGGCCACCCGCTTGGATCCCTCGGGCACGGCGTCGGAGATCATCGCCGAGCCCATCTGCATCCCCAGTCTCTCGAACCGGTCGGCGTCGTCGGGGTGCATGAGCATCATCGGGTCCTGGATCGTCCAGGCGCCGGTGACGACCAGTCGTCCGCCGTCGTGCTCGACCTCGCTGCCGACCAGGGCCCGACCGTCCGCAGCCACCTGGCCCCAGACCGTGAGCCCGAGCAGCAGCACGACACCGAGGAGCACCAGCCCCCAGGCCTGGCTGCGTCGCAACGGTCGGGGAGCCGGCGCCTCGGTGTCGGTCGCGGTCCGCAGCCGGTCCGGGGCGGTGGTCATTCGAGCAGCACCCGGACGGCGTCCTCGACGGCCTGGGCGACGGCCACGGGTCCGCCCAGGACGGTCACCCGGAGCGGGTCCAGCCGGACCAGCTCGTCCTGCACCGCCTGCGGCACGGCGGTCGGGTTCGTCAGCAGGATGGGGACCCCGTCGAGCCCGGCCACCGGACCGGCGGACAGCGCGTCCGGGAAGTCGGCACCGGTGGCGAGGAACACCCGGTCGGCCCTGGGGAAGAAGGCCGCGCTCAGTGCGGCAGCCGTGGAGTACCTGTCGTCGCCGGCGATCCGCTCTGGTGTCACTCCCGCCGCGTCCGCGACCTGACCCAGGACGACGTCCTCGACCGCCACCGGACCGCCCAGCACCACCACGCGGGTGGGCTGCAGGCGGGACAGCTCGTCGGCGACCACCGACGGCAGGCCACCGGGCGTGGTCAGCAGGACGGGTGACCCGTCCCGGGCCGCCGGTGCGCTCCCGGCGAGGGCGTCCGGGAAGTTGGCGCCGCTGGCCACGACCACGGTGTCCACGCCCGGTGCGAAGGTCGCGGCACTGATCGCCGCGGCGGTGCCGTAGCGGTCGGCGCCGGCCAGCCGGGTCACCGTGCCCGTCATCTCGGGGACGTGGGCCTCGAGGGCCGCGACGACCGACGGGTCGACCGCGACCGGCCCGCCGAGGACCACGATGTGCTGCGGGGCGAGCCTGGTGAGCTCGTCCGCGGTGGGGGCCGGGAGGTTGAACGGCGACGTCAGCAGGAGGGGTGCCTGTGCCCGGGCCGCCGCGGGCCCCGCGGCCAGGGCGTCCGGGAAGGTCGCGGCGCTGGCGACGAAGACGGTGTCCACCCCGGTCGCGAACCGGGAGGCGCTGACCGCCGCGGCGGTGCTGAACCGGTCCGGCCCCGAGATCCGGTCGACCACCGCGCTGGCGGTCGTGAACGCACTGGTGAACGGTGCGCCGGCCGCATTGCCGCGAAGGTCGGTGACCGTCGCGTCGACCTCGACGCGGTAGTCGCTCGAGCGTCCCAGCCGGTCGTCCGGGTCGAGGGTGACGGTGGAGACCGCGACGTCGAGGCTGTGGTCCTCGGTGACCGTGGCGGGCACCGGCTCCCCGGTGGCGACGTCGACGAGGCGCACCCGGTCGGCGAGGCCCTGGGGATCGATGCGTTCGGAGAAGGTCACCGTCACCGTGCCGTTGCGGGGGACGTCCCCGGAGCCGTCCGGGGGTTCGACCGCGGTCACGGTCGGACCAGCAGTGTCGTCGGCGTCCAGCACGAGGACCTGCACGACGCCGGCCAGCGGATAGCTCTCGGTCCCCCCGTAGGGGTCGGTCCTCGTCACCGTGGTCGTCGCCGAGACCTCCAGCACGCCCCGGGAGGGGTATGCGGTCACCGGCACCGTGACCTCCACGGTCCCGTCCCGGCCGGTCGTCACGGTCGTGCTGAAGACGTTGGGCTCGGGGACGGTGAGGCTGACCTGGTGGCCCGACCCCAGCGGTCGGCCGTCGACGGACAGGGCCGCGGTCACGGTGACCTCGCCGGGGAGCGCGGTCACCACGAGCGGCTCGGCGGCGAGCTCCAGGACCGGCGCGCCGGGCACCGGCGTGGAGGCCTCGTTGATCACCCGCAGCGGGGAGCAGTTCATGTAGGGGCTGGGGCACTGCTCGAGGGGCACCGGGAAGCGCTCGGTCCCGGGGGCGGGCTGCTGGTGCACCCGCAGCAACCCCCAGCTGCCCGAGGACAGCCCCATCGTCCCGTTGGCGACGCCGTAGCGGAAGTCGCCGACCGACTGCAGCTGCCCGCCGGCCGCCTCCACGTGCATCGTCGCGGAGCTGCCGGTCGCCAGCGACCCGGCGACGCCCTGGCGGACCGAGTCCGCGTCGAAGGCGTGCTCGAGCCAGCTGTGCCCGCCGAGCGAGTAGGCCACGGTCCGGGCCCGGTCGGCGGAGTGCAGGACGTGGACCCGCAGGGGGTCACCCTGGTGGGCCCGGATGATCGGCGTGTCCGGGTCGCCGATCGGCGCCCCGTCGACCGGATAGGTCGTGCTGAAGACGTTGGCCAGCCGTTCGCCGAAACCGGGGTCGGTGAAGGGTGCACCGTCCGGGTCGCGGGGTGGGTCGGCGGTCACGTCCGTGATCGGGCCGGGCAGACCCAACCGGTGGTGGAAGGGGGCGTTGCGATAGCTGATCGCCCGCTCGCCGGCGTCGGGCCAGTCGTCGGGGATGGGGTCGTGGAGGATCGTCCCGTCCGCCGAGCGCAGGTTGAGCCCGTTGTGATGGACGAGGACGGCGTCGCGGTAGTCCGCACCGACGCGTCCCGGCAGGACGTCCACCTGGGTGCCGGAGGTCACCCGCTCCCCCGTCATCGGGTCGCGGTAGACGGCGTCGGGCGGACCGACGACGAGCCCCGCCAGCAACCCGTGGTGCCGGTGCCCGCGAACGTCCCCGAACTCGGTGAGCGGCAGCGCGCCGAGCTCACCGTCGGTGAGCGCCGGCTCGCGCGCGGGGTCCTGGTAGGTCACCTGGTCGGCGTACCAGACGTACTGCACGGTGTCGCCCGGCCCGGCGGTCTGGTCGAAGTTGTACCCCACCGTGGTCCCGTCGCTCGTGCGCACGTCGTAGCGCACGAGGGAGGGGTGCAGGGAGACCCGGGTCCCTGCATACCAGGGCACGCCGGGCGCGAACACGCCGGCACCGTCCTCGTCGGGCGGGACCGGGAACTCCGGTTCGAGCGCGATCGCGGCGTCGCCGTCCAGGGTGCCCCGCAGCCCGTGCTCGTCGAAGCGGTCCCAGTCCACCGCGTTGGTCAGGCTGACGATGACGCAGTCGCCCTCGTTGGCCCGCAGGACGAGCGGCTCCAGCTCCTTCTCCCCGGCCCGGACCGCCGCGACGTCCGCGGAGAGGACATAGGCCAGGCCGTAGGGGTCGTTGTCGCCGTAGCGGTTGTAGACGATCTCGGTGTCGATGGCCGAGACCTGGAAGTACTTCTGCGGGGCGCCCGTCGGACACGCCGCCGGCAGCGGCTGCTGCGCCCGGGGGATGTTCGCCTGCGGGTTGGGCGCGGGCAGCGGGTATCCCGTCATCAGGCCGACCGGGTTGTCGGGCAGCGGAACGAGCGGGTTGTCGGTGGTCTGGTCGAAGACCCGCATGACGCCCCAGGCGCCCAGCCACATGTCCTCCACCCCGGTCCCGCCGTAGAGGAAGTCCGAGACGCGGGGCTGGCTGCCCAGCGGCGGGGTCGGGCAGACCACGTCGCCGCCCAGCCCGCAGTCCACGCCGACGGCGTCGATGTTGAACGCCTCGGAGACGCCGATGTGCCGGGCGTTGATGTAGGGGGAGGCGGGGTCGAGCGCGTCCCGGCGCCACCGCACCCCGTGCACGCTGAAGTTGTGCATCTCCTCGTGCGAACCCTGGATCAGGCGGTAGCGCACGTTGTCCCCGCGGTTGGCCATGAGGACCGGGGTGTCCGGGTCGCCCCAGATCCGTGAGCTGAAGGTGTAGGCAGGGTCGACCCAGCCGGCCGCCCCCAGCGCCGCCCGCGTCGGCGGCGGGGCCTGTGGGTCGGTGACCGGACCCACGCCGGGACCGGCGAACTGGCGCAGGAGCATCGGGGCGCTGCGGTAGTTGATGCCCATCCCGCCCTGGTCGTTGCGCGCGGCCTCCAGCGGGACCAGGGGCGGTTCGACGGCGTTGGCGCGGTCGAGGATGTCGGCGTGGGTCGCCGAGCGCTGGAAGACGGGGATGAAGTCGGCGATCGCGACGCCGAACTCGCGGAAGTCGTCCTGGCCCGCCGGGCCGATCAGGTCCATCACCGAGCCGTGGGCGGTGCCGAGGCAGGACGTCTCGCAGACCGGCACCCCGCGACCGGCCGTGTTCACCGGCTGGTGGAACTCACCGGTGAAGGGGTCGCGGCTGTCGTAGCCCTGCCCCTCGACGACGAGCGCCGAGAACAGCCCGCGGTTCTGCAGCGTCCCGGCGAAGTGGTGGTCGTGCATGAACGCGGTGCGCAGCTCGTAGTCGGCGTACCACCGCTCCTTGATGGTCTGTCCCTCCGACAGCCAGCTCGCCCGCGGGTCCGCCGCCTCCTGGACGGGGTCGCGTCCGGTGGGGGCCGTCGGCACGCACGGCTGGCCCGCGGCGCAGGGGATCGTGCCGTCGAGGACGCCCTGGGTGAAGGCGGCCTGCTCCTGGGTGAAGGCCGCCTGCTGGTAGTTCCAGCCGTTGGAGGACCCGTCGGAGGCCAGGACGTCGAAGTTCACCAGGTGGATGTGGGAGCCGACCATGTTGGTCGCCACGAGCTCCTGGTAGGCGTCGTCCCCGATCCAGTTGGGCGTGCGGTTGGTCAGCTCGAAGTTGATGCAGTCGCCGGCGTTGACCCGGAAGAAGAAGGGCTCCGGCTCGATCTCGCCCGCGAGCACGGCATCGACGTCGGCGTCGGCCACGATGATCCGGCCCTGGACGTCGCGCCAGCCCTGCGGGTTGGCCTGGTCGCCCTCGACGTAGGTCAGCGGCAGCTGGATCACCGAGGCGCGGTAGGTGATCTCCCGTGCCCCGGGCACGCACGGGTCGACCACGGGGGCTCCGGGCAGCGGCTGGGCGTCCGGGTCCAGCTCGTCGCCGAAGACGTAGGCGGGGTCGTGGTAGGCGCGGGTGACCTGCTGCTCCAGCGCCAGCCGGTGGGCCGTGCGGGCCACCGCGGCGTCGGCGGGGTCGAACCCCTCGCTCGGGGTGACCGTGACGTTGGTGCCACCGACGGACAGGTCGGGGGTGGCCGTCCACAGCCCGAGCTGGACCGTCCACGGTCCGCCCGCGTCGCCGGTGACGGCCACCGACCTCACGGACTCGAGCGACTCCAGCGCGGCCCGCACCTGCGCGGCGGTCGCGTCCGGCGCCAGCGGGGGCGACTCCATACCTGCGAAGGACAGCGTGAGGTCCGCCCCGGGGTCGACGAGGGCGACCTCCTGGGTCGCCTCCAGCAGCGCCGGGTCCAGGGGGGTGGTGCCGACGCTGCGGACCGCGGGAACCTCCACGGGGTCGCCCGCCGCGTCGAGGACGACGCTGCCGTCCTCGGCGAACTCGCGCTGCCAGACGCCGAGCGGGGGCTGGGGGGCGCGGGAGCCGTACTCACCCGGGATGAAGCGCGGGTAGCCGGGGTTCTCCAGGGTGGGGGCGTTCTTGGCCGGGGGCACGCGCGGGTGGGTGGGCTGGTCCGGGGAGATCTCGTTCAGGGCCAGCCACCGGTTGACCCGGGTGCCGTCGGGCAGCGCCCGGGCGCCGTCCTCGTAGGTGTCGTGGACCCGCATGAGGGCCCAGAAGCCCCACGAGAAGTGGGTGTAGAGGTGGCAGTGGTAGATGGAGTCGCCGACGGTGCCGACGCGGCCGCCCGCACCGTAGTTGAGGTCGGCGGTGAACGCGGTCCAGGGGGAGTAGGTCTGCGAGTCGATCGTGGTCGCGCGCGGCTGGGCCGTGGGGGTCGGGCGCGGCGGGATGCTCCACGCCGGACCCAGCTCGTCCGGCTCCGCCGGCCAGGTGTGGGCGTGCAGGTGGAACACGTGGGTCTCGTAGACGCCGGCCTGGCCGAACCGCAGCTTGATCGGGTCGCCCTGGTAGGCGCGCGTGACGTTGGCGACGTAGCAGGACAGCGGGGCGTCGTCGTCGGTCGCCAGGGTCAGGCCGCAGCCCTCCACGTTCTCGGCCGGCAGGCCACCGGGGACGGTCGCCGGGTCGGTCCCCGCCCAGTCCGGCTCGGTCGGCAGCCACGGGCCCGTGCCCGAGGCGAGCTTGACCATGCCCGGGTCGCCGTAGACCCAGGAGGACAGGACGGTCTCCTCCGAGACGCACTCCTCGCACCACGGGTCGCCCTCCCGGTTCCACTGGATGCGCTTGTACTCCGGCTCGGAGCCGTAGTTGATGCTGAACCGCTCGAACAGCGGCTCCGCGTCAGGCGCGGGTGCTCTCATCGGGATGAGGTCCTGGCTGACCAGCACGCTCTCCCGGAAGCGCAGGAAGGTGCCCTCGCTCGGCACCGTGACCACGGCGTCGACGTAGAGGTCGCCGTTCCGCCGGGCGACGGAGGCGTACTGCTGGTCGGGGACGGTGGAGGAAAGCTCGGCCCCGCTCACCGGGTCGAACCACCGGGCCCCCGCCGGCTGGACGGCGAGCCCCCCGTAGAGGCCGTGCTCGGCGCCACCGCCGTCGCTGTCCGCCCCGCCCGGCATGGCCTGGTCGCGGAAGAGGTAGAGGCCCGTGGTCTGTGGCGCCACCCAGTAGTAGGTGTGCGTCTGGCCGGGGGCGACGGTGCTGTCCGCGTTGTAGCCCAGGCTGCTGCCCTCGCTGGTCTGGGGGTTGTACGAGACGCCGAAGGCCTGGAGCGAGACGTGCGGGTCGACCTGGGGCAGCCACGGCGGCATGTCGCCCTCCGGGGTGTCCAGCAGACCGTTGCGCAGCGTGATCTCCAGGCACTCGCCCACGTTGGCCCGCAGCACGAGCGGCCGGGGGCGGAGCCGCCGGTTCCCTGCCGGGTCGTCGGCCGGGTCCCCGGCGAGGGGGACGTGCCAGTGCTGCACGGCCGCCACGTCCTGCTCCAGGGCGAAGAGCATCCCGTCAGGGTCGCCGTCGGTCAGCTGCTGCGTGCCGGTGACGGGGTCGACGGCGGCATCGCCGGTGTCGTTGCCCCACCGGCTGAAGGGGATGAAGGCCCGCACCGCGGCCACGTCGTAGGAGCGCACGGCGGTCTCCGCCGTGCAGGCGGGCGCCGCAGGCACGATGGCCGCGGACCCGGGCGTCGCGGGGAGCGTGACGAGCATGCCCCCGGCGAGCATCGAGACGGCGGCCGCCCACCCGACCGACAGGCGGCCCACCGCCCCCGCACCGACGGTCCGCACGCGCCGGGTGGTGTCCGCCAGGGCCCGGACGGTGACGGCGACCGCCCCCATCGCTGCGACGACGGCCACCACGGGAGGGGTGACGCCGGCCCCGACGTGCAGGGCGTGCTCGAGCACCCCCATTTGGGCCATCTCGGGGTGCCCCCCGGGGGCGGCGTGCTGGTGGCCACCGTCGGCGAGGAGGCCGCCGAGGAGGGACAGCACGACGGTGGTCACCACGACGGTGACGGCCAGCAGGACGAGTCCGAGGGCGGCCCGCAGGGCGGGCGCCCCCGGCAGCCGGTGGGTGAGGCCTCTCCGGGCCGCGGCACGGGCGAGGAGGCCGGCCAGCACGGCCGGCAGGACGGATGCGCCGGCCGCGGCGAGCGTGCCGGGTGCCGGCGCGATCGCGGCGTCCCCGCGGACCTGCAGGAAACCGACCGCGAGAGCGACCGTGAGCCCGGTGAGGAGGAGGCCGAGGGCGCGAGACGGCGGGCTGCCCTTGCCGCGTGGCAGCAACCGGTCACGGGTCGGAGGCGGCACCGGTCTCCGAACTTCACGTACACCCATCGTCAGGGCCCTTCCCCGAGGCGCGCGGCAACCGCCGCATGACGTGCGTCACACACTAGACCGGGCGTGAACACCTTGGGAAGACGCAAACTTGAAGTTTTCTTTACCCTTTCTTTGCCCGACGCCGCGGGTGGGTCAGGTGGCGGTCGACGCCTCGGGGTCGGTGACGTCGGCGACCTGCGCGCCCAGGTGGGCCAGCGCCGCCTCGGCGTTGACCGACACCGCCACGCCGTGGGCGCCGGCGCCCAACGAGATGATCCGGTCGGGGTCGCCGGTAAGGGTCGCGTCGGCGACGACCGGCCAGGCGGTGCTGGAGCCGAACGGCGTGATCGTCCCGCGGGCGTAGCCGGTGGCCTCCCTGGCCGCCTCGGCGTCCGGCATCGACAGCCGGCTCACCCCGAGGACCGCACGCAGCCGGGGCCAGGAGATCTGGCGATCGCCGGGCACCAGGACGAAGAGGTGGTCGTCCTCCCCTCGCCGCACCACCATCGTCTTGACGATGTCCCGCGGCTGGACGCCCCGCACCGCGGCGGCCTCCTCGAGGCTCCCGACGCGGCCGTGCCGGGTGACAATGTGCTCCAGGCCGCTGGCGACGACCGCGTCCAGGGCACGCTGCTCGCTCATGGCGTCACGGTAGCTGTGGTGCTGGATCTGGTGCTGGATCTGGTGCTGCAACGGCGTTGGCGGTGGCCCTAGAGTCGACGGCGTGAGCAGCGCCGCCTTCGACAGCATGTGGTCCGCCCTCGAGCAGGTGGGCCGGGTGGGCAGCGGCGGCTACCGGCGGTTCGCCTGGACGCCCGAGGACCGCACGCTGCGAGAGTGGTTCGCCGCCGAGTGCGCCCGCCGCGGCCTCGACCTCACGGTCGACCGGGTGGGCAACCAGTGGGCCTGGTGGTGGGACGGGCCGGGCACCGTCGACGACGCCGTCGCCGCCGGCCGCCCCGGCGTCGCGATCGGCTCCCACCTGGACTCCGTCCCCGACGGGGGTGCCTTCGACGGCCCCCTCGGAGTCGTCTCCGCCCTTGCCACCGTCGACCGTCTGCGGGAGGCGGGCGTGCGGCCGGACGTGCCGCTGGCCGTCGTCAACTTCGTCGACGAGGAGGGTGCCCGCTTCGGCATCGCCTGCGCCGGTTCCCGGGTCCTCACCGGCCAGCTCACGCCCGAACGCGCCCTGGCGCTGCGCGACGTCGACGGCACCACCTACGCCGAGGCCCTGCGGGCCGCCGGTCGCGACCCCGCCGAGCTCGGCCCGGACGACGAGACGCTGCGGCGGGTCGGCACCTTCGTCGAGCTGCACGTGGAGCAGGGCCGCGCCCTCGTCGACCTCGGCGCCCCGGTCGCCGTCGCCAGCGACATCTGGCCGCACGGGCGCTGGCGCTTCGACTTCTCCGGCGAGGCCAACCATGCCGGCACCACCCGGCTCGAGGACCGCCGGGACGCCATGCTCGGGTATGCCGATCTCGTCCTGGGGGCGCGCCACGTCGCCACCCAGCGGGGGTGCGTGGCGACGGTCGGCAAGGTCGCGGTCACCCCGGGCGCGGTCAACGCGGTCCCCTCGCACGTCACCGGCTGGCTCGACGCACGCGGTCCGCAGGAGGACCATGTGAGGGCGCTCGTCGACGAGCTCACCGGGCGGGCCGGCGAGACGGGGGCGCAGGTCGTCCGGGAGAGCTGGACGCCCACGACCCGGTTCGACGCCGCGCTGGGCGACCGTCTGCGTCAGGTGCTGGCCCGCGCGGGCGGCGCTGCCGAGCCGCTCTCCGTCCCCGTCCTGGGCACCGGAGCCGGCCACGACGCGGGCATCCTGGCCACCGCCGGCGTGCCCAGCGCCATGCTCTTCGTCCGCAACCCCACCGGCGTCTCGCACAGCCCGGCCGAGCACGCCGAGCGCGCCGACTGCCACGCCGGCGTCGAGGCGCTCGTCGCCTGCGTGCGCGACCTGACCTCGCTCCGCGCAGCCCCGGCCGCGGACGGCGCCGACGCGTGAGCGCGACCTACCACGCCGCATACGCGCACCTGCCCGGAGGCGTCGCCGCCGACGTGCGGATCACCGTCGCCGACGGGCGCCTGACCGCGGTCGAGCCAGATGCTGCAGCCGACCCCGGGGACGTGCGGCTGCCCGGCGTCGTGCTGCCCGGTCTCGCGAACGCCCACAGCCACGCCTTCCACCGGGCGCTGCGCGGACGCACCCACGACCGGGGCGGCACCTTCTGGACGTGGCGGGAGCGGATGTATGCCGTCGCCGCCCGCCTCGACCCGGACAGCTACCTCGCGCTGGCGCGGGCCGTCTACGCGGAGATGGCGCTGGCCGGTGTCACGGCCGTGGGCGAGTTCCACTACCTGCACCACGGCGCCGACGGTCGGCGCTACATGGACCCCAACGCGATGGGGCAGGCCCTCAGCGAGGCCGCCGCGGACGCGGGGATCCGGCTGACCCTGCTCGACACCTGCTACCTGGCGGGCGGGTTGTCGGGGGAGAGGTACGTCGCGCTCGAGGGCCCGCAGCTGCGGTTCGGCGACGGGGACGCGGAGACCTGGGCGTTGCGCGTGGCCGACCTGCGCGACTCCACCGACGGGGGGCCGGCCCACCTGCGCGTGGGCGGGGCGATCCACTCCGTGCGCGCCGTCCCCCGGGAGCAGCTGGCTGCGGTGGCGACCGCGGTGCGCGCGGGTGGGCGTCCGCTCCACATCCATCTCTCCGAGCAGCCGGCGGAGAACCAGGCCTGCCTCGACGCGCACGGGTTGACGCCCACCGGTCTGCTCGAGGCTGAGGGCGTGCTGGGGCCGGACCTGAGCGCCGTGCACGCCACCCACCTGACCGGCGAGGACATCGGCCTGCTGGGCCGCCACCGTGCGTGGACCTGCTTCTGTCCGACGACCGAGCGCGACCTCGCCGACGGGATCGGGCCGGCCTCGGCGCTGCGCCGGGCGGGGGCCCGGCTGTCGCTGGGGTCCGACCAGCACGCCGTCGTCGACCTGCTCGAGGAGGCGCGGGCGCTGGAGATGCACGAGCGGCTGGCCAGCCTCGAGCGCGGCCGGCTGACGCCGGAGCAGCTGCTCGACGCAGCCACCGCGCAGGAGAGCATCGGCTGGGTGGACGCGGGCCGCCTGGAGGTCGGTGCCCGGGCCGACCTCGTCGCCGTCCGGGAGGACACCGTGCGCACCGCAGGGTCAGACCCCGCGCAGATCCTGCTCTCGGCCACCGCCGCCGACGTGGATACGGTGGTCGTCGACGGCGAGGTCGTCGTGCAGGACGGCCAGCACCGGCTCGGGGACGTCGGCCGGTTGCTGCACGAGGCCATCACCCCGCTGTGGAAGGAACGCTGACCGTGTCCATGCTCATCACCGGCATCGGCGAGCTCGTCACCAACGACGAGACCGTCGACGGCGCCGTCGACGACCCGTTGCACGCCCGCCTCGGGGTGATCCGCGACGCGGCCGTCGTTCTCGGAGGGGGCAGCGAGGACAGCGCGCCGACGGTCGAGTGGGTGGGCCCGGCCGACCGGGCCCCCGCCGCCGACTGGTCCGTCAGCCTCGAGGGCCGCGCGGTGGTCCCCGGGTTCGTCGACAGCCACAGCCACCTGGTCTTCGACGGCGACCGCTCGGCCGAGTTCGCCGCCCGGATGTCCGGGACGCCCTACGACGGTGGCGGCATCGCGGCCACCGTCGAGGCGACCCGGGCCGCCGACCGGCCCCGCCTGCGTGAGCTCCTGCAGCAGCGTGTCTCCGAGATGCGCTCCCAGGGCACCACGACCGTGGAGGTCAAGAGCGGCTACGGGCTGACGGTCGAGGACGAGGTCACGGCCCTGCGGCTCGCCCGGGAGGTCACCCCCGAGGTGACCTACCTGGGTGCCCACGTCGTCCCGCCCGAGGCGAGGGGCTCGGCCGCCGAGCGCGCTGCCTACCTGGACCTGGTCTGCGGGGAGATGCTGCAGGCGTGCGCCCCGCACGCCCGCTGGATCGACGTCTTCTGCGAGCCGGCCAGCCCGCACGCGTTCGACGGGGAGGAGTCGCGCCGCGTGCTGGAGGCCGGTCGCGACGCGGGTCTGGGGCTGCGTGTCCACGGCAACCAGCTCGGCCAGGGGCCGGGCGTGCAGCTGGCCGTCGAGCTCGGCGCCGCGAGCGTGGACCACTGCACCTTCCTCACCACTGCCGACGTCGAGGCGCTGGCCGGCAGCGACACCGTGGCAACCCTGCTGCCGGGCGTGGAGTTCTCCACCCGGCAGCCCTACCCGGACGCCCGCCGGCTGCTCGACGCCGGGGTGCAGGTCGCCATCGCCACCGACTGCAACCCGGGCACCTGCTACTCCTCGTCGATGCCGTTGATGATCGCCCTGGCCGTCCGCGAGATGGGGATGACACCGGCGGAGGCGCTGCGGGCCGCGACGCTCACGGCAGCGACCTCGTTGCGCCGCACGGACATCGGCCGGATCGCCGTGGGCATGCGCGCCGACATGGCGCTCGTCGACGCACCCAGCTGGCTGCACATCCCCTACCGCGTCGGTGTCCCGCTGGTGCGCGCGCTGGAGGTCTGACGCGCGACGTGGGCACCGTCTGGCAGTTCCGGTGCTCGGGCCCCGGGGGTGCAGGACACAGGTGCAGGACGTTCAGCGCCAGCCCAGCGCCGGGGCGACCTCCTTCACCACCGTCTCCAGCACGTGGGCGCAGTAGTCCACACCGAGCTGGTTCGGCAGGGTGAGCAGCAGCGTGTCCGCCTCGGCGATCGCCGTGTCCTCCTCCAGCTGACGGACCAGCTCGTCGGGCTCGGCGGCATACGTCCGCCCGAACGTCGCGCGCCCGCCGTCGATCATCCCGACCTGGTCGGTGCTGCGCCGCTCGAGCCCGAAGTAGGCGTGGTCCTGCGGCGTCACCAGCGGGAAGATGCTGCGGCTCACCGAGACCCGTGGCTCGTGAGCATGCCCGGCCTCGCTCCAGGCCGACCGGAACCGCCGGACCTGGTCGGCCTGGAGCTCGTGGAAGGGCACCCCGCCGTCCTCGGTCAGCAGGGTCGAGCTCATCAGGTGCATCCCCTGTGCCGCAGCCCACTCGGCCGTGGCCCGGGTGCCGGCGCCCCACCAGACCCGCTCGCGCAGCCCCTCCGAGTGCGGCTCGACACGCAGCAGCCCCGGAGGGTTGGGGAACATGGGCCGGGGGCTGGGCTCGGCGAACCCCTCGCCCGAGAGCACCTCCAGGAACCGGGCGGTATGCCGTCGCGCCATGTCCGCGTCGGTCTCGCCGTCCGCGGGGTGGTGGTCGAAGTAGCGGTAGCCCTCGACGACCTGCTCGGGCGATCCTCGGCTGATGCCCAGCTGCAGCCTGCCTCCGGAGATGAGGTCGGCGGCACCGGCGTCCTCGGCCATGGAGAGCGGGTTCTCGTAGCGCATGTCGATGACGCCGGTGCCGATCTCGACCCGGCTGGTCCGCGCCCCGACCGCCGCGAGCAGCGGGAAGGGGGAGGCCAGCTGACGGGCAAAGTGGTGGACACGGAAGTAGGCCCCGTCGGCGCCCACCTCCTCCGCCGCCACCGCGAGGTCGATCGACTGCAGCAGCACGTCGGAGGCCGACTGCGTCGCGGACTGCGGGTGGGGGGTCCAGTGACCGAAGGACAGAAAGCCGATGCGCTTCATGGCAGTGGTCAACGTCGTGGCGGCGCGTGCATTCCGGGAGTGGGCCTCCTCCCTGGGAGGATGGACCCATGAGCTACGACATCCTTCTTCTCCCGCGGCAGCCCGACCAGGACTGGGACGAGGCCCTCGCCGCCGACGAGGTGGAGTCGCCCGAGGGTGACCAGGGCGACCTCGACGCCGGGGTGGCGGTCTTCCGGCGGATCGAGGCGCGGCTGCGTGAGCAGCTCACCGTGCACGTGGAGACGTGGGTGGCCGAGGAGGTCGGCGGGGACGTCTTCGGCGAGCTGACGGTGCCGGGCAGCGGGCTGCAGGTCGAGCTGTACGACCGGTCGGCGTCCGTCTCGCTCTCGGACCCTGACGCCGAGGTGCTGTCTGACGACGAGACGCTGGGCGACGAGACGCTGGGCAACGAGACGCTGGGTGACGCGACCCTGGGCGACGCGACGACGGTGGCTGACGACGCCGCGCCCGCCGCAGACGCCGTCGACCGCGAGGCGATCCACGACCAGCTGCGGCAGGCGGTGCGGATCGTGGCCGAGGAGACCGGCTACGAGGCCTACGACCCTCAGCGTGGAGCCGCGTTCGACGGGACCGTCGACGAGTCGGCCGTCGCCGTCGACAGCGGGGTCCCGGACGACCAGCCGGCCACCTCGCTGCGGGCGGAGTCCCTGACGGCCATGCGACGGGACCCCGCGGCGATGCGCCGGCGGGCCTACCTCTACCTGGGCATCGGTGTCGTGCTCACCGTCCTGGGCGTCTTCCGGCTGTTCGACGGTCAGGGCAGCTGGCTGACGTGGCTCGTGCTCGCCATCGGCGTGTTCGACCTCATCGGCGGCGTGATGATGATGTCGCTGGCGAAGCAGCTCAGCGCGGCGGACGACGGGGCAACCGCGGACGACGGTGCGACCCCGGACGACGCGCCGACCGACCGGGTCGAGCAGTAGGGGCTGCTCCGCGGTGGTGCGCAGACTTCTAGGCTGGGCACCATGAAGACCCGCGCCCTCGGCCCGTTCACCGTCTCCGCCGTCGGCCTGGGCGCGATGCCGCTGTCGATGGGCGCCAACGAGCGCCCCGACCGCGACCGCGCCGTCGCCACCGTGCACGCGGCGCTGGACGCGGGCATCACCCTCATCGACACCGCCGACATCTACGCCCCCTCCTGGGACACGATGGGGCACAACGAGCAGGTCGTCGCCGAGGCCCTCCGCTCCTACGGCGACACCAGCCACGTCGTCGTGGCGACCAAGGGCGGGATCACCCGCGGGGAGGGGGAGACGTGGGGGCGCGACGGGTCTCCGGACTACCTGCGCCGGGCCGTCGAGGCCTCCCTGCGCGCGCTCGACCGTGACGTTCTCGACCTCTACCAGTGGCACCGGCCCGACCGCTGGCGGGTCTACGGCGAGGTGGTCGAGACCTTCCGGCAGCTGCAGCAGGAGGGCAAGATCCGGGCGATCGGCATCTCCAACGCCGATGTCGAGGAGATCGACGTGGCCCTGGAGGTGCTCGGCGAGGGGGGCCTGGCCAGCGTGCAGAACGAGTTCTCGCCGCGCTTCCGCTGCAGCCGCGACACGCTCGAGCACTGCGGCGAGCACGGCATCGCCTTCCTGCCGTGGAGCCCGCTCGGCGGCACCGGCGCGGCCAGCAAGGACGTCGGCCTCACCTACCCCGTCTTCACCGACATCGGTGCGGCGCGCGGCGTCAGCCCGCAGCGGGTCGTGCTGGCCTGGGAGCTCTCCCTCGGCGAGCACGTCATCCCCATCCCGGGGGCGAGCCGTCCCGCGTCGGTCACCGACTCCGCCCAGGCCCCGGACCTGGAGCTGACCACCGACGAGCTGGCGCGCATCGAGGCGCAGTTCACCTGACCTGTGGGAGTGTCGGAGGCATGGCACAGCGCAGCGTGACCCTGACCTTCCTGGGAGCCGCCGGCACCGTCACCGGCTCCAAGTACCTCCTGACGATCGGCGACCGGCGGGTCCTCGTCGACGCCGGGATGTTCCAGGGCGAGAAGCAGTGGCGGCTGAGGAACTGGGCGGAGTTCCCGGTCGACCCGGCCTCGATCAGCGACGTCGTCCTCACCCACGCGCACACCGACCACGTCGGCTACCTCCCGGCGCTCGTGCGCGGCGGCTTCGCCGGCCCGGTGTGGGCGACGGAGGGCACCCGCCGCATCGGCGAGATCGTGCTGCGCGACGCCGGCAAGCTGCAGGAGGAGCAGGCCGAGGAGGCGCGGCGCGGCGGCTGGTCCAAGCACGAGCACCCCAAGCCGCTGTTCGACGTCCAGGACGTCGAGGCGACCCTGCCCCTGTTCCGGTCCGTCGACTTCGAGGAGGACGTCGACCTCGGGGACGGCCTGGTCGGACGCTGGACCCGGGCCGGGCACATCCTCGGCTCGGCCAGCGTGCGCCTGGAGGTCGAGGGGACCAGCGTGCTCTTCTCCGGCGACCTCGGCCGTCACGACCACCCGATCCTCAAGGCCCGCGGCACCCCCCGGGGCGCGAGGTATGTCGTGTGCGAGTCCACCTACGGCGACCGGGAGCACCCCGAGCCGCAGGTCGCGCACGCGGAGATGGCTGACGCCATCACCCGCACGATCCAGCGGGGCGGGCTCGTGGTGATCCCCGCCTTCGCGGTCGACCGGACGCAGGGGGTGCTCAAGGACCTCGTGACGATGATGCGGGAGCGGCGCATCCCCGAGGTGCCGGTCGTCGTGGACTCGCCGATGGCGCTGAAGGTGCTGGACGCCTACCGCGACGAGTCGCTCGGCGAGCTCCGCGAGGACGTGGACGTGGAGGACTTCACCGGGCTGCCCGAGCTCATCGAGGCCGCCTCGTCCGCGGACTCCCGGGCGCTGAACCGGCGCTTCGACCCGATGATCATCGTCGCCTCCTCGGGCATGGCCGAGGGCGGCCGGGTCCTGCACCACCTCGCCCGGCTGCTGCCCGACCGGCGCAACACCGTGATCCTCACCGGCTTCCAGGCCTCCGGCACCCGGGGCCGGGCGATCGAGGACGGCGCCGGGTCGGTCAAGATCAACGGGCACTACATCAAGGTCCGTGCCGAGATCGTGCAGGACCACGAGTTCTCCGTGCACGGCGACGCCTCGGACCTCATGGACTGGTTGCGGGCCCTGGACCAGGAGCCCGAGACCGTCTTCGTGACCCACGGCGAGCTGGACGTGGCGCGGACCTTCGCCGGGCGGATCGGTGCCGAGCTCGACTGGAACGCCGTCGTGCCGAGGCACGGCGAGGTGGTCAGCCTCCTGCCGGCTCAGCCCGAGGACTGACAGCGGCGGGACCCGGACCAGACCCTGGTATGACGTGGTCGCCGCCCGCCCCGACCTAGAGTGCACGGGTGAAGGTGACCCTGGAGGCGGCGCGCGAGTCGTGGCTGGACCTGTGGGGCGGGCAGCCGCTGCGCGAGCGCGGCTGGTGGCCCGAGCTGGTGGTCGTGGGGGGTCTCCTGGCGTGGCTGCTGCTGACCTCGTCGGTCGGCGGCGTCGGCTACCTGACCCTCGGGGCGGTGCAGGTGCTGCCCCTGCTCTGGCGGCGACGGCACCCGCTGCAGGCGGCCCTCGGCGTGGCCGCCGCCTGCCTGCTGCAGGTGGTCCTGACCGACAACCCGCACCCGGCGAACGTCGCGGTGCTCGTCGCGGTCTACAGCGCGGCGGTGCACGGCACGCGACGCGACTCCCGGCTGGTGCTCGGGCTCGGTCTCGTCGGTGCCGTCGTGGCGGCCCTGGACTGGTCGGTGGCCTACCCGGGGATGGGTGCGTGGCTGGTCGTCGTCGCGACGCAGGCGACCTTCACGGCCCTCTTCGTCGCGGTCGCCTGGGTGCTCGGGGACGTGGTCCGCCGGCGCAGGGCGGTCCTCGCCCGGCTCGAGCAGCAGAACGCCGCCCTCGCCCGGGACCAGGCCCAGCGCGCCCGGCTGGTCGCCCAGGGCGAGCGTGCCTCGATCGCCCGGGAGATGCACGACGTCGTCGCCCACTCGCTCGCCGTCGTCGTGGTGCAGGCCGACGGGGCGCTGTATGCCGCTCGCGCCGCCCTCGACCGGCCGCCCTCGACCGGGCCTGACCGGGAGGCGCTGGAGCGCGCGTCCCAGACGCTGGAGACCCTCGCGAGGACCGCGCGCACGTCGCTGTCAGACACCCGCCGCCTCGTGGGGGTGCTGCGGGACGAGGGGTCCGGGGCGGAGCTGGGGCCGACCCAGGGGCTGGCCTCGCTCGACGAGCTGGTGCAGCGGGTCCGTGACTCGGGCGTCCCGGTCCACCTCGCCGTGCGGGGCGAGACCGAGGACCTGCCCTGGGAGGTCGACCTGGCGGCCTACCGCGTGGTGCAGGAGGGCCTCACCAACGTGATGAAGCACGCGGGACCGCACGCCTCGGTCGACGTCGACCTGCTCCGGACCCCGGAGGTCCTGCTCGTGCGCGTCACCGACGACGGTGCGGCCGTCGGCCCGCACGGCGGCCTGCACGGCGGCGAGGGCCGGGCGGACACCGACGGCAATGGGCTCGTCGGGATGCGCGAGCGGGTCGAGGTGCTCGGGGGCACCGTGCACGCCGGGCCCCGCGACGCCTCCGGTCGTGGCGGCACGGGCGCCCCCGCGCGCCGCGGCTGGGAGGTCGTGGCGACGATCCCGGTCGTCGGGCGCGACGGCATACCCTCGTGACCGCCCACCTGAAGGAGCACCCGTGAGCACGCCCACCGACCCGCCCGTCCGTCTCTTCCTCGTCGACGACCAGGAGCTCGTGCGGGCCGGCTTCCGGATGGTCCTCGACGCGCAGCCGGACATGACGGTCGTCGGCGAGGCCGGCGACGGGCTGGCCGGGGTGGACGGGGTGGCCGCCACCCGCCCTGACGTGGTCCTCATGGACATCCGGATGCCGAGGCTCGACGGCGTGGAGGCGACGCGGCGGATCCGGACGAGCGCCGACGCGCCCCGGGTGCTGGTCCTGACGACCTTCGACCTGGACGACTACGCGTTCGCCGCGCTGCGGGCGGGCGCTTCCGGCTTCCTGCTCAAGGACGCCGGGCCGGCGGAGCTGCTCGCCGCGATCCGGTCCGTGCACGCCGGCGACGCGGCGATGGCACCGTCGACGACCCGCCGGATGCTGGAGCGCTTCGTCCCGCACCTCCCCGACGCCGAGCTGGAGCGCGCGCAGGCCGCGGAGCGCCGGGCGGTCGCCGCCCGTCTCGCCCCCCTCACCGTCCGCGAGCGCGAGGTGCTCGAGGCCGTCGGTCGAGGGCTGACGAACGGCGAGATCGCGGCGGAGCTGTTCCTCGCCGAGGCGACGGTCAAGACCCACATCGGCCGGGTCCTGTTCAAGCTCGACCTGCGCGACCGGGTCCAGATGGTGATCACGGCCTACGAGACGGGTCTGGTCGGGCGCGACTGACCCGGCGACCTTGGCGCCGCCGTCCCGCTCCGCCGGAGGACCAGGACGTGCCGCTCGACGTCATACCGAGGTCTGACTCCTGCGGTGCCGGGTCGGGCCCACGGGCCGACGCGAGGTCCGCCCGCAGGCTCCTAGCGTTCCCACCATGACGACCACCACGACCGGCACGACCACCACGACCGGCACGACCACCACGACCGGCACCGAGCCGGCCCAGGGCGCGACCGGCCCCCGACGCGGAGCGGCCCTGGCGGCCAGCACCGTCGACCTGACCAAGACCTACGGCAGCGGCGAGACCGCCGTGCACGCCCTCGACGGGGTGTCCGTCGGCGTCGAGAGCCAGCGGTTCACCGCGGTCATGGGGCCCAGCGGCTCAGGCAAGTCGACGCTCATGCACCTGCTGGCGGGGCTCGACACACCCACCTCTGGCCGGGTCTTCCTCGGCGACACCGAGCTGACCTCGCTGTCGGACAAGCAGCTGACGACGCTGCGGCGGCGGGCTGTCGGCTTCGTCTTCCAGTCGTTCAACCTGCTGCCGACGCTCACCGCGCGGCAGAACATCCGGCTGCCGCTCGACCTGGCCGGCCGCGGGACGGACCTGCAGTGGGAGGAGCGGGTCGTCGACGGTCTCGGTCTTACGGACCGGTTGGGCCACCGTCCCGGCGAGCTCTCCGGCGGCCAGCAGCAGCGGGTCGCGCTGGCCCGCGCGCTCGTGACCCGCCCCGAGGTCATCTTCGCGGACGAGCCGACCGGCGCCCTCGACTCCACGACGGGCGCCGAGGTGCTGGCGCTGCTCCGACGCTCGGTCGACGAGTGGGGCCAGACCGTGGTGATGGTCACCCACGACGCCAACGCCGCCGCCCTCGCCGACCGCGTCGTGCTGCTGGCCGACGGCCAGGTCGCCGGCGAGATCGTCGCCCCGCAGGTCGACGCCGTCCTCGCCGCCGTGCGCGACCTCGGGAGGGCCTGATGGCCACGTCGTGGAGAACCGCCGGGATCGCCTCCCGTGGGCGCCGGCTGCTGTCGGCGGCCGTCGCCATCGTCATCGGCGTCGCCTTCCTCACCGCCAGCCTCGCCCTGCTCACCACCGCGCGCCAGGGCATGGAGGACGCCGTCGCCGCGGGGGTGCGCGACGCCGACCTGGTCCTCACCGTCGACGGGTCCGGGATCGGCACGGCCGGGTATGACGCCGCCTCCGCCCTCGACGAGGTCGCCGGGGTGCGGGGCGAGACCGTCGTGACGGCCGAGCGCACGCCGGACGAGTGGGTCACCGGGGCCTCGGTGCCGACCACCGGAACCACCCTGGTCGAGGGCGAGATGCCGGACGTGGCCGGCGAGGTCGTCGTCAACACCGAGCTCGCCGAGCATGTCGGCGTCGGGGAGGAGCTGCGGCTGACGCCGGTCGTCTTCGACGCGGAGGAGGAGGTGGTGGCACGGGACCAGGCCGGGGTCGACGTCGTCGGCGTGGCCGACTTCGGCGACACGAACCCGATGCTCTCCTTCGGCCCTGCCTTCGCGGCGACCGACGCCACCCTGAGGCAGGTCGACCCGATGCTCACCTACGGGTCGGTGATGGTCGAGCTGGCCGAGGGTGCCGACGAGGCCGCTGCCCGCGAGGCGCTGGCCGACGCGGTGCCGGAGGCCACCGTGATGACCGGTCCGGAGGCCGCCGCCGACCGCGTGAGCATGCTCACCGGGGGCACCGACGTCCTGGGGGCGATCCTGCTGGGCTTCGGCGCGGTCGCGCTGCTGACGGCGGCGATCGTCATCGCCAACACCTTCACGATCACCCTGGCGCAGCGCACGGGCGAGCTGGCCCTGCTCCGCGCGGTGGGGGCGACCACCCGTCAGGTGCGCTCGCTGGTCGTCCTGGAGGCGGTCGTCCTCGGGCTGGTCGCCTCGGCGGGCGGGGTGGGGGCCGGCCTGCTCGCCGCGCTGGGGCTCCTCGTGGTCGGCCGCCGGCTGGGCCTCGGGATCCCGCTGCCGGACGGCCTCGCGATCACCCCCACGGTCCTCCTCGTGCCGCTGTTGGTCGGCTCGGTCGTCACGCTCCTGGCCAGCCTGTGGCCCGCCGTCCGGGCTACCCGGGTCTCGCCGCTCGCGGCCCTGCGCCCGTCCGGCCCGTCGGGGGAGAGGGAGCGGGTCGGCCGGGTGCGGGTCCTCCTGGCGCTCCTGCTGGTCACCGGGGGCGTGGCAGCGATGGTGCACGCCGCGACCTCCCGTGACGTGCTCGTCGGTGTCGCCGGCGGCGTCGTGTCCTTCGTCGGCGTGCTCGTCGCGGCGGTCCTCGTCGTGCCGGTGGCGGTGCGGGTCCTGGGGGTGCTCGCCCGGGCAGCCGGCGTCCCGGGCCGGCTGGCCGTGGACAACGCCGTGCGCAACCCCGGCCGGGCGGCCGCCACCAGCGCGGCGCTCATCGTCGGTGTCACCCTCATCACGATGACCTCCGTCGGTGCCGCCTCCGGGCAGCGCACCGCCCTGGGGGAGATCGACGAGGAGTACTCGGTCGACGTCGTCGTCAGCGCAGGCGCGCAGTACGCCGAGGACGGCACCGACCGGGTCGACGCCAGCGCGGTCGCCCCGGACGTGCTCGACCAGGTCCGCGCCGCGGCGGGGGTGGAGACCGCCCACGCGGCGGACACGGCATACCTGAGCGTGGGAGAGGCCGGCGCCACCGAGGCGGTGGGCATCGACCCGTCCCGCGACGGCGACGTCCTCCGGGGCAGCGAGCAGCTGGCGTCGCTGGTGCCCGGCACTCTCGGCCTGAGCGACGCGATGCTCGGGATCTACGGTCTCGAGCCCGGTGACCGGGTCGAGGTCGGCGGCGCGGGCGGGAGCGCCGAGCTGGAGGTGGTGCCGTTCGCGATGGGCTACAGCCTCGCCCTGCACGCCGACGACCTGACGGCTCTCGGCGGGGACGCGGTGGCCGAGGGCACCGTCCTCGTGCGGCTGGCCGACGACGCCGACGTCGGGGAGGCGATGGGCGCCGTGGGCGACGTCGCAGAGGAGCACGGGCTGCACGTCGAGGGGTCCGCGGCGGAGCGGGCCGTGGTCACGCAGGTCCTCGACGTGCTGGTGCTCGTCACGACGGCCCTGCTCGGGGTGGCCGTGCTCATCGCGGTGGTCGGCATCGCCAACACGCTGTCGCTGTCGGTGCTCGAGCGGCACCGCGAGCACGCGCTGCTGCGCGGCCTGGGTCTGACCCGCGGGCAGATGCGCGCGATGCTGCTCGTCGAGGGCATCCTGCTGGCGCTGGTCAGTGCGCTGGTGGGGGTGCTGCTCGGGCTGGGCTACGCCGCGCTCGGCGTGCAGACCGTGCTCCCCGACGACGTGCCGCTGCAGCTCGCGGTCCCGTGGGGCCGGGTCGCGGTCATCGTCGGCGTGGCCCTGCTGGCCGGGGTCCTGGCCAGCGTCCTGCCCGCCCGGAGGGCCGTCAGGGTCAGCCCGGCCGAGGGGCTGGCCGCGGCGTGAGGTGGTGGGGGCCAGGCAGGGGAGCCTCCCCTGCCTGGCCTCCGACGTCCCGAGGGGGTAGGACTGGATCATGGGGACGCTCGTCGGCCCGTTCAGGCGCTACCCGCTCGTGTGGATCACCCTCGTCGTGGGTGCGGTGGTCTTCGTCCTGCTTGGCCTGGGCGAGCCGGGCGCTGCACGGTGGACCGCGACGGTCTTCGTGGGCCTCGTCGTCGCCCGCACGACCGTGTCCATGCTGCGCGACATCCTGCACGGCCACTGGGGGCTCGACGTCCTCGCCGTCGTCGCGATGGTCGCGACGATCGCGGTCGGGGAGTACGTCGCCGCCGTCATCATCGTCCTCATGCTCTCGGGCGGGGAGGCGCTGGAGGAGTATGCCGCGGGCCGGGCCCGCGCGGAGCTCACCGCCCTGCTGGACCGGGCGCCGCAGCGCGCCCACCGGGTCGTCGACGGGACGGCCGTCGAGGACGTCCCCGTCGGGCTGGTGGCGGTGGACGACCTGCTCCTGGTCCGGCCCGCGGAGCTCGTGCCCGTCGACGGGGTGCTGCTCGAGGACGAGGCGAGCTTCGACGAGTCCTCGCTGACGGGGGAGAGCCTGCCGGTGCACCGCGGGCGCGGGGAGTCGCTGCTCAGCGGCGCGGTCAACGGGGCGAGCGCCGTGCGGATGCGGGCCACCGCGACCTCGGCCGACTCGCAGTACCAGCGCATCCTCCAGCTCGTGGCCGCGGCCGAGGACGCCAAGGCACCCACCGTGCGCCTCGCCGACCGGTATGCCGTGCCCTTCACCGCCGTGTCCCTGCTGATCGCCGGGCTGGCGTGGTGGCTGTCCGGCAACCCGGTCCGGTTCGCCGAGGTGCTGGTCCTGGCCACCCCCTGCCCGCTGCTCATCGCGGCGCCCGTGGCGTTCATGGGCGGGATGAGCCGCTCGGCCCGCGCCGGTGTCATCGTCAAGGGTGGCGCCACGCTGGAGGGCCTGGCCCGGGCCCGGTCGGTCGCGTTCGACAAGACCGGGACCCTCAGCCACGGACGCCCCGAGCTCGCGCGCGTGGACGCCGCCCCGGGGTTCGAGCCCGACGAGGTGCTCCGCCTGGCCGCCGCCGCGGAGCAGCACTCACCGCACGTGCTGGCCGAGGGCATCACCCGGACGGCGCTGGCCCGGGGGCTGCGGGTGGCCCCCGCGAGCGAGACCACCGAGGTGCCCGCCCACGGGGTGGCCGCGAACGTCGAGGGTCGGGAGGTCCTGGTCGGCAAGCTGGCGTTCGTCCAGGAGACCGACCCCCTGGCGCACCAGGCGGAGCTCGGCCCCGGGCACACGGCGGTGTCGGTGGCCGTCGACGGCAGGTTCGCCGGCAACCTCGTGCTGACCGACGCCCTGCGGCCCAACGCCGCGGCGGTCGTCGCCGCGCTCCGACAGCGCGGGCTGGCGCACGTCGTGATGCTCACGGGCGACAACACGGCCACCGGGCGCATGCTCGCGGACCAGGCCGGCATCGAGGAGGTGCACGCGCACCTGCTGCCGGAGGACAAGGTCCGGCTGGTCGCGCAGATGCCCGACCGCCCGGTGATCATGGTGGGCGACGGCGTCAACGACGCGCCGGTCCTCGCGGTGGCCGAGGTGGGGATCGCGATGGGTGCGCGCGGGTCGACCGCGGCGAGCGAGGCCGCTGACGTCGTGATCATGCGCGACGACATCGCCAAGGTCGTGCAGGCCGTCGACATCGGGCGCCACACCTACCGGGTCGCGCTGACGGCGATCTGGATCGGCGTCGCGCTCAGCCTCGGCCTCATGGTCGTGGCGGCCTTCGGCCACATCCCGGCGGTCGCCGGTGCCCTCACCCAGGAGCTCGTCGACCTCGTCTGCATCCTCTACGCCCTCCGGGCCCGCTCGGGGGCCCCGGCCGACCCGGCGCTCTCGGACGTCGCGCAGACCCGTGTCGAGCAGGCCGCTGCGGTTCCGTCCTCGGGGTGAGGACGGCAGGAACCCGCGGCCCTCAGGCCTGACCGAGCCGCTGGCGCAGCCCGCTCGCGCGGACGACCCGACGCCCCACGGCGGCGCGCACGACGTCCTCACCGCCGACGACCCGGACCTTCTTCTCCGCCCGCGTCACCGCCGTGTAGAACAGCTCGCGCGTCAGCAGCGCGCTGTCCGCCTCGGGCAGCAGGACGGTGATCTCCTCCGCCTGGCTGCCCTGCGCCTTGTGGATCGTCATCGCGTGCATCGTCTCGACGTCGCCGAGCCGGCTGGGGGCGAAGCGGTGCGCCCCCGTCGCGCCCTCCACCACGGCCATCCGCACCGGGGTGCCGTCGGGCTTGCGCGACTGCACGACCACGCCGGTGTCGCCGTTGAGCACGCCCGTCGCGTAGTCGTTCGCGGTCACCAGGAGCGGCCGCCCGACGTACATCGGGTCGTAGAAGGTCAGTCCCGTCTCCTCGCCGAGCCACACCTGGGTGAGGTGGTTCCACGTCCGCACCCCGTGCGGTCCCTCGCGGTGCGCGCACAGGAGCCGGTGCCGCCCGAGCGCCGCCAGGGCACGGTCGGCGTCGCCGTCGCGCGCCGCCGCCAGCACCGCACGGGCGTGCCGGGTGACCAGGGGCCGCAGGTATGCCGTGGGGTCGGGCCCGGTGACCCACTCCACCTCCCCGCTGCCGGCGGACAGCGCCGCGACGACCGCGTCGGCGTCCCCCTCGCGCAGCGCCTCGGCGAGCGCGCCGATCGTCTCGCCGAAGCGGTGCACCGTCCGCAGCCGGGCCATCGCCACGGGCGGGTCGGCGGCGACCTGCACACCCGCGACCAGGTCGGCGAGCACCGCGCCGGCGTCGACCGAGACCAGCTGGTCGGCGTCGCCGACGAGGATGAGCCGGGCCTGCGGGCGCAGCGCCTCGAGCAGCCGCGCCATGTGGGTGAGCGAGACCATCGAGGCCTCGTCGACGAGCACGACGTCGTGCGGCAACCGGTTGGCCCGGTGGTGCCGGAAGCGGGTGCGGCTGTCCGGTCGCCACCCCAGGAGCCGGTGCAGGGTCGACGGCTCGACCTCACCCAGCGGCTCGATGACCCCGCGGGTGCCGGGGTCGGGGGTGCGCTCGAGGATCTCCCCGAGAGCCCTGTCGACCGCGGCCTTCACGCGGGCCGCCGCCTTGCCCGTCGGTGCGGCCAGGCCGACGCGCAGCGGACGCTCGCCGGCCGCTGCGGCCTGCTCGGCGAGAAGGGCGAGCACGCCCGCGACGGTCGTCGTCTTGCCCGTTCCCGGACCACCCGTGAGCACGCTGGTCCGCGAGCGGGCGACGACCTCCGCGGCGGCGCGCTGCTCGGCATACCCCTCGCCGGGGAAGATGCGGGCGAGCCCTGCGCTCAGGACGTCCTCGTCGACGGCCGGGGCCCCCAGCGCCGCCCGGGCCCGGAGGTCGTCGACGACCTGGACCTCCTGGTGGTGGTAGCGCTGGAGGTAGACGAGCCCGTGGTCCACGACGAGCGCGCCCTGCGCGACGAGGGCGCTGTCGGCGACCACCGAGGTCCAGGTGCCCGGGTCCGGCCACGGCAGGTCGGGCAGCGCGGCCGCGCCGGCGGTGGCGAGGTCCGCGAGGTCGACGGCGACGGAGCCCGAGCGCACGGCGCGGGTCGCGACGGCGGCCGCCAGGACGGCGGTCTCGTCCTGCTCGTGCACCGCCCTGGCCAGCGTCCGGGCGACGTGGACGTCGGCGGCGGTGAGCACGCCGGCCCGGTTGAACGGCGTGAGCGTCCCGTCGGTGCCGAGCGTCAGCCGCCGGTCGTGGGCACCGGTCGGCTCGAAGGTCTCCAGGATCGTCATGCGGCTCCCTCCTCTCCCCGTCCGTCGAGGAGGTCGGAGACGGCGGTGACCAGCGCGACCGGGGGACGCCACGAGAACACGCCGCACGGGTGCCCGTCGACGACCGGGGTGTCGGGGCCGCACATCCCGCGCACGTAGAGGTAGAGGACCCCGCCCAGGTGGCGGGCCGGGTCGTAGCGCGGCAGGCGCCAGCGGAGGAAGCGGTGCGCGACCACGGCATACAGCAGCGCCTGGAGGGGGTAGGAGGAGTGGCCCATCGCCTCGGCGAGCATCTCAGGACGGTAGTCCGCCGCCGTCAGCGGTTCCTCGGTGCGCCCGAGCCAGTTGGTCTTGTAGTCGACGACGAGGTAGCGGCCGCCGGTGCGCAGGACCACGTCGACGGAGCCGGTGAGATAGCCGCGCAGCCGCTGACCGGCGAGGTCCGGTGTGCTGTCGAGCACGTCGGCCCAGGCCCGCACGGGATCGCCGGCGCGGAGGTGGTCGCGCAGCAGCGGCACGAGGTCGCCGAGGACCGGTCCTTCCGCGAGGGCGGTCCGGCGCCGCAGGTCGCCGCCGTCCAGCGGCAGCTCGAAGTCGAGCTCGCACAGCCGGTCCTGGCGTCCGACCTGCCGCAGGGTCGCGTCCCCGGCGAGCGGTCCGAGCGGGCTGTCGCACACCGCGACGAGCGCGTCGGTCAGCTCCTCGGCGTCGAGCTCGACCGGCCACTGGAGCAGCTGCTCGCGCACGTGCCGCAGGAGCTCGGAGCGCAGGTCGGGTGCCTGCGGGTCGGCGTGCTCGAGCACCCCGTGGACGAGCGAGCCGAAGGTGGCGCCCACCGGCAGGTCGGCCATCGGGGACGGGACGTCGGCGCCGGGAGCGGCGGCCTGCAGCCCCGGGAGCACCGGCGTCTCCTCGACCACCGTGTCGGGGGTGTCCGGCTCGTCCTCGCGCGGCGTCACCTCGGGCTCGCTCCCGACCCCGCCGGTGAGCTCGTGGCCCTGGTCGTCGCGGGGGGTGGAGAGCGCGGTGTAGGACGTGCGCCGCCAGTCGGCATCGATGCGCCGGGTCCACGAGCCCGTCCGGAGCGCCGCGGTGTCGTCGTCGTGGGGGACGGCCTCCGCGGGCGCGTGGTCGGCGCGCTCGAGCGCGAACGCGCCGAGGTCCGCCCACGCCCGCAGCCGGTCCGTCGCCCAGCCGTCGTCCTTGGGCACCCTGGCGGTCTGCGGGACGGGACCGGCGCCCGGCTCGCGGCCGAACAGGACGCGGTGGAGCGGGGAGGGGCCTCCGTTGCGGGCGGTCGGGGACCACCACGTGACGACCTGCGACTGGGCGCGGGTGAGGGCGACGTAGAGCAGGCGCAGCGACTCGCCCGCGTCCTCGACCTTGTGGCGGCGCACCGAGTCGGCCCAGTCCGGGCCCTCCTTGCCGCCGACGTCGAGGTAGCGGGTGCGCTCCGGCGGGTCGTCGTGGCACAGCGGGATCGTCGGGGTGTCCGGGACGTTGCGGTCGGTGAGGGTCGGGAGGTAGACGACCGGGAACTGCAGCCCCTTGCTGCCGTGGATGGTGAGCAGCTGCACGGCGGCCGCGTCGCTGTCGAGGCGCCGCGTGCGTGCCCCCGTCGAGGTGGGGGCGTCCTCCGACATCTGGGCCCGCAGCCAGTCGAGGAGGGCGACGAGCCCGAGCTGCTGCTCACGACCGGCCTGGTGCAGCAGCTCCGCCACGTGCTTGACGTCGGTCAGGGCGCGCTCCCCGCCGACCTGGGACAGCACCCGTCTGGTCAGGCCGTCGGCCGTCAGGCGCTCGAGCACGGCGGCGATTCCCTGCCGCGTGCAGACGGCCGCCAGCTCGCGCATGAGCTGGGCGAGCAGGTCGTCGAGCGCCTCCCCGCCCGCATCCACGTCAGGCACGGCATACCCCAGGAGGTCGGTGAGGGCCGCCGCCCTGGTGAGCACGGAGCGGTGCGGGGCCACCATCGCCTCCAGCAGGGTGAGCCAGTCGTGGGCCGCGGGGCTGTCGAGGACGCTGGAGCCGCCGGCGCTCACGGCGTGGACGCCGACCTCGCGCAGCGCCCGCTGGGCCGCCTGCAGGTCCTTGCCCTTGTGGGCCAGCACGGCGACGTCGTGGGCCTGGAGGGGGCGGCCGTCGAAGGTGGCCCCCGAGGTGAGCAGGGCCGCGATGTCCAGGGCCAGGTCGCGGGTGATGTGGGCCCGGGTCGCGCCGATGCGGTCGTCGTCGGCCAGGTGCTCGCCGAGCAGCACCTGGCGCAGGCGGACCGGCGCGCCGTGGGGTGCCTCCTGCAGGCGGGCGGAGGTGCAGACCGGTGTCACCGGGCGCACGACGATCTCCGGGTGGCCCAGCTCGGCGCCCTGGAGCAGGACGGTCAGGGCGTCGACCACGCCCTTGTCGGACCGGAAGTTGCGCGGCAGGGTCAGGCGGTGGTCCGCGCTCTCGGCGGCGGCCAGGTAGGTGACGATGTCGCCCCCGCGGAAGGCGTAGATGGCCTGCTTGGGGTCGCCGATGAGGACCATCGCCCGCGCGTGGCCCGCGAACGCGCGCTCCAGCACCTGCCACTGGACGGGGTCGGTGTCCTGGAACTCGTCGACGAGCACCACCTGCCAGCGCTGCCGCATCCGTTGGCGCGCAGGGGAGTCGGGCTTCTCGAGCGCGTCGGCGAGCTGGGTCAGCAGGTCGTTGTAGTGCATCACCTGCAGGCGGCGCTTGCGCAGGTCGAGCTCGGCGCGCACGGCCTCGGCGAACCCGACCCGCCGCGCCGGGGTCGACCCGGGCTGCGCGCTCGTGGGGCGCAGCTGCGCGTGGATGTCCTCCACCGCCTCCTGGGCGATCTTGAGAGCCTCAGACCGGGAGAAGACGGGTCGGGCGTCCATCCGGAACCCGCGCAGGTAGAGGTCGTCGACGACCTCGACGCGCAGGTCGCCGAGGTCCTCGACCAGCTGGGCCGACGCGTCGGACGTGCCGGCGACGCCGAGGCTGCGCAGGACCTCGTGGCAGAACTGGTGGACGGTGGCGATGGTGGCGGCGTCGAAGTCGGTCAGCGCGTCCCGGACCCGGGCGTGACGGCGCGCCCGTTCCTCAGGCTCGCAGTCGAGCAGCTGGGTGAGCATCTCGTTGCCGGGGTCGGCGGCGGACCGGCCGGCCAGCACCCGCTCGGCCTCGGCCAGCTGCTCGCGCACCCGGGCCCGCAGCTCCTGGCTGGCGGCGCGGCTGAAGGTCACGACGAGCATCTGCTGCAGGGTCACCTCGCCCTCGGCGACGTAGCGGGTCACCAGCGCCGCGATCGTCCACGTCTTGCCGGTGCCGGCGCTGGCCTCGAGCAGCACCGTCCCGCTGGGCAGGGGGTCGAGGATGGAGAACTGGTCCACGTCAGGGCCTCCTCATCGTCTCGGCGCCGTCGCCGAGGACCGGTCCCCACGCCCGGAGGGCGAGCTGGCCCAGGCGGGAGGTCGCTCCCGGGTGCCACAGCTCGTCGGGCCGTGGGGTCCCTGCCACCTCGGCGAGGGTCGCCTGGGAACCCAGCACGCGGAGCCACGAGGGGTCGTCCTGCTCCTTGCCACCGCCGTAGCCGCTGTCGGGCGTCACCCACCCACCGGAGGCAGCCTGCTTGAGCGCCAGCGTCTCCTTGCCCGTCCGCAGGAAGGTCTCCGCCCAGTGGTAGCTGGTCTCGACGGGAAGGGGGACGACCTCGCGCAGCCCGCGGTCGCGCAGATCGACCAGCTGGCTCAGGAGCTCGACCGCACGCTGCTGCTCGTGCGGCCCGTGGGTGTAGAGGGCTGGGCTCTTGTCGCCCCTTCCCCAGTAGTGCTTGCCCACGAGCAGGCTGGTCGCACCCTCCTCGCCGGAGGCGGCCAGCACGAGCGAGAGGATCCACGAACGCAACCGGTGCTTGGCCCTCAGCGTGGAGGACGTGACGGTCAGGGCGTGCACCCCGACCATGCCGGCGACGGTGCCCACGAGGTGCCGGTCGCCGGGGAGGGCGACGTCGACGTCGACGCTCTCCCGGGGGAGAGCCTCTCCCCAGCCGCCCCCGCCGACGGAGCGCCAGGTGGCCTCGCACAGGGCCAGCACCTCGTCTTTGATCGAGGCCATCGCCACCGTGCCGAGGGCGTCGGGGGGCAGACCGCCGCGCCAGAGCTCGGCCTGCTCCGTGACGTCCCCCGGCCGGCCGGCCAGGACCGCCTGGAGCATCCGCTCCCCGACACCCCACCTCTCGAGGGGGCCGAGCTCGATGGGGATCCCTGTGTCGCGCCGCTCCGGCACCTCGGGCAGGACCAGGCCGAGCCGCGAGCGGAGGAAGGCCCGGGCGGGGTTGTCGAAGAAGCGGAGGAGGTCGTCCAGGGCCACCTCGGTGCTGGACCTGTCGGCCAGGAGGTAGGCGGCCACCGGGACCGGTTCGACCGGTTCGGCCCGCAGCGCGAGCGCACCCGCCAGCGCGGCAGGGTCGTAGCTGAACGGCAGGTCGTGGGGGAGGAGCGCTGCGTCCTCCGTGGCAGGTGCGCCCAGGTTGCGGCGGTCGTAGGGCTGCAGAGGGTGGCGGGTCACGAGCGTGTCGACCCCCTGGCCCGTGGCGGTCGCCCGGACGGCGTCGATCAGCTCCCCGAGCGGGACGGCGGGGGGCCGCTCCTGACCGGTGTGCTCGTCGGCGCCCGTGTAGGTGATGACGAGGGTCTCGCCCGCCGACATCACGGCGTCGAGCAGCAGCTGCCGGTCCTCGCTGCGCAGGTCGCGCTCGCCGGTGACCGGTCGCCTGCCCAGCGCGTCGTCACCGTCGGGGGTGGTGCGGCGCGGGAAGACGCCGTCGTCCATCCCGACGAGGCAGACGACCCGGTGCGGGACCGAGCGCATCGGCACCATCGTGCACACGGTCAGCGTGCCGGTGCGGAAGTTGGACCGCGTCGCGCGCCCGGCCGAGTGCTCGCGCAGGAGCGCGTGGACGTCCGCCAGCGACAGCGACGGCGCGGACGCGTCGGCACGGGTGGCGGCGGCCACGATCCGGGACAGCTCGCGCTCGAGCTGGGTCGCCTGCCAGGCGTCGCGGAACGAGACGTCCGCCAGCCCGAGCACCCCCTCGTGCAGCGCCCGGACCCACTCGTCGACGGTGTCGGCGTGACGGAGCCCCTGCAGGGTGTCGCCGAGCCTGCCCACGAGCTCGGCGAGGCGACCCGCCAGGTCGAGGTCGCCGCTGTCGAGGTCGTCCAGGGCCAGCGTCGTCCCGAGGTGGTCGGTGTCCTGACCGTCGACCGCGGCCCCCACCAGCACGCGGTCCAGGCCAGCACGCCAGGTGTTCTGCACGAGGGAGCTCAGGCCGTAGTCGCCCCGGTGCTCGCCGTCCAGCCCCCACCGGATCACCACGGCCTCGACCCAGTCGCCGAGGCGGTCCAGCGCGTCGTCGTCCAGACCGAAGCGGTGGCGCACCGGTCCGCTGCGGGCCACGTCCAGTACCTCGCCCGCGGTGAGCCGTCCGCCGGCGAGCTCGACCAGCCGGTCGGCCAGCGCGAGGAGAGGATTGGTATGGAGCGGTGCCCGGTCCGCGAGCCGCACCCGCAGCCGGTGCGCAGGGTGGGCATCGCCGAGGACCACGTCGCCGAGGCCGAAGCCCGCGTGGACGAGCGGGGCGTAGGCGTCGATGTCGGGGCACATGACGAGGATGTCGCGCGGTTCCAGGGTGGGATCGCGTTCCAGCAGGTCGGTGAGGACGTCCCGCAGCACCTCCACCTGCCGGGTCTGCCCGTGGCAGGCGTGGACCTGGACGCTGCGGTCGTCGACCCCGATCTCGCGGGAACGTCTCTCCTCGTCCGACGGCGGCGCGTCGCCGGCGAGGTCGGACTGCAGCTGGCCGAGCAGCGCGGTGGGGGCCTGGGCGGCGGCAGGGGCCGGGGCAGCGGCAGGGGCCGGGGCGGCGGCAGGGGCGGTGCGGGCCCCGCCGTCGCCGTCCACCGGCTGGTCGACCGCGCTCGCCAGAGCGAGGGTGCGCTGCAGCTCGCGGGCGTCGCGGCCCAGGCTCGCCAGGAGGGGGTGCCGCACCACGGCGCCGGAGCGGTCCTCGGCGCGCGGCACGGGGCCTGCGACGGCCCCGCCCGCGAGCGAGTCCCAGGCTGCCGGCGAGGCCTGCGGCAGCCAGAGGTGGACGTCGCGGTGCTCCCCGAGCGCGGCGAGCACCTCCACCTCGCTCCGGGAGATCCGCGTGTGGCCGAAGAGGGAGAGCCTGCCGGGCAGCTCGAGGTCGTCGAGCTGGCCCGAGCGCAGAGCCTGCACCACCCGGGAGTGCCGCTCGTCCGGCGCCTCGGCGGCCACGTCCGCCAGCACCCTCCTCCACAGCTCGGGCTGCCACGCCAGGTCGTCGTCGACCTCACCCCCCAGGCCGTCGCCGGACCCCCCGGCGCGCCAGTCGGCGAGCAGCGCCGGCCGCTGGGACGCGTAGTCGGCGAAGAGCCCCGCGAGCCGGCGGGACACGGCATACCTCCGGCCTCTGCGCAGCTCGCCCTCGGTGCCGGTCTCGCCGTGGCCGAGGTGGGTGGCGAGGGTCTGCGCCCACGGTTCGCCGAGGCTCGCGTCGACCGCGCGCAGGACCGGCCAGGCCAGCCGGTCCGGGTGCCACGGGTCGTCGCGCTCGATACCCAGGACGAGAGCGACGAGCGAGTGCGGGTTGAAGAAGCGCACCCCCGCGCAGACGCCGTCGTGCCGGGCTTCGCCCTGGCCGGCGCCCAGCCGGTGGGAGAGCCGCTGCGCCAGCCACCGCTCGACCCCGCGCGCGGGCACGGCGACGACCTCCTCGGCGAACGGGTCCTCGAGGGGACTCGCGAGGAGCGTGCTGAGGCCGTCGGCCAGCACGTCGGTACTCACGCCGCGGTGCACGATCAGGGTCACGTCGGCGACCCTATCCGCGGGCGCCGACAGACCCCCCACGGCGTCGGTCCGTGCGGGTGAGGGCGCGAGTCGTGAGGGCACGGGTCGTGAGGGCGCGGGTCGTGAGGGCGCGGGTCGTGAGGGCGCGGGTCGTGAGGGCGCGGGTCGTGAGGGCGTGGGTCGTGGGGGCACGAGTATCAGGTGGTCGGCGGCGGGTCTCCGGGACCCGGCCGTCACCCGGGTCCCCTCCTGGTGCAGCGCTCATGGTGCAGCCCCCATGGTGGCGACGGACCGCTGACCATCGTTCGGGCATCGGCGCAGGTCAGGGGGTCTGTCGGTGCTGGCTGATTGAGTGTGTTCATGAGTACATCGGTGGTGGCAGCGGCGGCAGGGTGGGAGCTGCTGGGTGCCGTGGAGCCGGTGGTCCTGTCGCAGGAGGAGAGGGTGGCGGCGCGGGCCCTGGCGGAGGCGCAGCTGGCGGACCTGGGGCCGTGGCTGGACGAGGCGCAGGTGGAGGCACGGTTCGCCGACGCGGTCGCCTCGCTGACCGCGGAGGACCTGGTCGCGGCCGGGCACGAGGTGCTGGCCGGGCTGGGCGGTGCCGAGCGTGCCCTGGACCTCGCCGGCGACGCGGTCACCGATGGTGCGGTGGCGCGGGTGCTGGACGCCGAGGTCGTGCAGGCTCTCGAGTCGGTCGCGGCGGCCCGGGTCCGTCTGGACGCGCTCGGGTTCACCCTGGCACGGGAGGCGTGCGCCCGGGGCCTGCACACCGCCACCGGGCTGAGCCTGGTCGACTGGCTCGCCCAGCGCTGCCCGTGGGCGGGGCGGGCCGAGCTCGCGCAGCTCGCGGTCGTAGCGCGGGCCTGCACGGAGGACCGGCAGAACGCCCCCATCGGGGACGCGGTGGCCGGGGGTCGGGTGCCGGCCCGGCGGGCCGAGGTCATCACCCGCGCACTGCGCAAGGCCCGCGCGAGCCTGGATGCCGACCGCTACGAGGCGTACCTGACGATCCTGCTGCGCGCCGCGGCCGACGCCTCCATCAACGACGCCGGGCTGCGGCGGGCCGCGGACCTCTTCCTGGCCGGGGTGCTGGACGAGCAGGAGAAGGAGAAGCGGGAACGCACCGCCCACCGGATGCGCGGCGTCCAGACCCATCCGCTGGGCAAGGGCCTGACCCGGTTCACGATCGACGCCCCGGCCGAGCACGCAGCCGTCATCGCCGGGATCCTGGACTCCAAGCTCGCCCGCCCGCAGCCCGGCCCCGACGGGACCCGCGACGAGCGGACGCCGACGGAGCGGCGGTTCGACGCCCTGATGACCGTCCTGGGCCGCGGCACCACCTGCCCGGAGGGCACCCCGCAGATGGCGCGGGCCACCCTGTTCGTGGTCATGGGGCTGGCGGAGCTGCTCGGTGCCCTGGCCGGCGTCGGGCACTCCCTCAACGACGTCACCCTGTCCCCGGGACAGGTCCGCAAGATGGCCTGCGAGGCAGAGATCATCCCCGTCGTCCTCGGCGGCGACAGCCAGGTCCTGGACCTCGGCCGCGCCGTCCGGCTCGCGACCCCTGCCCAGGTCAAGGCGCTCTACCTGCGCGACCAGGGGTGCACCTTCCCCGGGTGCTCCGTGCCCGCGCAGTGGACCATCGCCCACCACCACCCCTGGTTCAGCCGGGGCGGGGCCACCGACCTCGACAAGCTCGCCCTGCTCTGCGAACCCCACCACAAGCACGTCCACGACAACGACCTCACCTGCACGATCGACCGCTCCGGCGTCACCTGGCACGTCTGACGACCCCGCCCTGCACCCGACCCGGCGGGTCGGGTGCAGAGGCCTGCGCCGATACGGGAGATGCCGGGTCGTGTCCGCTCAGTGCCGGATCTCCAGGGCGCCGGCGCGCAGATGTCGAGCACGCCGGCGCACAGGTGTCCAGGACGCCTGCGCAGCGGAGGACGACGAGGCCAAGCCGACCTCACCCGCAGGGCGGCCTGACCCCGTCGAGCTCCACCCGGGTGACGTACCCGACGAAGCCCTCCTCGGCATACCTGCGACAGGCCTCAGCGACGAGCGCCGGCCGGTCGGCGTAGTCGACGGCCAGCACCAGCTTGCCTGCCCGCCGCAGCGCCCGCGTGTGCTCGAGGTTCTCGACGCACCACTCCTGGGTGCACGGCTCATCGGTGGCGAGGAAGAAGAGCTCCTCCATGCCGATCCCGTCCACGGCCTCGAGATACCCCGGTATGGTGCGCAGCTCCGGCGAGTTCTGTGGAACCACCCAGAAGTCGGGCTCATGCCCCTTCGCATAGGCGGAGATCCGCTCGATGAGCGCCACCATCCGCCGCGCCAGCTCGGAGCGCGAGGTCCCGGGCACCATGGACCGGTCGAGCTCCTCGTAGGCCAGCGGTGTGTCCAGGTAGACCCCGTCGAAGCCGGCGGCCAGGGCCTGGTCCAGGCGGGGTCGGACCACGAGCTCCCACCAGCTCTCTTCCCAGTAGCGCACGAAGTGCTCCTCCGGCCAGTCCTCCCACCGGTTGAGGACGAGGTCGTCCGTCGAGGCGCGGACCGCCGCCGCCTCGGGACGGAAGTCCTCGATCGCGCCGATCTCGAGGTAGGCGAGGACGACCTTGCCGGAGCCGTGTACCCGCCCGATCTCCTCGGGGGTGAACCAGCCGGACTGCGCATCCCGGGCCAGGTCGATGACGGCGAGGTCGTGCGGGGCGGCCACGACGTCGTCGAGCTGGCCGCCCGGGTAGCCCTGCAGCTGGTAGACCCACGAGCGGACCCCGTCCGTGGGGAGTGACGCGGTCCCGCCGGCGCTGGTCCCGCCGGCGCTGGACCCGCCGGAGCCACGCCCGCCGGCGCCGAACCCCCCGGCGGCGAGGGCGACCAGCGCCGCCCCCGCCACCAGCACGATCAGCATCACGAGCATGCGCCTGACCCGTCTGCCGACCACGTGCGTGGGCTCACGGCAGCGGCCGGGCGGCCCACGCGGTGGTGGCTCCGGCCTTGAGGGTGACAGTCGAGATCATGCTGCTGCCGTACGTGGTGCGCTTGGGTGCCTGCATGCCGGTGACCTGCAGCTGGCCCGCCGTCGTCGAGGTGATGCGCACCGCCCCCGCAGCCGGGATCCAGGTCGCCTGGACCTGGTCCTTGATGGCGTAGTGGCCGTTGCGCACGCTCGTGGTCTGCGCCAGCACCGGCCAGGTCGGGGAGAGCAGCGGCACGGAGTAGTACGACTCGTACTTGCCCACCACGGCCCCGGCCCAGTCGAAGGCGAGCGTGCGCCCGCCGCCGTAGTCGGACAGGTTCGGGATGTGCATCGTGTTGCTGTAGATCGAGCCCATCGCGACGCGGTGCAGCACGCCCGTGCTCTCGTGGTCGATGACCTGGTCGTAGGTCTGGTCGACCGACCAGTACGGGAACCTTCCGTCCGGACCGTAGAACCAGTTGTAGAACGCGGTCTCCTGCGCCGGCGTGGCGCTGAAGTAGGCGATGTTCGTCGGCCAGTCAGGCACCACCTTCACGCGCGGGTCCATCGGGTGGGCGATGTTGCAGTTGAAGCAGTCCGGCACGTGGCTGGGGAAGGACATGTTGCCGTGCAGGTATGTCGCACCCGTCGCGACCGCCGCCTCGATGAGTGCCGGGTTGGACGCCATCAGCCCGTGGTCGGTCGGGGGGTCGATGTCGTTGGTCGGGTCGGGGTGGTAGACGCCGAGCCCGGAGTACTCCCCGGTCTTGAGCACCGCGTTCGGTGCGGCCAGTCCGAGCGCCTTGGACACCTGCCGGTTGCGCGTGATCTCCAGCCGCGTCGACCGGAAGTCGGAGAAGTTGAGCTTGAGGTGGCTGAAGGTGTGGTTGAGCCATTCCACGTCGTTCTTGACGCAGAGCGACGCGGCGACGAGCTCACCCTCCCCACCACCGGTGCAGCTGGCGGCGGTCGAGGTGTTCACGCCCTCACCGTTGTAGGCCAGCGTCAGCCGGAAGTCGCTCGCGACCGGGTGCTCGGCGCGCAGGAGGTCCTGCTGCACCTTGACGTTGAGCGCGTCGTCCCCCGTCATCCGGAAGCCGTCGGGGTCGAGCGTCAGGTCCTCCAGCATCAGGTCGCTGGAGTTGAAGTAGTCGTCGATGTCGAGCTTGAGGAAGTGCCGCTGCTCGCCGAGGAACATCCCCCGGCTGGCCCACCGGAACAGCCCATAGGTGAGCAGGTGCGACTGCAGCAGGTGCTCGTTGCTGGAGAAGCTCAGCGCCATCTGCTCGCGGCCGTCAGGCGTGGTGCTCGTCGCGCCCAGCACGTCGCCGCCCGAGACGAGGACGGGCTGGGCCGCGCACCCGGGGGCGATCTGGTTCCGGTAGACCCACGACAGCTGCACCGGCACCTGGGCGGCCGGGTTGAGGTAGTCGAAGATCGCGGCCCCTTCCGGGGTCAGCGTGGCCGTGATGCCGGACTCGTCGACACCACCCTCACCCGCCGTCCGCAGACAGGTCTCCTCGGGCCAGGTGCCGTAGCTGCCGAAGAGCGTGGCCTGGCGCACGGCATACTCCCGCTCGTAGTCCCACAGGGTGTTCCACTCGGCGGAGTCCAGCCCGCTGACCCAGCTGCCGTCAGCGGCGGGGTGGAGGAGGCCGGTGCTGCTCAGCAGGACCGCGTTGTAGCGGCCCACACCGTCGGGGCCCACGAGCAAGTCCCGCGTCAGCGGCGTCTGCGCGACGTGGACGACGTCGTATGCGGCTCCGACCCGGTCGAGGGTCGCGCGCCAGGGCGGCAGGGCCAGGTCGTCGTCGTCGACGGCGAGCACGAGGGCCCGCAGCGCCACGGGACGGCTGGGCACCACCGCGACTGCTGCGGTGAGGGTCGCGTCGGCGGTGGCTCCCGCGCGGGCGGTGGCCCGTGCTCCGGCGGAGAGCTCCGCGTCGGTGGTCGCGCGGAACCGCCTCACGCTCCCGCCCTTGACACCCAGGGGATCGGGGATGTCCTCGACCGTCGGCGGTTCCACGGGCGCAGGCACCGAGAGCGGGTCGGGCGGGAGAGGGTCGTCCGCAGCTCCGGCGGTGGGCTGCAGCAGGGCCAGGGGCAGGCAGAGGGCGAGGGGAGCCAGCAGGAGCCGGCGGAGTGGGCTTGGCATGGTGTCACGGTCCTTCACGAGTCAGGCGGTGGGGGCGAGGGTGGCGATCGGGCGGGGTGGAGGGGCAGCTGCGTCGGAGTCGGAGTACCAGCGCCAGGTCCGCAGCACCCCCTCGTCGAGACCGACCGCGGGGGCGTAGCCGGTGAGGGAACGCAGCAGGGTGATGTCGGGGCACCGACGGCTGACCGACCCCTCTGGTGCCGGCAGCGGCTGCAGCGGCGGGTGGACCCCGACCGTCTCCAGCACCAGTCCGGCGAGGTCGGTGATGCTCGTCTCGACGTCCGTGCCGATGTGCACCGTGCGGCCGGTCGCAGTCGGCGTCCCCATCAGCCGAAGGACCGCCTCGACGGCGTCGTCGACGTAGCAGAACGCCCGCGTCTGGCCGGCGCCCCACACGCGGAACGGTGACTCGCCGCCGCCGGCCCGCGACAGCATCTCCGGCACCACGTGGTCCATGCCCATCCGCGGGCCGTAGACGTTGTGGAACCGTCCGGTCACCCACGCGAACCCCCGCGCGGCACCGGCGTGGGCGAGCGCCGCCTCGCCCCAGAGCTTGCTCACCGCGTAGGCGGCACGCGGCGCGGTGGGGTGCGGGACCGCCACCAGGGCGTCCTCGGCGGTCGGGACCGCCACGAGGCCGGACTCGACGCCCCCGGCATACACCTCGCTGGTGGACGCGTAGAACACCCGCGCCGCCGGCGGCACCCAGTCGATCAGGTGCAACGCCGTCACCGTGTTGACCCGCAGGCAGCGCAGCGGGTCGCGCTCGACGTTGCGCACGCCGACGACCGCGACGAGGTGGTAGACCTCGTCCCAGTCCTGACCGAGCGACGCCCAGCTCTCGACCCGGGTGAGGTCGGCCGAGACGACGTCTGCCCCCCCGGCCCGGAGCTCATCGAGCGTCGCGTCGCGCGCGCCGCGGGAGAAGTCGTCGACGACGGTGACCTGCCGGCCCTCGGCCAGCAGACGTCGCGCCAGGTGGGCGCCGATGAAGCCCGCGCCGCCGAGCACCACGCTCCTCATGCCGGCACCTGCGCGACACGGTCCGGGACGATCCGGAGGAGGGGCGAGGAGACGGGCTGGCGCCCCCGGTGCCCGAGACCGGCGTAGACGACCCCGGCTGCGGTGAGCGCCGCCTCGTCCAGCACCCGCCAGGCGTCGTAGGCGAACGCTGGGGGACCGTCCGGGCACAGGCCCACGAGGTCGAGGTGACGGTAGAGAGGGTGGTCGTTGACGATCACCACGCCGTCCGCGGCGGCCAGCGCGCCCACGAGGTCGGTCGGCTCGCCGCCGAGCGCGCGGACCGTGTCGTCGGGCACGAGCGGGTCGTGACCGAGCACCCGTACCCCGGCGGCCAGCAGCGGCGGCACGAGGGTCTCGACGGCTGTTCCGCGGACGTCGTCCGTGGGCGGTGTTCCCTTGCAGGCCCAGCCCAGCACGGCGACCGTCGCCCCCTCGCACCGGCCGCGCGTCTGCTGCAGGAGGGAGATGACCTGCTCGGCGACGTACTGCGGGAGGGTCTCGTTGACCTGCCGCGCCGCCCGGACCATCGGGGTGTCGTATCCGGGCGTGCAACCGATGAGGATGTGCGGGTCCTTGGACAGGCACGCTCCACCGACGAAGCCGGGCCGCGACAGGTCCGGTCGCGGATAGTCGAGGTTGCACGCGGAGATGACCTCCAGCGGGTCGACGCCGTGCTGGTCGGCGATGAGCGCGATCTCGTTGCCGAAGCCGTAGATGAGGTCGGTGTGGCAGTTGTTCGCCAGCTTGACCATCTCCGCGGTGTCCGTGGAGGAGACGGGCACGACGGTCCGGGACACCTGCTCGAAGAGGGCCACCCCGGCGTCGCGGCTGGCGTCGTCGACCCCGCCGACGACCTGGGGAAGCTCGATGATCTCGCGCAGCGCCTGCCCCTGGATGGTGCGCTCGGGGGCCATGCAGACCAGGGGCCGGCCCCAGGCCTGCTGCAGGATCGGCAGCACCGCGGTGCGGGTGGTGCCCACCGGCACCGTGCTGCGGACGACGACGAGCGTGTCGGGTGCGCACCGCTCGGCGACCGCGCTGGTCGCCGCCAGCAACGGGCCCAGGCGAACCTGGTGGTGCTCGTCGATGCTGGTGTTGACGGCGATGAAGACGGCGTCGTAGCGCTGGGTGGGAAGTACGTCACCGACGTGCACGGTGCGGCCGGTGCAGCGGGCGAGGGTCTCCTGGACCCCGGGCTCCTGCAGGTGCAGGCGCCCGGAGCGGATGCCGTCGAGCACCAGCGGCGAGGTGTCCACCCCGTGCACGGTGTGGCCGGCCTGGGCGAGAGCGGCGGTGAGGGTCAGCCCGACGTAGCCGAGGCCGACGACGCCGATGGTCAGGGTCATGACGCGTCCTTCGTGAGCAGGGGGATGCGGTGGTGGTGGTCGCCGCCCTCCCAGACGTCGCGCAGCGAGTCGGTGAGCGAGCGGCGGGGGTGCCAGTGGAGGGCGCGCTGGGCCAGACGGGTGTCGGCCTGCATCCAGTCGACGCCGGCCGAGCGGTCCGGTGCCGGCCCGTCCTCGCGGATCTGCCCGGTCCAGCCGGCGACGTCGGCCAGGGTCTCGACCACCTCCCGGCTGGAGACGGCTCGACCGGAACCGATGTTGATGATGGGCGGCAGGGGGCCGGGGACGAGCGCGGCGGCGAGCGCGGCCCGGGCCACGTCGTCGGCATCCACGATGTCGCGCCACGTCGTCAGCGGGGCGGTGCTGATCTCGCGCTTGCCCTCCAGCTGGGCCCGACGGATGCGAACGGCCACCTGGGAGGCGAGGCTCGGCCCGTGGGCGCCGGCACCGACCGGGTTGAAGACCCGCAGCGTGCTGCCGCTGAGGGCGCCCCCCATGACCGCGACCCTCAGCAGGTGGGTGGCGGCCAGATGGCTGGCGCCGTAGGCGGTGACAGGCCAGGTCGGGTCGTCCTCGCGGACGGCGTCGCCCCAGTTCACGGGGCCGTACTCCCCGGCGGAGCCCAGCCGGACCAGCCGGACCGGGTGGTCGGTCAGGCCGGCGATCGCCTCCACCAGCACGGCCACCGCCCCGGCGTGGGCGGCGGTCAGCGCGGTGATCGTCCCGTCCAGCCGACCGGTGCACAGGATCACCACGTCGGGCACCGTCCGTCGCAGCGCCGCGCCGACGGCCTCGACGCCGTCGTCGAGGTCGAGCTCGTGCCGCGTCGGGGTGAGCACCGTGCCCACCGCGTGGTGGGCACGGGCGGCCGCGGCGACGTGCGCCCCGAGGAAGCCCCGGGCTCCGAGGACCAGGACCCGCGTCATGACACGGCCGAGACGGGCAACGGCTCCGGCAGCAGGAGCGGTCGCAGCTCCTTGAAGCTGGAGTTGACCCCGTCGTAGTCCGCGGGTCGGCCGATGTCGTGCCACAGCCCGCTGTAGGGGTAGCACGCCGGGAAGTCCTGCCGCTCGATGAGGTCGAGGATGAGCTCGTCCGCCCCGCAGGGGATGCCCGGCTCGTAGTGGTAGAGCAGCGAGCGGGACATGGCGTAGACCCCCATGCTCACGTGGTACGTCAGCCGCGGCTTCTCGGTGAATCCACGGATCCGCTCCCCGCGCAGGTCCAGCACCCCGAAGTCGACCTGGTGCTCGGCGACGTAGGTGGCGACCGTCAGCGGCGCGCCGGTGCCGGTGTGCTCGATGAGCAGGTCGTCGAACGGCAGGTCGGTGAGGATGTCGCCGTTCATCACCAGGAAGTGCTCTGGCAGCCGGTCCCGGAGCTGGAAGAGCGGTCCGAAGGTCCCCAGCGGCTGCGTCTCCATGGAGTAGTCCACGCTCAGGCCCCACTTGGAGCCGGAGCCGACGTAGGCGCGGATCAGGTCGCCGAGGTGGTTGATGGCCAGGGTCACCGAGGTGAACCCCTGACGGGAGAGCTGGGTGAAGATGACGTCGAGGATGACGTCCTCGTCGCCCAGCGGGACGAGTGGCTTGGGCAGAGCGGTGGTGTAGGGCCGGAGGCGGATTCCCTTCCCCCCGGCGAGGACGACAGCGTGCATGAGAGAGATCCCCATCCCTGCGGTGGTGCTGTGGTGGTGCGGCCGTCGCGGGTATGCCGCGGAGCCTCACCTGAAGTGCTGGACCGGTCTGGTGAGCAGACCGGCCCCGAGGGCCAGGAGCAGGAGGCTCGTGGCCGTGACGAAGGCACTGGTCATCGGGGCTCGGGCGAGCACCGACAGCAACGTCTCGACGAGGGCTCCCGCGGCGAAGCAGGACGCCAGCCAGGCGTAGGCCCCGGTGTTGGCCAGGACGATCGCCAGGAGGTAGGCAGGGGCGAGCAGGACCGTGGTCAGAGCCACGGTCCTGACCCCGGCGGACAGGAGGCCGGCGCGCTGGAGCACGAGCAGCATGGCTGCCGCGCCCAGCGCGGTGACGGCGGCGCAGGCAAGCACCTCAGCCAGGACGGGCCCGCTCGCGCGGAGCCGGAACCGGGCGGGGGTGTCGCTGCACGAGAGCTCGTCGCGCAGCCGGCGGGACAGCAGTCCGGCCCGCCACTCGACGAAGCCCATCGTCAGGAACAGTCCGGCCAGGGCGAGCGGCAGCCCGCCGCCCAGCCGGAGGAAGTGGGCCTGCGGGAGCAGGAGGAAGGTGACGCTGGCGACCGCGTAGCCCAGGACCGGGGTGAGGCCGACGAGCGCCACGGCGGGGGCAGCGGGTCCCCGCCCCACCCCGCCGATGACGAGGAGCGAGGCGATGGAGAGCACGAACGTCGCGAGCACGACCCAGGCCGGCACGACGGCCGGTGCGACCAGGTTGCTCAGACCGACCGTTCCCTGGACCACGAGCACGACCACGAGTGCACGGCGGCGCCGGAGGAAGAACAGCAGGGTGGTGCCCAGCTGGGCGGCTGTCACCGACGCTGCCACGACACCGACGACCACCGGGCTCCGGCCGACCACGACGAGGAGCAGCCCGGCGAGCGTGCCGGCCACGACACCCAGGAGCACCGAGCGGCGCAGGTCGGCGGCCGCGTGCTCCTGACCCTGTTCCGAGCTGGCGGTCGCGCTCAGCACGCCGTAGGCGCGCCAGGTCATGACCACCGCCCAGAGCCAGCCCAGGGCGGCGCCGACGACGAGGGCGAGCAGGGCGTGGGGGGTCCCGACGAGCGTGAGGAGCGCCGGCATCGACAGTGCGGGAAGGAGGTAGATGACGCCGTGCCCGAGGCTGGACACGCCTGACGCAGACCGGGGTCGCTCGCGGCGGAGCGGCGCGGCGGCGGGGATGGTCCCGGGGTGCGGGGTCGTCGGTCTCTCGGTCGTGCTGCCGTCGGACGCACAGGCGCGCAGGGTGGTGGCGAGGGCGAAGACGTCCTCGTGGCCGTAGCGGTCACGGGCCAGATCGTCGGTGATGCCGGACGACTCGAGGACGGCGGCCACGTGGAGCACGTCCACGGACTCGGTGACGACCGGCCCCAGACGGGTGCCGAGCGCTTCCACGGCGGCGGTCACTGGACCAGCACCTCCTCCCGCAGCTCGGCGTCGAGGGCCGGTGCCGAGGACCCCGCCCGGCCCGTCACCTGCGCGTAGAGGTCTCCGTAGGCGCCGGTCCAGCGGTCCACGGTGAACTGGTCCCGCACCCGCAGCCGCGCCACACGGCCCATCTGCGCACGGAGGTCGTCGTCCTGCAGCACCCTGACGAGAGCCCGCCCCAGGGCCTCCGGGTCCTGGGGCGGGACGACCAGGCCGCCGTCTCCGACGGCCTCGGCGACCCCGCCGACGTTGGTGCACACGACCGGTCGCCCGCAGGCCATCGCCTCGACGATCGAGTAGGGGAATCCCTCGGAGATGCTGGACAGCGCCACGACGGAGCCGCTGTGGTAGGCGTCGAACGGCTGGCGGGTCGGCCCCTCGAAGGTGACGGCGTGCCCCATACCCAGCTCCTCGGCCAGCGCTCGGCAGCCCTCCAGGTAGTCCTCCTGCCCCGCAGGGGCGGCGCCGAAGATCCGCAGCAGAGCCTGGGGCAGCGTCCGCTGGACGGCGGCGAACGCCTTGATCAGCGTGCGGACGTCCTTGACGGGGTCGATACGACCGAGGAAGCAGACCGTCGGCACGTCGGGCTCCGAGGCAGCCACCGGGAAGTCGTCGAGGCAGACGCCGTTGTACATCGTGTGCATCCGGTCCGGGTCGGCTCCGCACCGCAGCTGCCAACGGCGGTTGTAGCGCGAGTGGGGGGCGATAGCGGCGGCCACCTGGTAGGACGCGGCGGCCAGGAGCCGGAAGAAGTTGAGGCGCAGGAAGCGCACCGCGCGGCTGAACGGCTGGTCGTCCTCGAGCAGGTATCGCTCGCGCAGGTAGATCCCGTGCTCCGACAACACGACCGGGGTGCCGTGCTCCCAGTGGGCCGCCATCCCGACGAGCATGGAGGGACCGTTCATCGCGGCGTGCACGACGTCGGCCTCGACCGGCCGTTCCTGCAACGGGCGCAGCAGGTGCTCGAGCAGGCCCCCCCAGTCGAGCGCGTCGCGCAGGGTCATTCCCGCACCGGTGGCCTCGCACCAGTGGGACGTGAGCGCCTGCACCGCGGGGTCGTCGGTAAACAACCCGGCCGTGGTGCCGCGGGTCCGGGCGGCGACGGCGGTGCGGTGCAGGGCGTCGAGGAAGGCCGCGACGCCGGTGGCGGCGGCCTGAGAGTCGTCCGGCGGCGGCCGGACGAGCTGGGCGGCGAGGTCGGAGACAGCCCTCTGGGTGGCCGGGTGCGGTCGGCCGCGGGGCGCGCGCTCGGGCGTCCACAGCGCCAGGGACCGGACACGCTCGAGGTTGGCCGGCGCCTCCCACAGCGGCCGGTCGTGGCCGTCGACGGTCAGGGCGATGAACTCGAAGCGGTGGTCCGGCAGGCCGCGCATCAGCTGGTCGCACCACACGGAGACCCCGCCCATCGCGAACGGGTAGGTGCCCTCGGACACGAGCGTGACCCTCAGCGGCTCGTCCGCTGGCAGCGTGTCACCCCCGGTGGGGGTCGCGGGCAGGGGGGTCACGGTGGCCTCCGGCGACGAGATGCGGCCGGGGTCCGGGGCCTGTGGGTGAACCGGTGTCACGCGCGGGGCGAGTGCCCCTGGTGACGTTGAGCCGAAGGTACGCCCGACCCGTGCTGGCGCGCAAGGGGTTCGGAAGCATTTCTTGCGCAGCGGGCCGAGAGCAGGTCTATGGTGAGCCTGACGACCCCCACCGTGACGGGGGTCGGCGCGGACAGGGTCTGCTCTCACGATGAGAGGGGCAGCATGACCATGCAGCGCGACGAAGAGTTGTTCGCAGTTCTCCTCTCACTGGCCGGGGTGACCGACGCGCACCGTGACAGCAGCGTCGTCGACACCCTTCTGGGCCAGGGGCGGTCACTGCTGCGCGCCCAGGGGGCGATCGTGTTCCTCGACGACGAGGGCGACCCCCCGTGTGGCGCGGGGTCGAGCAGCCCGTGTGGCGCAGGGTCGAGCAACCGGGTCGCGCACGACCTGTGGCTCGCGAGCCTGCGGCACGGGGGCCCGATGACCGTGGCGCACCGGGAGCGGCGACCGGTCACCTTCCTCGCCGACCGCGCCGGCGAAGAGGCGTGGGAGCGATTCACGGAGGAGGCCGGTCGGCTCGGCATCCAGAGTGTGTATGCCGTGCCCGTCGCCGTCGGCGATCGGGCCCTGGGCGCCTACGCCCTGCTGTGGCGGCGCCTGGTGCAGCTGACGCCGGAGGACGCACGGTTCGCCGAGGCCCTGGGCCGGATGGCGGCGGTGGGTCTGGTCAACCGCCGCGAGGTGGTGGGGCACGAGGTGCGCGAGGCGCAGCTGCAGCACGCGCTCGACAGCCGCGTCGTCATCGAGCAGGCCAAGGGCATGCTGGCCGAGCGTGCCGGCATCGACACTTTCACCGCCTTCGAGCTGATGCGTGCCACGGCCCGAGCCGGTGGCCGCCGCCTCTCCGACATCGCCGAGGAGGTCGTGCGCGGCATGTGCTGGGAGCCGGGGACCGACAAGAGGCAGCGCACCCCCGCAGCCCGGTCGAAGGGGCGGAGGACCCCGCCGCGTGACAGCCCGCCGCGTGACAGCCCGCCGCGTGACAGCCCGCCGCGCACCTAGGCAGAACTACCCACGCCGCGTCGCTTCCGCCGCGGCCCCGCGTCGGGCACCCTGGGAGGGAGGGGACCACGCACGAGGCAGAGGGAGGCCGGGATGAGCGTCGCCGAGACCGAGGGGGTGCAGGCCGGTGCTGCTGGGGCGGTCGCGGCCGGGAGGACGACCGAGGCGGAGCGGCGCGCGGAGATCGCGCGCATCACGTACGCCTACCTGCGCTGGCTGATGGTCGGCCTGCCGGTGCTGCTGCTGATCGTCACCGGGGGGACCGCCCTGCTGCAGCAGGAGCTGGAGACCTCGATCAGCGCCTACTACGGGGGGCCGGTCCGCGACGTCTTCGTCGGCACCCTGCTCGCCGTCGCCGTCTGCCTCGTGGCCTACCAGGGGGTGGGGCTGCTGGAGGACTACACGCTCAACGGCGCCGGCTTCTACGCCGTCTTCGTCGCCCTGGTGCCGACCGGGTTCGCGGAGCTGATGGACGATCTGCGCAGCAGGCCCACGCCCGACGGGCTCACGGCCGCCGACCACGTCTGGTCGCTGCGGGTCGCGCTGAGCACCGTGGTGCTCATGTGCGTCTTTCTGTTCTGGCGGGAGTTCCGCTCCGGCAACCTCAAGCAGCTGGTCGCCACCGGGGGCTCACGGATGAGCGTCCTTCTGACCAGGGCGTTCGTGGTGCTCACCCTCCTGCTGCTGGCAGGCTTCCTCGCGCTCGCGGTCCAGCAGCTGTGGTTCGTCCCGGCCGACGAGGTGACGATGGAGGGCCTGCGACTGGGTCCGGTGCAGCTGACGATCCACGACCTCGCGGCGATCTTCCTGATCTGCTCGCTGGCGGTCGCCGTGCTGACGAACACGTGGCCGTTCTACCGGCTGGAGGACCTGCAGGAGTCCGCCCGCCGCGCCTACCTGGTGATCTTCGCGCTCATGGTGCTCGGGCCGCTGCTGATGTGGGGGCTGTCGGCCCTCGTCGCCCCCGGCCACCTCGTGATCCTGCTGGAGTGGTGGGAGATCGGCCTGTTCGCGTTCTTCTGGCTGCTGGAGACCCGCCGCATCGCCCGGGTCCGCGCCAGGTCGGCCAAGCAGCTGCCCCCGACCGGTCCCCTCCACGAGCCGCAGCGGGAGCTGGTCCCGGCGGAAGAGGGCCTGCCCTGACCCCCGACCGGACGCGTCGTGCTGCCGGTCGTGACAGGAGAGGGACGATGCGGCGATGACGACGGACGAGGGCCGCTGCTGGCCTCGTCCTGCCGACGCCAGCACCACGTCAGGCGTCCGGTCGGCCGGGGGGCGCCACAGACCGCGCTGCCGGTCCGGCTCAGCGGACCCGCGTCACCTCGCCGCCCGTGACGGTCACCAGCTGGTCGAACGTCAGCGGCACGATCGAGTCGGGCGTGCCCCCCGCTGCCCAGACGGTCTCGTGGGCGCGCAGGTCCTCGTCGACGAGCGTGCGCAGCCTGGTCGGGTGGCCGGTGGGGGCGACGCCGCCGATGGCCTGACCGGTCGCGGCACGTACCTGGTCGGCGCTCGCCTTGCGCACCGTCGCAGCCCCGACCGCGCCGGCGATCACCGCGGTGTCGACCCGTGCGGCGCCGCTGGCCATCACGAGCAGCGGCACGTCGTCCGCCATGAACACGAGGCTGTTGGCGATCGCCGCCACTGCGCAGCCGAGCTGCTCGGCAGCGAGCACCGCCGTGCGCGCGTGGTCGTCGAGCACCTGGATCCGGGCGTCGACCCCGGCGTCGCGCAGCGCGTCCTGGACGGTCTGGTGGCGAGGGTGCATGCGGGGAGTATGGCGTAGCGCCGCTCAGCGGAGCAGGAGCCACCCGCCCGCGGCCAGGCAGGCGACGCAGACGCTCCAGAACAGGGCGACCCAGGCCACGGCAGGCGAGCCGGTCAGGCGGGCGAGCTGGTCCGCGTCGGACCGCCGCTCGCCACCGCGCCGGCGTTGCCGCTGCATCTCGACGACCGAGCGCGGCGCAGCGAGCAGCAGGGCCCAGACGAGCAGGGATGCGGTCCACCCCGCGCCCTGGGCGGGCAGGAACCACGTCGCCGCACCGACGGCACCACCCACGACGAGCAGCACCCACAGGCCGTAGAGGTTGCGGATCAGCACGAGCATCAGCGCGCAGAGGAGCACGAACCCCCAGAGCAGCGCCACGGCATACCCCTGGGTGAGGACCGCGGCTCCCGCCAGGCCCAGCACAGCCGGTGCGGGGTAGCCGGCGGCGACGGTGGCGACCATCCCGGGGCCGGGGGGGGGGGACCGCGAGACGGGGAAGACAGAAGGGGCCGCGTGTAGGCGGATGCCG
>NZ_JBJFZS010000013.1:0-16752 GCF_045032595.1 Ornithinimicrobium jinqii
GGGTGGGGGGATCGGTTGGCAGGGTTGGCCCCCCTCTTGGGCCTGTGGGCCCCCCCCCCCGAGACGGTGACGCCAGAGGTGTCCGCGTGCAGGCGGATGCCGCGCAGCTGGCGTCCGGTGAGCAGGGCGACCGTCGCGTGCCCCGCCTCGTGGACGATCGTGACGCCGTGCCGCACGACGCGGTAGCCGAGCGGCGACCAGGTGAGCAGCAGCGCGAGCGCGGCGATGACGAGGGAGCCGGTCAGGGTCGGCAGGCGCTGGCCGGTCGCCAGGACGTCCCAGATGTCGCGCACGCCGCAGTGAACCACGCCGGCCCGGGCGCCGGCTGAGAGGCAACCGGGGGGAACCGGGTCGCGCGGGATGGCGCACGAGCGGGCGTTGTCACAGGACCCAACTACGCTGGTGGCCGGGGAAGGCATGGAGCGCGCGGCCAGAAGGCGGCGCGCACGAACTCGGCGTGTGGAGGAGTGCTGCATGAGCAGGGCCACGGGAAGGACCAGGTCGGCTGGCGTCGTCGGTCTCCTCGCGCTCCTGCTCACCGTCACGACGGTGGTCGGTTCCCCGGCGCACGCACTCACCGGCGACGAGGACGACCTCGGTGCCAGGGCCCTCCGGGGCGACGGGTGGAGCACGCCGGTCGACCAACCGGTGGCCGTCACCCGCAGCCCTCCCGTCTTCCCGATGTCGCCGCCTCTGGACGCGCTCTACGCTCAGGAACCTGCCTACTACGACGACGGCTGCCACGTCCTGCGGGCCAGGACGACCCTGCTTCCGGGGTGCGTCTACGGCGACCCTGCGGGGGCGGTCGACGTCGCGGTGGTGGGGGACTCGAAGGTGGGCCAGCTCTTCCCTGCGCTGGAGGAGATCGCCCTCCGGGAGGGATGGCGGATGCGGATGTACACCAAGAGCGGCTGCGCGTTCGTCGACGTGCCGGACCCGGACTACCCCGAGTGCACCACCTACGACGAGAACCTCCTCGACCACCTGACGGCAGACCCGCCCGACCTCGTCCTCACCAGCGCGATGCGTCGGGACGTCGACGACGGCTACGTCCGGACGTGGCGGGCGCTGCGTCGGGCGGGTGTCGGTCAGGTCGTCGCGCTGTGGGACTCGCCGGGCCCCGAGGAGAACCCGGCCGAGTGTGTCGCCGACGCCCTCGAGTCGGGGACCGACCTCACCGACTGCGCGACCAGGCTGCCGGACGAGTCCAGCGGCAACCCGTCGCTGCGGACGGCCGCTGCCCGGGTCGACGGCGCGCACTTCGTCGACCTGCGCGAGTGGGTCTGCCCGGACACGTGGCTGAGCCCCCGGTGCCCCGCGGTCGTGGGCCGTGCCCAGGTCTACCGCGGGGGGTCGCACGTCACCGACAGCTATGCCGCGACGCTCACCGACCCGCTCCACCAACGACTCCACGAGATCGGCGTCGCGCGGTACCGCCCGAGCGTGGATCGCGTCGGCGGCGAGAACCGCTACGCCACCGCAGCCCTGCTGTCGCGGGACGTCGCCAGGCGCGCGCGGGTGTTCGTCGCGAGCGGTGAGGAGTATGCCGATGCACTCACCGCAGCGGCGCAGGCGGGTGCTGACGGGGGTGCGGTCCTGCTTACCCGGGGCACCACTGTCCCGGCGCCGGCGAGGGAGGCGCTCGCCAGGCTGCGGCCGAGCGAGATCGTGCTCGTCGGCGGGGAGCAGCGGATCCACGACGACGTGCTCGACGCGTTGCGGAGCTTCAGCCCGGACGTGCGACGGGTCTCGGGGACGGACCGCTACTCCACTGCGGCCGCGCTCGCGGGCCTCGACGGCTCGGCCCGGGGCGGCACGGTGTATGTCGCGACCGGCACCGACTTCCCGGACGCCCTCGCCGCGGCCGCCCAGGCGGGCCAGCACGACGCCCCGGTGCTGCTGGTCAAGCGTGATGCCGTCCCCCGGGTCACCGCCGCAGTCCTGCGCGAGCTGGCCCCGCGACGGGTCGTCGTCGCCGGAGGCCCCGCGTCCGTCTCGGACGGCGTCCTGTCCGAGCTGGCGACGGCGGTGCCGGGAGAGGTCGTCCGCAGGGGCGGGGTCAACCGCTACGAGACGGCAGTGGCGCTGGCCGAGGGGACGCCCGGAGGCAGGGTCGTGAACGTCGCGTCCGGCACGTCGTACGCGGACGTCGTCGAGCGGGGCCTCGTCCGTCTGGTGCGGTGACGGGCCGGTCGTGGGGTGGCTGTCCCTGTCGGTCGGGGCTACAGGTCGCCCAGGAGCCCGGAGGGGCGCTCGACCCGGTCGGCGACGTAGCGCAGGAAGCCGCCTGCCGTGCCCCCGTCGCAGACCCGGTGGTCGAAGGTGAAGGACAGCTGGGTGACCTTCCGCAGCCTGACCTTCCCCTTGTGCGCCCACGGCTTGTCGACGATCCGGCCGACGCCGAGCATCCCGGCCTCGGGGTGGTTGATGATCGGCGTGGAGCCGTCGACGCCGAAGACGCCGTAGTTGTTGAGCGTGAACGTGCCCCCGCTGAGCTCGGCCGGGCTGACCTTCCCGTCGCGGGCCCTCTCGGTGAGCTGGCGCAGGGCGACCGCCAGCTCGCCGGTGCTCATCGCGTCGGCGCCGTGGACGACCGGGACCACGAGGCCACGTGGCGACTGGGCGGCGAAGCTGAGGTTGACCCCGCCGTGGCGGACGATCTCCCCGGCGTCGAGGTCGACCGAGGCGTTGAGCTCGGGGTAGCGCGACAGTCCCGCCACGACGATGCGCGCGATCAGCGGCAGCACCCCGATGCGGGCGTCCGGGTGGGACTCGCGCAGCGCGTCCTTGAGCTTCATCAGGCGCGTCGCGTCGACGTCCACCCACGTCGTGGCGTCGGGGATCTCACGACGTGAACGGCTCAACCGCTCGACCATCACCCGTTGCACGCCCTGGATCGGCACCCGCACCTCTCGGCCGGCTGCCCGCGTCTCCGCCCGATGGGGCGCCTGCGTCTCCGACCGACCGGACGCCTGCGCCTCCACCCGACCGGACGCGTCGTGCTGCCCAGCCTCGCGCGCTGCCTCCAGGTCGACCCGCCGGATGACCCCGGTCGGTCCCGGCTTCACCTCCGCCAGGTCCAGCTGCCACTCGACGGCAAGCCGGCGCACCAACGGGGAGATGACCCGCACGGCCTCCCGCCCGCCGGTCGCCTCCGCCTGTGGGGTCGCATCGCCGCTGTCCGCCGCGTCCGGTCGGGAGGACGTGCGCCGCCGACCTCGTCGCCGCTCAGGGGCGTCACCCGCGCCGTAGCCGATCAGCGGACGCTCCGGCTGCTCGTCGACGCGAGCGCCGGCCTGCTCCTCGACGCGGTACGTCTCGGCGACCGTGCCATCATCCGCCCCGCCCACCGTGATCAGCGCCGAGCCGACGGCCAGCATCGTCCCCGGCTCGGCGTGCAGCTGCGCGACGACCCCCGCATAGGGGCACGGCACGTCCACGGACGCCTTGGCCGTCTCCACGGTCACGACCTCCTGGTCGACGCCGACCTCGTCCCCGACCTCGACGTGCCAGACCACGACCTCGGCCTCGGTCAGCCCCTCACCCAGGTCGGGCAGCCGGAAGACCTGGGCCGTCACGCGGACACCCCCTGGTCGGCACCGGCGCGCGTGAGGTCCGGCTCGTCGTCCCACTGCAGCCGCGCGATCGTGTCGAGGATCCGGTCGACGCCCGGCAGGTACGAGTGCTCGAGGATCGGCGGGGGATAGGGGATGTCCAGACCGCTCACCCGCAGCACCGGCGCCGCCAGCGAGTGGAAGCAGCGCTCCGACACCCGTGCCGCGACCTCGGCGCCCATCCCCGCGAAGCCCTGCGCCTCCGCGAGCACCACGGCACGTCCGGTCCTGCGCACCGACGCCATCACCGTCTCGTCGTCGAACGGCACGAGCGAGCGCAGGTCGATGACCTCGACGTCCCAGTCCTCCTCTGCCGCAGCGACCTCCGCGGCGCGCAGCGCGTTCGGCGCCTGGGGCCCGTAGGAGATGAGCGTGACGTCGGATCCCTTGCGCCGCACGACAGCCCGGCCTATCGGCTCGGTCCGTGCCGGCAGCTCGACGTCCGCCTTGGACCAGTAGAGCGACTTCGGCTCCATGAACACCACCGGGTCGTCCGACGCGATCGCCTCACGCAGCAGGCTGTAGGCGTCCGCCGGGGTCGACGGCGTCACCACGTGCAGCCCGGGCGTGTGCACGTAGTAGCCCTCCGACGAGTCGCAGTGGTGCTCCACCCCGCCGATGCCGCCCGCGTAGGGCACGCGGATCACCATCGGCATCGTCAGCCGCCCGCGCGTCCGGTTGCGCATCTTCGCCACGTGCGAGACGACCTGCTCGAACGCCGGGTAGCCGAACGCGTCGAACTGCATCTCGATGACCGGCCGGAAGCCCTGCATGCACAGCCCGACCGCGAAGCCGGCGATCCCCGCCTCCGCCAGCGGGGTGTCGAAGCACCGCTCCTCGCCGAAGTCCCTGGTCAGACCGTCGGTGATCCGGAAGACACCGCCGAGCTGGCCGACGTCCTCGCCCATGACCAGCACCCGCTCGTCCTCGGTCAGGGCGTCGCGGAGCGCCGCGTTGAGGGCCTGGGCGTATGTCGTGGGCCGGGTCATCGGGCCACCTCCTCGGTCTCGGGCCGGCTCGCCTCGTGCTCGGCGGCCAGCATCGCGGCCTGCTCGCGCAGCTGCGGGGTCGGCACGGCATACACGTGCTCGAACAGCTCCATCGGATCGACCTTCGGCTCGGCGTTCATGCGCGTGCGCAGGTCGCCGGCGAGCTCGTCCGCCTCGGCCCGGACCTCCTCGATCCGCGCCTCGTCGAGCGCCCCCTGCCCCACGAGGTAGGCCTGCAGCCGCACGATCGGGTCGCGCCCGGTCCACGCGTCGACCTCGTCGGGCGTGCGGTAGCGCGTCGCGTCGTCGGCGTTGGTGTGCGCCTCCATGCGGTAGGTGTGCGCCTCGATCAGGAACGGACCCTTCCCCGACCGGGCGTGCTGGTATGCCGCTCGCGTCACCGCGAGCACGGCGGCGGGGTCGTTCCCGTCCACCTGCTCGGCGCGCACGCCATACCCGATGCCCTTGTAGGACAGGGCAGGTGCCTTGGTCTGCTTGGCCAGCGGGACCGAGATCGCATAACCGTTGTTCTGGACGAGGTAGACCACGGGGGCGTTGAAGACCGCCGCGAAGTTGAGCCCCTCGTGGAAGTCGCCCTCCGACGTCGCGCCGTCCCCGACGAAGCAGAGCGCGACGCCGTCGGTCCCCTTGCGCCGCAGCCCGTCTGCGGCACCGGCGGCATGGACCGCCTGGGTCGCGAGGGGGGTGCACTGGGGGGCGGTGCGGGTCGAGACGGGGTCGTAGCCGCAGTGCCAGTCGCCGCGCAGCAGCGTCAGCACCTCGACCGGGTCGATCCCGCGGGTGACCAGCGCCATCGAGTCGCGGTAGGTCGGGAAGAACCAGTCGGCCTCCTCCAGCGCCAGCACCGGCGCGACCTGGCAGGCGTCCTGGCCGTGCGCGGAGGGGTAGACCGCGAGCCGTCCCTGCTTGGTCAGCGCGGTGGCCTGGGCGTCGAAGCGACGGCCGATGACCATCCCGCGCCAGACGGCCAGCAGGTCATCTGTCGAGGGCATGGCGTACCCGCGCCCTGCGGCCTCGGGGGACGGGTCGACCCGCGTCCCGTCGGGGTCCAGGAAGCGGACGGGCTGCGGGCAGGGCAGCAGCGCGCCGGGGTCGGTCAGCGGGCCGGTTTCACTCATCGTCGAGTCCTCACGAGCAGAGACGTTCGTCTCCCATATGGTCGCGCAGCCGGGACGCATCAGGCGCATCGACCGGTCAGGTGAAGACGTCTGGCACGATGGAGGGATGAACGAGGACGGTCCGTCTGCTGTGACCCAGCCCACTGGCGACGCGGTGAGACAGGTGGCCAGCGTCGACGACACGGACCGCGCGATCATCGCCGCGCTGCGGGCCGACGGCCGGCTCTCGGTCCGGGCGCTCGCCGAGCAGGTCCACATCTCGCGCGCCAACGCCTACGCGCGGCTCGAGCGGCTGCAGCGCGACGGCGTGATCACCGGCTTCACCGTCACCGTCGACCCGGACCGGCTCGGCCTCAACACCTCGGCCTTCGTCTCCGTCAGCATCGAGCAGGACAGCTGGCGCTCCGTCGCCCGCGCGCTGTCCGAGCTCCCGGGCGTCGAGCGCGTGGCGCTGGTGGGAGCCGAGTTCGACATGCTCGTCCAGGTCCGCGCGCACGACAACCACGAGCTCCGTGACACCGTCCTCGGCCGCATCCAGGCCCTGCCCGGCGTGCGCGCCACCCGCACCTGGCTGATCTTCGACGAGTGGACGACCTGAGCGACCCGCCCGGCGGGAGGGATCGTCCTTGTGATCTGCGTCCTTCCTCCTACGGTTGATCCATGGCGCTGAACATCGACGACGCTGAGACGGAGCGACTCGCCCGTCAACTGGCCGGGGCGACCGGGGAGACGATCACCGTGGCAACACGCCGGGCCCTCGACGAGCGGCTGCGACGCGTGATGGCCTGCGAGGGGGTGGCGGACACGGCGGCGCATCTTCGTGACGTCATCACGCGTGGACGGGCGCGAACCAATCTCGACGACCGGTCCGGTGACGAGATTCTGGGCTACGACTCTGAAGGATTGCCGACGTCCTGATGCTCTGACCCACCGTAGGAGTGCCGCGGCTCAGTCCGGCTCCTCCGCCGTGAACCGCGCGCCCACGAACCGCTCCCGCCACCAGCTGACCTCCGGCACGACCAGGGCGGGGTCACCCGCCGGGTACAGGGCCCGCGCCACGAAGCCACCCCGCCCCGACGAGAGCGCCTCGCTGGGAGCGGGACCCAGAGGCGGGAGGCGAGGTATGCGGTCACGCGCCCAGGTCTTCCCACACCAACGGCGTCACGGTCCCCGTCTCCCAGTCGTGCCGCAGGATGCCGTAGGCCACCGACGCGACCGGACGCCCGCCCTCGACCGGCCACCCCTCCCGGTAGTGCGCCTCCTTGAGCCAGCCGCAGCGCAGGAACGCGCGCCGCATCGGCACGTTGTCCTCGCGCGTCTGCCCCTCGAACCGGTTGACCTCGGGCATCGTCCCGAAGACGAGGTCGGTGGCCGCGCCCAGCACCTCGGACGCGAGGCCGCGGCCCCGGAAGGGTGCGTCGAGGCGCAGGTCGAACAACGGAGCGTCGTCGCTGAGGTCCTCGAGCCGGAAGAACCCGACCCGCCCGAGCTCGTCGTGCTCCAGCCAGAAGGAGTCGTTGTCCTCGTCGCGGTAGGCCCCCTCGGCGATCCACGACTCGACCTGCGTCCGGCTCGGGCTCGGCACGGTGTGGAACGGGAACTCGTTGCGCGTCATGAAGTCGACGAGCGCCTCCCGGTCGGTGTCCTCAGGGTCCAGTCGCACCAGGGTGATCGGCATTCCCAGACGCTAGCGGCACGCGGTCGCGCGGGCGACCGACCTTGTCCACAGGCGGACGTATGACATCTGTATGACACGGCGCTACCGTTGCATCATGGCCATCGTGAACGTACGCATCTCCGGTGAGGCAGAGCAGGCCCTGGCCGAGCTGACGGCGGACGGCACCAGCACCTCGGAGGCGGTGCGTCGGGCGCTGCTGGATGCTGTGCAGCTCCGTCGTCGCGAGGAGATGCGCCTGGACGCCAGGCGGGCCATGGCCGACCCGGCCGACCGGGAGGCCGTGCGTCGCGCGATGGAGGAGTGGTCCGATGTGGATCAGGGGTGACGTCTACGACGTCCCTGCACCGAGGGGGGCTCACGGCCACGAGCAACGGGGTGCGCGGCTGGGGGTCGTGGTCCAGTCGGACGATCTGGCGCTGTCGACCGTCGTGCTGGCGCCGACGTCTCGCTCTGCCCCACCCAGAGCGTTCCGACCCGAGATCACGATTGCCGGCGAGAGCACCTGCGTCCTGGTCGAGCAGCTGCGCACGATCGACGTGAGCCGACTGGGCCGTCTTGTCGGGCACCTGGGGAGGGACGACCAGCGTGCAGTCGACCGGGCCCTCGAACTGGTGCTGGCGCTCGATCTCCGGTGAGGCTCGTCCGGCTCAGCCGACCCACACCTGCTCGGGCAGCGGGTGCGACAGGAAGTGGCTCATCGCCTGCGTGGACGCATAGGCCCCCGCCTGCCCGAACACCACGAGGTCGCCCGGCCCCAGGTCCACCGGCAGCTCGCCGACGCCCACCCGGTCCAGCGACGTGCACAGCGGCCCCGCCAGCGTGGTCGTCGCCCGCGCACCGGGCACGACCCCGACACCCGCCCGCACCACGATCACCGGGAACGACTGGCCGGTCAGCAGCGGTCGCAGCAGGTGGTTGATCCCGCCCTGCAGCATCGCGAAGCGCTCGCCGCGTGACTCCTTGACCCGGACGACGCGCGCGCAGTAGACCCCGGTCGGCGCCGACAGCCACCGTCCGGGCTCGAGCAGCAGCTCCCCGGTGAACCAGGCGTTCTCCTCCAGCACCCGACCCAGCCCCGCACCCAGGGCGCGGACGTCGAGGGAGGGCTCGGACTCGGCATACCTGACCCCGAGCCCGCCACCGACGTCGACGAGGTCCAGCGGCGTGCCGAGCAGCTGCTGGAGGGTGCGGCCGATGCGCATCGCGGTGCGGTGGTTGGTGAGCAGGCGGCCGGCGTCGAGCTCGTTGCTCGCGGCGAAGACCTGCAGGCCGACGATCCGCACGCGAGGGTATGCCGTGGCCTCCTCGACGAACGCCGCCAGTTCCTCCTCGTCCACGCCGAACGCGCTCGGGCCGCCGCCGCCGATGATCGTCGCGGTCTCGGTCACGCCGCCGAGCGGGTTGACGCGCACGTTGACGGAGAGCGGGCGGGCCCCGGTATGGAGCTCGTGCAGGCGCGCGAGGTCCTCGATCCCGTCGACCTGGATCCGGGCGTGGGCGAAGAGGGCGGCCTGCAGGTCGCGCTCGGACTTGGCCGGGCCGGCGACGACCATGCCCTCGCCGGTGCCGCCCGCCGCGAGCACGGCCGACACCTCGCCGGCCGACGCGCAGTCGAACCACGCACCCTCGGCGGCGAACGTCTCGAGCAGCGGCAGGCCGGGGTTGGACTTCACGGCGTAGGCGAGCCGGACGCGGGCGGGGAGCGCGGCCCGGAGGAGGCGATATCGGCGCCGTGCCTCGTCGACGTCGTAGGCGAAGAACGGGTCGCGGTGGGCGTCGCCCAGCTCGAGCAGCCGCTCCTCGTCGAAGGCGAACAGGTCGGTCGTCGCAGCGGTCAGGATCATGCCTTCCACCAGGGCGCGAGGCGCGCCAGGCCTTCCTCGAGCTCGGCGAGCGGGCCGCCGAGGCTGACCCGCAGCCAGCCTGCGCCGCCCGGTCCGAACGCGTCGCCGGGCACGGTCGTGACCCGGCTCTCGTCGCGCAGGCGCAGCGCGAAGCCGGTCGTGTCCTGCGGGGGTATGCCGTCCGGCAGTGGCAGCCACAGGTAGAAGCCCGCGCGGGCACCCCCGTCGACCGGACGCGTCGTGGTGCCGCTCCGGACCCCGACCGGACGCGTCGTGGTGCCGCTCCGGACGCCGAGGAGCCGCGGCGCCACCCGTTCCGCCGTCGCCCACCGCCGACGCACGTGCTCACGCGCCTCGGCCAGCACCTCGGCAGACGCGCGGAGCAGCGCGAGGGCGGCGTCCTGCGACGGTCGGGCAGCAGCGGTGGTCATGGCGTTGTGGACCACGCGCGCGGGGGCGAGCACGTCGGGGGAGCCGACCGCCCAGCCCACGCGCAGGCCCGGAGCGCCCCAAGCCTTGCTGACCGACCCGAGCACGACGCCCGCGTCGATGTCGCACACGTCGTGCAGCCCGGCGGGCCGCTCGTCGAGGTACAGCTCGCGGTAGACCTCGTCGCTCACGAGCACCACCCCCCGCCGGGCACAGGCTTCGGCGACGGTCGCGAGGGCGGCGGCGGTCGCCATACCTCCGGTGGGGTTGGCCGGGTGGTTGACCACGACGACCGACGTCTCCGGGTGGGTGTCGAGGGCGGCGACGACGTGCGCGGCGTCCAGCGACCAGTCGTCCGCGAGCCGGTAGCCCACCGCCCGCGCCTGGCACAGCTGCGCGAGCGAGAGGTAGGAGACGAAGCCGGGGTCCGGCACGAGCACCGTCCCGCCGACCTCCACGTGCGACTGGAAGAGGGCGAAGAGGGCCGCCTGGCTGCCGGAGGTGACCGTGACCTGGTCCGGGCGGACCTCGACGGTCCGGGTTCCCGAGCGACCGTGCCACGCCGCGACCGCGTCGACCAGCTCGGGGCGCGACCCGTTTTGCCCGTAGGGCAGGGCACCGACGGCCGCGCCGACCTCGGCCAGCGCCTCGCGCGCAACATCGGGCAGCGGCCAGCCGGGCTCGCCGAGGGCCAGGCTGATCGTCCCCTCGGGGGCGCCGACGGCCATGCGTCGGATGGGTGAGACGGCCAGGCCGCTCACCCGTCGGGCGGGGCTCACCGCAACGACTCCTCGAGGACGGTGGCGGCGTCGGTGGAGAAGTCGCGGTACTTGACGACGACCGGCGCGTAGAGCGAGAGCCCCAGCACCGTGCCGTAGTCACCCTTGGCGGGACGCGAGCCGGGCACGACGACGGCTCCCTCCGGCACCTCGCCCCGGTGCTCGGTCTGCTCGACGAGGTCGTAGATGGTGGTCCCCGCCGTCAGCACCACGCCGGGAGCCAGCACGGCGCGCGAGCGCACGACCACGCCCTCGTAGAGCCCGCACTGCGCCCCCACGAAGACGTCGTCCTCGACGACGACCGGCCGCGCGCCGACCGGCTCGAGCACGCCGCCGAGCTGGACGGCGGTCGACAGGTGCACGCCCGTGCCGACCTGCGCGCACGAGCCGACGAGCACGTGGCTGTCGACCATCGAGCCCGCCCCGACGTGCCCGCCGACGTTGACATAGGTGGGCGGCATCACGACGACACCGGGCGCCAGGTGCGCGCCGCGCCGGACCGACGTCCCGCCGGGCACGATCCGCACCCCGTCGCCGAGCCCGAGGTGCCGCGCGGGCACGAGCGACCTGTCGACCGCGCCGCCCGGCCAGTCCAGCTCGACGGTCTCGCTGTGCCGGAACGCGGCGAGTATGCCGTGCTTCACCCACGCGTGCGCGCGCCAGGTGCCGGAGGGGTCCCGGGTGGCGGCGCGGACGCTGCCGTCCTCGAGCCCGGTGAGCAGCTCCTCGATGCGCTCGATCGTCTCCCGCTCGGAGGCCGTCGCGCCGGCCGCCGCGTCGGAGAAGAAGGCTTCGAGGGGGGACGGCTCGGGTGTCGCCGCCGAGGGACTCGCCGAGGGGGGAGCGCTCGCGTCGTCCACGCTCACGTCGTCCACGCTCACGTCCACCGTGCTCGCGTCGACCGTGCTCACGACGCGAGCCCGACGAGCCGCTCGGCGATGCGCGTGCTGCGGCGCGACAGCTGCAGCCCGGCGAGCGCCTGCTGCACGCGGGTCCAGGTGGCGGGCTCGGCGGGCGACAGCGGCAGCCGGACGTGCGCGGTCGCCAGGCCGAGGCTGGCGATCGCGGCCTTCACCGGCACCGGGTTCGTCTCGACGAACATCGCCTCCATCAGCGGCGCCAGCAGCGCGAACGTCTGCCGCGCCGCCGCGGTCCGGTCGGTCAGCGCGGCGTCGACCATGCGACGCGTCTCGACCGGCGCCACGTTGGCCACGACCGACACGAGCCCCTGGGCGCCCACGGCGACCGAGGCCACGGCCAGGTCGTCGTCGCCGGCGAGGACGGCCCGGCCCTCGGGCGCCTCCTGGCACAGCCGGGCGATCTGCCGGAGGTCGCCCGACGACTCCTTGAGCCCGACCACCTGGTCGACCGCCCAGATGAGCCGCATCGCCTCGGGGGTGATGTTGCAGCCGGTGCGCCCCGGCACGTTGTAGGCGACGACCGGCGTCCCCGGCACCGCCTCCGCGACGGCACGGAAGTGCGCGACCAGCCCGCTGACCTGTGGCTTGTTGTAGAACGGGGTGACGACCAGCAGCGCGTCGGCCCCGGCCGCGACCGACTCGACGGCCAGCCGGCACGCGTGCTCGGTGTCGTTGGCGCCGACGCCCACGACGACCGGCACGCCGCCGGCGAGCTCGACGGCGTGGCGCACCAGCGCGTGCCGCTCGACGTCGGTGACGGTCGCGGCCTCTCCCGTCGAGCCGAGCACGACGAGCCAGTCGACGCCCAGCCCGCCGGCGAGCACGTGCTCGACGAGCCGCGCGAACGCCGGGTGGTCGACCTCCGGCTTTCGCGGGCCACCCGTCGCGTCGGTTCCGCTGGCGAACGGGGTCGCGAGGGCGACGCCGAGACCGGTCAGGGGCGAGAGGGTGGCGGTGCTGGACATCGGGATGCCTTTCCTGCGAGGGGTGCGGGGCGCCTCAGGCGACCGCGGCCGGCGCGGCTGCGCCGGGTCGGGGACGGGGGGTGGGGGTGGTGCTGCCCAGCAGACCGGCCAGGTGCTCGGCCGCCAGGTCGTCGAGGGTGTAGACGCCCCGCTCCGGGCGGGCGGCCAGCCACGCGGCGGCGCTCAGCGCGCCGCTGGCGAACAGGTCGGGGCTGTGCGCGGTGTGCCGCAGCGTGATGGTCTCCAGCTCGGAGGACGCGACGACCTCGTGGTCGCCCACGACAAAGCCGATCCGCAGGCTGGTCGTCTGCACGTCGGCGGCGTCGCGGCCGGCGCCCGCCGCCAGCGACGCGCGCAGCGTCAGCGCGGTGCCGCTCGGGGCGTCGACCTTGTGCCGGTGGTGGGTGTCGGTGACGGCGAGGTCCACCGGGACCGGCGCGTGCGCGGCATACCCGCCGAGGACCCGCGCCAGCCGGCTGACGAGGGCGACGCCGAGGGAGAAGTTGGGTGCGACCAGCACGGGCACCGACGGCGCGACCGGCAGCAGCGCGGCGTCCCAGCCGGTGGTGCCGACGACGAGCGCGGTGCCGGTGCGCTGCGCCCACGCGAGGTGGCCGGCGACCGCGGCGGCGTGGCTGACGTCGACGGCCACATCGACGGCCGTGCCGGGGACCTCGCCCCGGCCGACCGACCAGACGACGTCGACGTCGTCCCGGCCGTCGGCGGCGGCCCGGATCGCCGAGCCGAGGCGTCCGGTGCCGAGGAGTCCGAGAGAGAGGGGCACACCACGAGTATGCCGCTGCTCGCGCCGGTCAGGATGGGGTGTTTGTGCAGGTCAGACGCTGTTTCCTGCCGCCAGCTCCGGGGGCGGGACGATCTCCTGCCGCGCCGACCCCGCGGGGTCGTGGTCGTCCGGTGGGAGGGGACAAAGTTGGTACGGGCGGTCTGGGGACGGCGGAGGTCCTCGGACGACGTGCTGAGGCCGTCTGGGCGGCGGCGGCCGGCGACTCAGGGCCGCACGAGCCCCGACCGGTAGGCCACGGCGACGAGCTGGGCGCGGTCGCGGGAGCCGGTCTTCATGAGCAGCCGGGAGATGTGCGTCTTGACGGTGGCCTCGGAGACGAACAGCCGGGTGGCGAGCTCGGTGTTGCTCGGGCCGTCGCCCATCAGCCGCAGCACCTCGACCTCGCGCGGGGACAGGTTGTCGAGGCTGGGACGGCCCCGGTGGTCGAGCGGCAGCGTCGCGCGCAGGGTGTCGATGACCTTGCCGGCGACGTTGGGGTCGATCCAGGACCCGCCGTTCGCGATCCGGCGGACGGCGCGCACGAGGTCCGTGGGGGCGGCGTGCTTGAGCATGTATCCCGACGCCCCCGCCCGCAGCGCACCGTAGAGCGCGTCGTCGTGGTCGAAGGTGGTGAGCACCAGCACGGTCGTCAGGTGGTCGTGGTTGTGGTTGTGGTTGCCGTCGTGGTTGTGGTCGTGCTGGTGATCGGTGATGCGGCGGGTGGCCTCGATGCCGTCCATCCCGGGCATCCGGATGTCCATGAGCACGACGTCGGGACGGTCACGATGGGTGACGGCGACGGCCTCGACGCCGTTCGCGACGGTGGCCACCACCGTCATGTCCGGCTCGGCGTCGACCATCATCGCCAGGCCGTCGCGCACGTGCGTCTGGTCGTCGGCGATGACCACGCGGATCTCGTTGTCGCCCGGTGTCGGGGTCACCGGACGGCCTCCTGCCGCGAGGGGACGGGCGTCAGCGGCAGCACGGCCGTGGTGACGAACTCGTGGTCGACCCAGCCGGCGTCGAACGTGCCGCCCACCAGCTCGACGCGCTCGCGCAGGCCCGTCAGCCCCGCACCGCCGCTGGGCGGCCGCGTGTCGACGGTGCCCGGGGGACCCGCCGCGTCGTGCCCGCGACGGGACCGCACCTGCAGCTGCAGCCGCTCCGCGCCCCAGGTCAGGTAGAGGTCCACGACCGCCCCGCGCCCGCCGTGCTTCATCGCGTTGGTGAACGACTCCTGCGCGAGGCGGTAGGCCGCGATCTGCACCGAGGGGTCCAGCTCGACCGGGGTGCCGCTCACGTGCACCTGGACGGTCAGGCCGCTCTGCCGGGTCAGGGTGACGAGGTGGGTGACGTCGAGGTCGGTCGCGGTGGTGGCCGGCTCTCCCACCGGCGCCGGTCCCGACCCGGGCGCCCGCGACGTCGGGACCTCCTCGCGCAGCGTCCCCAGCAGCCGGTGCAGCTCTCGCATGCTCTGCGCGCCGGTCGTCTCGATCGTGGCCAGCGCCCGCTCGACCGTCTCCAGCCGCGCGTCGGACTCCGGCCCCACCAGCCGGTGGGTGATCGCTCGGGCCCCCGCCGCCTGCATCATCATCGCGCTGACCGAGTGGGCGAGGATGTCGTGCAGCTCCCGGGCGATGCGCCGCCTCTCCTCCTCGGCCGCCTCGGAGTGGCGCGACAGGAGCTCGTCGCGCAGCTCGCCCACCCGCGCCGACGAGGCGTGCTCGCGCCTCCCGAGGAGCCAGACGATCGTCGCGATCATCCCGACGATCACCAGGGCCAGGGAGGTGCTGCCCCACTGCTCCTGCTTGACCCACGTCGCCGCGAGGAGAGCCACCAGCCCGACGCCCAGCGCGTGGTAGGCGTGGAGGCGGGGGAGGACGGCGGCGGCGGTGTAGAGCGCCACCATCGGCCCGAGGATCGGCTGGGCCCAGTCGTGGGAGAAGGCCAGGACGAACCCCAGCAGCGAGATCCACGTCAGCACCGGGAGCGGGTGCCTCATGCGCAGCAGGAGCGGGGCGTAGGCCAGCGTCATCAGGACGACCGTCTGGGTGAGCGTGGTGTCCCAGCGGCCGAAGACCTCCCAGTGGTGACCGTCCTGCTCCTCGACGGGCGGGACGACCATGAGCAGGTCGACCATCAGAGCCAGCAGGGTGAGCCCGACGAAGGTGAGCGTGGCGCGGTCCGGCGAGCGGACGAACGTGGAACGGCGCAGCGACCCGGGCGTCACGAGGGGTTGGGGCTCGGCGCGCGGGGGATGGCGCAGCGTCGGTCCGTCCTCGGCCATCCGTCGTCCTTCCGTCACCGGCATGTCTACCCGACAGCAGTGTGGCTCAACGGACCTGGGGTCGCACCTTGTCGCGCCTTGCGGCGCGGCGCCCGGGCCGGGGCCCTTACGGAAGATATGTTGCTCGTCCCTGTCGCCCCCTGCCGCGACAGGGACGAGCGCGCAACGTGGAGCCGTGCGGCAGGCCTCCCCAGACCGGCCACCACGGCCGCCTGAGGGCGACGTCGCACTGGCACCTGTTGGGTGTTGGCACGCGGTGCGGTCCGTCCGACGCCTTCACGGGTATGCGGTCGAACTCCGTGGTTGCACCATCATTCTGGGCGCCACCTGGGACGCTGTCGTCATCCTTGGGGTTGATTTATGGGACGACCTGAGTCGCACGCGACAGTCCGGCCCGGCCCACGGGCAGGGCCCGGCAGCGCCCGGCAGCGCGTCCGCCCGTGTGGAATGCTGGCCCCAGCACCGTCCGACGGTCGGCCCCGGTGCCCCGACGCAGTGGAGGAGAGTCGCATGGAGCGGGTGCAGGTCGAGGTCGACACCGAGGGCACGGGTCGGGGCACGATCATCCGCTACGGGCACTGGGGACGGCCCATGCTCGTCTTCCCGTCCGAGGCCGGACGCGCCTGGGACTTCGAGAACAACGGCATGATCGACGCGATCGCGCACCTCATCGAGGGCGGCCGGCTCAAGGTCTACGCCGTCGACGCCATCGACCACCTCACCTGGTCCGACAGCTCGTTGTCCACGGAGGAGCGCGCCCGGCGGCACACGGCATACGAGCGGTGGATCCTCGACACCGTGGTCCCGCGCATCGACGCGGACTCCCCGGGGCACCACGGCATCGTCACCACGGGCTGCAGCATGGGCGCCTACCACGCGGTCAACTCCGGGCTGAAGCGCCCCGACGTCTTCCCCGTCGCGATCGGGCTGTCCGGCAACTACGACACGACGTCCTGGCACGGGTGGGGCGAGATGGGGGAGGCGACCTACTTCGCGAACCCCTGCGCCTACGTCCCCGGGATGGAGGGCAGCCACCTCGACTGGGTGCGGGCGCACGCCAACATCCTGCTGGTCGTCGGGCAGGGCGCCTTCGAGGTGCACCCGACCCGGTCCTTGCCCGGCGCGCACCAGCTGGCGGACCTGCTGTCACAGAAGGACATCCCGCACGAGCTCGACCTGTGGGGCCACGACAGCGCCCACGACTGGCCGTGGTGGCGCAAGCAGCTGGCCCACCACCTGCCCCGGTTCTGCTGAGGCCGCGCGGCGGGGGGGGGGGGGGGGGGGCACACCGGCCCCCCAACCAAAAACCCATCCCCCCGCCTCC
>NZ_JBJFZS010000014.1:0-16653 GCF_045032595.1 Ornithinimicrobium jinqii
TGGAAAAAGCAGTGGCCCAACCACCTGCCCCGGTTCTGCTGAGGCCGCGCGGCGGCGGGTGCATGCGTGCACCCGCCGCACCGAACCGCTAACGTTCCGGCCATGGCCAACGACGTGCGGACCCACCTGATCGGCCTGCTGCTCGGGGCGGAGGAGGACTGGCCCCGCGCCTTCGAGTCGATCCTGACCATGGTGGGACCGCTGAAGGTCGACGGCGCGACCCACTCGCTCAGCACCGAGCGGGTCCGGATCCACCCCTTCGACCTCACCGACGACGTGCGCCACGGCCTGGTCATCGACCGCCTCGCCTACTGGTACTACCACCCGCGCGAGTGGCTCAAGAAGGCGTCGCTGATGAACGACACCTACCTGCTCAACAGCCCCTTCACGTTCCAGGCGATGGAGAAGCACAGCGCCTACTGCGCGATGCTGCGCCTGGGCATGAAGATCCCCAAGACCGTGCTCGTGCCCTACAAGAACCCGGTCGACAACGTGCGCTGGGCCTACACCTCCGAGCGCTACAACGACCCGTTCGACCTGGAGTCGATCGCCGCGGAGGTCGGCTACCCGCTCTACATGAAGCCCTTCGACGGCGGCGGCTGGCGCGGCGTCTCGCGCGTCGACGACGTGGAGAGCCTGCACCGCTCCTACGACGAGTCCGGCAACATGCTCATGCACCTGCAGGCCACCGTCGACTACGAGCACTTCGCCCGGGCCCTGTCGATCGGCCCGGAGACGATGGTCATGGACTTCCGCCCCGGCGAGCCCATGCACTCCCGGTATGCCGTCACGCACGACTTCCTGTCCCCGCAGGCCGGGTGGGAGGCGGAGACGGTCAGCAAGGTGGTCAACTCCTTCTTCGGGTGGGAGTTCAACAGCGCGGAGATGCTGGTCAAGGGCGACGACGTCCACCCGATCGACTACGCCAACGCCTGCCCGGACGTGGCCGTGACCTCGCTGCACTACTACTTCCCGTGGGCGATCACCGCCCTGGTGCGCTGGTCGACCTACTGCCTGGTGACCGGCCGCAGGGCCAAGATCGGCGTCCGCGACCCCCGCACCTACTTCGACATCGCCGACGACCCGGAGCGCACCTACCTGGAGAAGATGCAGGCCTACCGGGCGCTCGCCGACGCCGACCTCGACACCGACCGCTACCACGAGTGGTGCGACACCAACCTCGCCCACCTCCCCGAGCGCGTCCTGGAGTGGGTCGGCTCGAACGCCTTCGACACGCTCCTCGTCGACACCGTGCGCGTGACCTACCCCGCGCACGAGCACGACAAGTTCATCGCGCACTTCCGTGGCCTCACGGGCATGTGGGTGAGCGACCAGCAGAACCTCCGCTGACCCCACCCGGCGCGCGGGGTTGTCCCCGGACGCGTCGGGCTTCCGCCACCCTGCGACCAGCACGACGACGCTCGATCCCATGAAGGCGTTCCGGGCCCTTCTCGGAGTTGCGCTTGTCGCGGTGCTCTCGATCGCCCTCGCCGGATGCGGCGTGCTCGGCGGCGGGCGCAACGAGGCGCTGGACGGGAACTGGCAGCTGGAGTCGTTCGGTGACGCAGCAAGCCCCAGCGGCACGGACCCGGGCTCCGTCCCCGCGATGACTCTCGACGGCGGCGACGTCAGCGGCTACACCGGCGTGAACACCTTCAGCGGCAGCTACACGTGGCGCGGCGACGGGACCTTCGAGTTCGGTCCGCTCACCTACACCGAGATGGGCGGCTCCCCGGCGGCGATGGCCCAGGAGCGCGCGTTCCTCGACGCGCTCGAGGCGACCCACCGCTACGAGGTCGTGGACACGAAGCTCCGCCTGTCCGACGCCGAGGGCGGCACCCTCCTCGTCCTCGTCCCCGCACCCTGAATCCCCGCACCCTGACCACGCGGCAGCATCGACCCCACGCTCCGCCAGCTCGGCCCCGGCCCGCTCACCACCCGCTCCCGGTCACCCCGCTCACCCCACGGGATGACCAGCGGCGGCCAGCACCTGCTCCCACGTCACGGACCTCGGCGCACCCCGGCGGTCCGGCGTCGCCAGCACCGCGATGGCCTGGGCGCGCGCGGTGCGGCCGAGCTCCTCGCCGAACCGGTCCACCACCAGCAGCCCCCGCGGCCGCGCCAGCCCGCCGAGCACCTCGCGCACCGTCTCCATCAGCTCCACTGCGACCGCGTCGAGGTCGGGGTCCGGCCCCGCGGCGTCGGCCAGGGTCACCGCCCCGACGATCGCCCGCCCCAGCTCCGGGTCCTTGCGCCACGTCACGTCGGCGCGGTCGACATACGGGTGGTCGGTCAGCACCGCACGGACCTCGCGCAACGACACGAGCTGCCCCGAGATCGACACCACGTCGTCCGTCCGACCCAGGAACTCCAGCTCACCGTCCGGCCGCCACTGCGCCAGGTCCCCGGTGGCGTAGACGCCGGGGTGTCGCGTCCAGTGGGCCTCGGGCACCTCCGCCTGCTCGCCCTCGACCCCCACCATCGTCCCGGCCCACGGCCGCCGCAGCACGACCTCCCCCGGCTCGTCCACCACCGGCCGGCCCTCGGGGTCGACGACGTCGAGGCCCACGTCGGGGAGGGGAGTAGTCCCACCCAGCCCCGTCACCCGCACGATCCCGCCCAGCTCCAGCTGCCCCCACGCGTCGGCCACCTCCAGGTCACGCCCGCCGAACGCGTGCGCCAGCCACTCGGCCAGCTCCGGCTCGACCGGCTCGCCGGCCGTCGCGACCCGCCGCAGCGTCGGCAGCGCCGACACCTCCGGCATCTCGCGCGCCCACCCGCGCACCGTCCGGATCACCGACGGGCTCGTGAGCAGCACCTCGACGCCGTACCGCCGGATGATCTCCCAGGCCCGCTGGTGGTGGGGGACGTCCAGCGTCCCCTCGTACATCACCGTCGTGTTCCCCCAGGCCAGCGGCCCGTAGATCCCGTGGAACTGCGTCACCGCCCACGCGATGTCGCCCGCGCACCAGAACGGCCCCCCGGTCGACAGGTGCCGGTGCACCGCCATCGCCCCCGCGAGCATCGTCCCGGTCCCGTGAACGATCGACACCGGCTGCCCGCCGCGGGTCGCCAGCGGCACGGTCGCGACCGGGTGGTCCACGGGCAGCGACACGGCGTGCCCGTCCTCCAGTGCCTGCCCCGGCCGCGTGGTCGCGACGAGGTCGTGCAGCCAGCGGTCGCCCTCGAACCACGAGACGTCCATCCCCGTGCGCCGCACCACGATCGTGTGCTGGATGCTCGGCGCGGCGTGCATCGCCTCGTCGGCGCGCGCCTTGAGCGGCAGCACCGTCCCGTGCCGCCACGCCCCGTCCTGCGTGAACAGCACCTTGAGGTCCAGCTGCGCCAGCCGGTCGGCCAGCGGCTCCACCGGCAGCGGCGCCGGCAGCACGGTGTGGACGGCCCCGATCCGCGCGCAGGCCAGCATCGCCACGACGGTCTCGGGCAGCCACCCCAGGTGCAGCCCGACCCGGTCGCCCACGCCGACGCCCATCGCCCGCAGCGACCGGGACAGCGCCACCACCTGCTCGTGCAGCTCCGCGAACGTCAGGCTGCGCCGGTCGCCCGGCTCGCCCTCCCAGTGCAGCGCAACCTGCTCGCCGCGCGCCGCCACGTGCCGCTCGACGCACGACACCGACAGGTTGAGCCGGCCCCCGGGGAACCACGCGCCGGACCGCGCGCCGGGGCTCCACACCTCCCGGTATGGCGTGAGGAGGCCGAGCTCGTCTGCGAGGGTCGCCCAGTCCTCGGGTGGGGGAGCGTCCAGCCCTTCACGCATGTCCCAACGTCCTTCCTGCGGCCCGCGCCGTCCGTGCGAGGTGGGCGGCGACCGTCGCCACCCGTGCCTCGTCACCAGGATCGTCGACGTCGGCCGCGAGCGCACCGACCGTGACGCCCTGGCCGTCCACCACAGGCACCGCGACCTCGGCCGGCAGCATCGGGTCGTCGGGCGCCAGCGCCAGGTGGTCGGCCGCGGCCCACTCCGACCGGGAGGCCCGCGCCACGGCAGCCTCCCCAGGCCCCGCCGCCTCGAGCGCCCGCTCCCACCCGTCGTCCTCGGCCCGCGCCGCCAGCAGCCGGCCGCCCGCCGAGTCGAGCGCCGGGTGCACGCGGTGCGCGTCGCGGTAGGGGCTGCGGTCCGCGGCCTCGACGCGGTCGACATACACGACCTCGCCCCGCACGAGCGTCTGGACGTGCACGGTCGCGCCGAGCTGGTCGCGCAGCTGCGGCAGGTAGGGGGCGAGGGCGCCGAGGAGGGGGAGGCGGGAGAGGTACTGGTGGGAGAGGCGGGTCAGCTCGGGCCCCAGGCCGTAGCGGGAGGAGCGCGGGTCCTGCACGACGAGGTCGGCCAGGACGAGGGAGCGCAGCAGCCGGTGCACGGTCGGGATCGACATCTGGCTGCGCTCGGCGAGGTCGGTCAGCTGCTGGTAGGCGGGTCCCTGGCCGAGCAGCTCGAGCAGCTGGACGGCGTTGCGCACCGTGCCGAGGCCACCTCGACCGGCCGGTCCGTCTCCGTTGCTCATGGAGGCATCTTCCACTACGGCGACCCCTCCTGACAAAGATCGGTGAAAGATTCCGTCCAGATGCACTTGCTTTCCAGATAGTGGAAACCCTAGAGTCGTACCCGGAAGCCCCGCACGCCTTCGATCATCGTCGACCGCAAGGAGGGAGAGCCCGTGCTCACCCGCAGCTATCAGCACTCGCTCAACGGCAGCAGCCGGCCCGTCGGCCTGCCGCTGCTCGAGGTCGACAACATCTCGCTGCGCTTCGGCGGGGTCAAGGCCCTCACCGACGTGTCGTTCACCGTCACCCAGGGCGACATCCACGCGATCATCGGCCCCAACGGCGCCGGCAAGTCCAGCCTCCTCAACTGCGTCAGCGGCATCTACCACCCGCAGGAGGGCGCGATCCGCCTGCACACCGGTGGCGGTGAGAGCGTCGGCGGCAAGGCCGTCCCCGAGGGCCACCACCTGCTGACCCAGCTCCCGCCGCACCGCGTCGCCCGCCTCGGCGTGGCCCGCTCCTTCCAGAACATCGAGCTCTTCTCCCACCTCTCGGTGCTGGAGAACCTCATGCTCGGCCGGCACATCCACATGGACCACTCGGTGCTGAAGTCGATGCTGTGGTTCGGCCCCGCCCGTCGCCAGGAGATCGAGCACCGCCAGCTCGTCGAGGAGGTCATCGACCTGCTCCAGCTGCAGCCCTTCCGCAACCAGTCGGTCGGCTCGCTCGCCTACGGCATCCAGAAGCGGGTCGAGCTCGGCCGCGCGCTGTGCCTGCAGCCCACCCTGCTCCTGCTCGACGAGCCGATGGCCGGCATGAACGCCGAGGAGAAGGAGGACATGGCCCGCTACGTCCTCGACGTCCACGAGCTCGCCGGCGTCAGCGTCGTCCTCATCGAGCACGACATGAACGTCGTCATGGACATCTCCGACCGGGTCAGCGTCCTCGACTTCGGCAAGCTCATCGCCGACGGCACGCCCGACGAGGTCAAGGCCGAGCCGGCCGTCGTCGAGGCCTACCTCGGCGCCGAGGACGAGGAGGCCCCCCGTGGCTGAGCCGACGAAGGGCGTGGTGTCCGGGGGGGACACGGGGGGCGGAGCCTCCCGTGGGAGCACCTTCCCCCGCCTCCTGCGCCACCTCGCCTCCACCACCCCCACCGCGGTGGCCATGCAGGAGAAGCGCTACGGCATCTGGCAGCCCATCACCTGGGCGGAGTATGCCGAGCGCGTCGCCGAGACCGCCCACGGGCTGGCCTCCCTCGGCGTGAAGCGCGGCGACATCGTCGCGGTCCTGGGCGACAACCGCCCGGAGTGGCTCATCGCCGAGCTCGGCACGCAGAGCATCGGCGCCTCCGTCGTCGGCATCTACCCCACCTCGATCGGTGAGGAGCTGCGCCACATCCTCACCACCGCCGCCAGCCGCGTCGTCATCTGCGAGGACCAGGAGCAGGTCGACAAGCTGCTGCGCCTGCGCGAGGAGGAGCGCGGCCGCGAGCTCGAGGCGGGGGAGGAGCCGCTGCTCGTCGAGCACGTCGTCTACTACGACCCCCACGGGCTGGAGGCGTACGACGACGAGTGGCTCATGGAGTTCACCGACCTCGAGGAACGGGGCCGGGAGTGGGGCGCGCAGCGCGCGGGCTGGCTCGACAAGCAGGTCGAGGCCGGCCGGCCCGACGACATCGCGGTCATCTGCACCACCTCCGGCACGACCTCGCGCCCCAAGCTCGGCGAGCTGTCGCACACCAACCTGCTGGCGATGGCCGACCACCTCACCGAGGTCGACCCGATCGGCCCCAAGGACCGCTACGTCTCCTTCCTGCCCTTCGCCTGGATCGGCGAGCAGATGCTCGCGGTCGCCTGCGGCCTCTCCCGCGGCCTGACCCTGTCCTTCCCGGAGGACTCGGCCACCCAGCGGGCCGACCTGCGCGAGATCGGCCCGGACGTCATGTTCTCCCCGCCGCGCATCTGGGAGTCGATGCTCTCCGAGGTCCAGGTCCGCATCGACGAGGCCGGCCGCCTCAAGCGCTCCGTCTTCGGGTGGGGGTATGACGTGGGCGACAAGGTGGCCGCGATGCGGGTCACCGGCAAGAAGCCCGGCCCGGGCCTGCGGCTGGCCCACCTGGTGGCCGACCAGGTCGCCACCCGCCCGGTCCGCGACCAGCTCGGCCTGGCCCGGATCAAGCGCTGCTACACCGGTGGCGCCCCGCTGGGCCCCGACGTCTTCCGCTTCTTCCACGCGATCGGCGTCAACCTCAAGCAGATCTACGGCCAGACCGAGATCTGCGGCATCGCCGTCGTCCACCGCGACGACGACATCGCCTTCAACACCGTCGGCACCCCGATCGCCGGCACCGAGCTGCGGATCAACGAGGACGGCGAGATCCTGCTGCGCTCTGCGTCGGTCTTCCGCGGCTACCACCGCAACCCCGAGGCCACCGCCGAGGCCGTCGACCGCCAGGGCTGGCTGCACACCGGCGACGCCGGCTTCCTCGACGAGCACGACCACCTCGTGGTCATCGACCGCCAGAAGGACGTGCTCACCGCGGCCGACGGCACCCGCTACTCCAGCGCGTTCATCGAGAACAAGCTGAAGTTCAGCCCTTACGTCGAGGAGGCCGTCGTCTTCGCGCCGGAGGTCGGGGGTGACGGCATGACCGCGCTCATCACCCTCGACCCGGCCACCGTCGGCTCCTGGGCCGAGCACGAGCGGCTGTCGTACACGACCTACACCGACCTCGCCGGCAAGCCGGAGGTCTACGAGCTCGTCGCCGAGGAGACCAAGCGGGCCAACGAGGACCTGCCCGAGACGATCCGGGTCCGGCGCTTCGTCCTGCTCCACAAGCAGTTCGACCCCGACGACGACGAGATCACCCGCACCCGCAAGGTGCGGCGCAACGTCATCGCCGACCGGTACGGCGACATCATCGCGGCCCTGCAGCGGGGTGAGGACGACGTCCACGTCCGGAGCCGGATCACCTACCAGGACGGCTCGAGCGTCGAGCGCGAGCTGACGCTGCGGATCTTCGACCTGACCACCTACTCGATCCCGGAGGGCCGGGGTCGTCGTCCCGTCTGGAGCGGTCGCCGATGAGCACCTTCATCAACCTGCTGGCCTACGGCCTGGCCGACGGCGCGATCCTCGCGCTCGCCGCGCTCGGCTTCGTCCTCATCTACAAGGCCACCGGCGTCATCAACTTCGCCCAGGGGGAGTTCCTCCTCATCGGCGCCTACATGTTCTACACCGCGTTCGTGGTGTTCGCCCTGCCGATGGTCCTGGCGGTGGTGGTCGGCGTCGTCGCCGCCACCCTCGTCGGCATCCTCGTCGAGCGGCTCATCCTGCGGCCGATGATCGGGGAGGAGCCGATCAGCATCATCATGGTGACGATCGGCCTGTCGGCGCTGCTCAAGGCGATCGTGCAGATGTTCTACGGCACCTCCCCCAAGTCGCAGCCCAACATCCTGCCCCAGGGCTCGGTGAGCTTCTTCGGCGCGACGCTGCCGGTCAACCGCCTCCTCGTCGTCCTCATCGCCGCCATCGTCCTCACCGCGTTCACGATCTTCTTCCGCCGCTCCAAGCACGGCATCGCGATGCGGGCGGTCGCCGACGACCAGCAGGCCGCGATGACGATGGGCATCTCGGTGCGCAGGATCTTCGCGATGGCCTGGGCGCTCGCTGCCGTCAGCGCCTTCATCGCCGGTGTGCTGGTCGCCGAGATCTCCGCGGTCGACCAGAACATCGCCGCCTTCGGCCTCATGGTCTTCCCCGTCGTCATCCTCGGCGGCCTCGACTCGGTGCCCGGCACCATCGTCGGCGGCCTGACGATCGGGCTGCTGACCCAGTTCGTCTCCGGCTACCTCGACCCCGGGCTGGCCACGGTCATCCCCTACGTCGTCCTCGTCCTCATCCTCCTCGTCAAGCCCTACGGGATCTTCGGCGAGACCCGCATCGAGAGGGTGTGACCTGACATGGCTGCGACCGCCACCGGCATCCACCACCGGTCCTACACCTCCGAGCTCGCGCTGCGGGCGACGAAGGCGGAGTACGTCCGCCTCGGCCTCATGCTCCTGCTCGTCGTCGTGCTGCCGTTCGTCCTCGACAACTACTGGCTCTCGATCGCCAACGTCATCCTCATCGCGATCATCGGCGCCGTCGGCCTCAACATCCTCGTCGGCTACACCGGCCAGATCAGCCTCGGCCAGGGCGGCTTCCTCGCCGTCGGCGCCTACTCCTCGGCGATCCTCGCCGACCGCTACGGCCTGCCCGTCCCGCTCGCGATCGTCATCGCGGTCCTGCTCACCGCCGTCGTCGGCACCTTCTTCGGGCTGCCGGGCCTGCGGCTCAAGGGCCTCTACCTCGCGATCGCCACCCTGGCCAGCCAGCAGATCATCGAGTTCGTCATCCGCCGCTGGGGCTGGCTGACCGAGGGCCAGGGCTACATCGACGTCGCCCGCCTGGAGGTCCTCGGCTTCCGCATCGACCGGGCCAGCTTCGAGCAGCAGTGGTACTGGATCCTCGTCATCATCACGATCGTCGCCGTCGTCGCCGCCCGCAACCTCTTCCGCACCGGCCTGGGCCGCTCGTTCATGGCGGTCCGCGACCAGGACATCGCGGCCGAGGCGATCGGCGTCAACATCACCCGCGCCAAGCTCACCGCCTTCGCCGTCTCCAGCGCCTACGTCGGCCTGGCCGGCGCCCTCACCGCCCACTACACCGAGATCGTCTCCTGGGAGCGCTTCACCCTCGACGTCTCGATCACCTACCTGGCGATGATCATCGTCGGCGGACTGGGGAGCATCTCCGGCGCCGTCTACGGCGCGATCTTCATCAGCCTGCTGCCCGTGCTGATCCGGTATGCCGCGGACGCGTGGGGCGGCGCGGTCCCGGTCCTGTCCGCCCAGCTGCCCGCCGTGCAGAACGCCGTCTTCGGCCTGGTCATCATCGCCTTCCTGATCCTCGAGCCCCGCGGCCTCGCCAGACTCTGGCAACGGGCCAAGGACTACGTCCGCTACTGGCCGTTCCGCTACTAGCTGCACCCCCTGAAAACCCAGCCTCACGCCATACCCGACCCGATCGACAAGGAGCTCCACCCATGAACCGTTCCATCCTCAAGGTCGTCGCCGCAGCCTCGGCCATGACCCTCGCGCTCGCCGCCTGCGGCAGCGACTCCGGCGACGGTGACGGCGACGGCGCCGCCACCGGGGGCGGCGGCGACGCCACCCCCATCAAGATCGGCATCATCGCCGACCTCACCGGCGCCACCGGCGACGTGGGCACGCCCTACAACGAGGGCATGCTGGCCTACATCGACTACCGCAACGCCGACGGCGGCATCGACGGCCACCCGATCGACGCCGCCTCCAACGACTACGCCTACGAGGTCCCCAAGGCCGAGCAGCTCTACAAGCAGTACGTCAACGACGGCGTCGTCGCCATCCAGGGCTGGGGCACCGGCGACACGGAGGCGCTGCGTACCAAGGTCGCGAACGACGAGCTGCCGTTCATGTCCGGCAGCTTCGCCGAGCCGCTGGCCGACCCGGAGGAGTCCCCCTACAACTTCGTCGTCGCCCCGACCTACTCCGACCAGATGCGCATCGCGCTCAACTGGATCAACGAGGACTCCGGCGGCGCCGGAGAGGTCGCGGTGTTCCACTCCGACAGCCCGTTCGGCCAGGCGCCGGTCGCCGACGGCGAGGCCTGGATCGACGAGCAGGGCTACGACCTGGGCTACGCGTCCTACCCGATGCCGACGGGCGCCAACTTCGTCGGCCTGCTCTCGCAGGCCAAGAGCCAGGGCGCGGAGTACATCGTCATCCAGCACGTCGCCTCCCCGGCGGCGCAGGTCGCCAAGGACATCAAGGACCAGGGCCTGGACATGAAGATCGTCTGCCTCAACTGGTGCGCCAACGAGCTGTTCATCACCACCGCCGGCGACGAGGCAGCCGAGGGCCACATGCTCGTCCAGCCGTTCGCCCCCGTGAGCTCGGAGAAGCCGGGCCACGAGACGATCTCGGCCTACCTCGAGGAGGAGGGCGAGTCGATCGACGACAAGGGCGCCGCCTGGGTCCAGGGCTGGGCCGTCATGGACGTCATGGCCCAGGGGATGGCGAAGGTCCTCGAGGAGGAGGACGAGGTCACCGGGCCGGCGCTGAAGGAGGCGCTGGAGACGATGGGTGCCATCGACACCGAGGGCCTCATCGGTGACGGCACCGTCGAGTTCTCCGCCGAGTCCCACCGCGGCTCCACCTCCTCGGGCGTCTACCGCGCCGAGGGCGGCGCGATGGTCGAGGTCGAGGCGGGCGCCACGCCATGAGCACGGTCGCAGGACCGGCGACGTCGGGGGCGGCCACCGCCGCCCCCGGCGGGGCCCTGCTGACGCTCAACAACGTCGAGGTCATCTACGACGACGTGATCCTGGTGCTGCGCGGCCTCTCCCTGGAGGTGCCGCGCGGCCAGATCGTGGCCCTGCTCGGCTCCAACGGGGCCGGCAAGTCCACGACGCTCAAGGCGGTCTCCGGGCTGCTGCCGAGCGAGCACGGCGAGGTGACCGACGGGTCGATCGTCTTCGACGGGCAGGACATCACCCGGATGGACGCGGCCGACCGCGTCAAGAACGGGATGAGCCTGTGCATGGAGGGCCGGCACGTCTTCGAGCACCTGTCCATCGCCGAGAACCTCGTCGCCGGGGCCTACACGCAGAAGGACACCGGCGCGGACCTCGACATGGTCTACACCTACTTCCCCAAGCTCGCGGACATGCGGCAGCGGATCGCGGGCTACCTCTCCGGCGGCGAGCAGCAGATGCTGGCGATCGGCCGGGCGCTGATGGCCAAACCGACACTGCTCATGCTGGACGAGCCGTCGCTGGGCCTGGCGCCGCTGCTGGTGCAGGAGATCTTCGGCTACATCAAGCGCCTCAACGACGAGACCGGGCTGACGGTGCTGGTCATCGAGCAGAACGCCCGCCGCGCCCTGGACGTGGCCGACCACGGCTACATCATGGAGCAGGGGCGGATCGTGCTCGACGGGCCCGCGGCCGAGCTGCGGGAGAACCCCGACGTCAAGGAGTTCTACCTCGGCCTCGGTGAAGAGGGCGGGCGCAAGTCCTACCGCGACGTCAAGCACTACAAGCGCCGCAAGCGCTGGCTGTGAAAGGGCCCACCATGTCTATCGAGGCCGCGCTGCGGGCGCGCGAGGAGGGCCTGGCACCGGCGCTGTCGGAGCTGGTGGCCCGGGCGGCGCAGCGGGTGCCGGGCTTCGCGGCCCGGCTAGAGCGGGCGGGCCTGACGCCCGAGGAGGTATGCCGTCCCGGCGGGTTGGACGCGCTCCCGGTGCTGGCCAAGGACGACCTCGTGGAGCTGCAGCGGGCCGACCCGCCGCACGGCGGGCTGCTGGACCCGGACGCTGACGTGGCGCGCTGGTTCACCTCGCCCGGCCCGCTCTACGAGCCGCAGCTGGAGGGCGCCGACTGGCGCTGGGGCCAGGCGCTGGCCGACCTGGGTGTCGGCACGGGCGACATCGTGATCAACTGCTTCGGCTACCACCTGTCCCCGGCGGGCGCGATGCTCGAGCAGGGCGCGCGCTCGGTCGGCGCCGCGGTGGTGCCGGCGGGCATCGGGGCGCAGGACCTGCAGGTGCGCCTCATCGCGGACCTGGGCGTCACGGCCTACACCGGCCTGCCGTCCTACCTCAAGGCGCTCATCGACCGCTTCGACGACGCCGGCCTGGACCCGGCGGCGTGGCGGCTGGAGCGGGCGCTGATGACGGCCGAGCCCCTGCCGGACTCGCTGCGGGCGCTGCTGGCCGAGCGGGTGCCGCACGTGCGGATGGCCTACGGCACGGGGGAGACCGGGCTGCTGGCCTGGGAGCCGGCGGACGAGGAGCCCGGCAACGGCCTGGCGCTCGCCGACGGCGTGCACGTGCAGGTCTGCGAGATCGGCACCGGCGCGCCGCTGACCGACGGCACCGAGGGCGAGGTCGTCGTCACGCTCCTGCGCGCCGACTATCCCCTGGTGCGCTTCGGCACCGGCGACCTGTCGGCGTGGACGCTCGGCCCAGACGGGTCGCTGCGCCTGCGCGGCGTGCTCGGTCGGGTGGGCCAGGCGATCAAGGTGCGTGGGATGTTCCTGCACCCGAGGCAGGTCGAGTCCGTCATGGCGGGCGTCGAGGGGGTGGCGGACTACCGCTTCGTGATCGAGCGAGAGAACCACGTCGACAAGATGCGGTGCGAGGTCGTGCCTGCTGACGGTGCCGACAAGGCTGCCCTGGAGCAGGCGGTCGCCGCTGCGGTGCGGGACGGGCTGCGCTTCAGCACCGAGGTGCGCTCGGTCGAGTCGCTCGAGGAGGGTGACGGCTCGCTCGTGGACCGGCGCGACTGGAGCTGATCAGCCCTCGGAGATCGCCTGCTGGAAGGCCCTGGCCCACTGCTCCGCGGTCGGGTTCTCAGGAGCGACGTCGCGCAGGTCCACGACTGACACGCGGTCGTCGTTGTCCTCGGCCCACTCCAGCATCGCGTTACCCACACCGGGCTGGTAGAGGCCTGACGGGCCGACGGCGATGAGCACCGGCAGGTCCTCGTCGATCTCGTCGATGAGCCGGTCGAGGGAGGCGGCGACGTCTTCGTTGGCGCTGCTAAGCCCGAGGGAGACGAGGACAGCCTCCAAGGCAGCGGCCTCCTCGACGAACCGGTCCACCCGCTGTGCCGCCGCCGCGATGGTCGATCCCGCACGGCCTGCACTCCAGATCGTGAGCCGCGCACCCTCCATGTCTGACAGGGGGATGGGGTCGTTGAACGTGACGTCCCGCGACTCGCCCCAGTGGTGGATCTCCACGGGGCGAATCTGACCTTGGTCGCGCCCCCACAGCTGCACCCATTGGGTGGGCATATTGCTGTAGCCGTCCCCGATCACGAGGACGTCCGCCTCGTCGGCCCAGGCCTCCACCCACCCCTCGACTGACGGCGGGTTCCTGGCAGGTGGCTCATCGGTGGCCTCGTCCGCTGACTCTGACGGCTCCGCAGTGCTGGTGGCCGTCGCGTCCTCGGTCGCCGTCCTAGTATCTGGCCCCGAGGTCACGGGCTCGTCGCTACCGCCCTGCGCCGTGGCAGGCGCTGCCCGAGGCTCCGGCGACAAATCAGAGAGCGAGGGATGCGGCCGGTTGACGGTCCACACGGCGAGGGCCGACGTCCCGACGGCAAGCGCAGCAAGGCCAACGACGAAGGCATTCTGAGCGCGGGTCGAGAGTTCCACGATCAGCCCTGGGCGACGGGAACCTGCGAGGTCTTGTGGCGGGACCGTCGCGATCGCTCGCGCCGGCCACGACCCTCGAGCTGCGTGTCGGGGCGGTAGTCACCGTAGGAGTAGCGGTAGGCGTCGGGCCCCTGTGCTGGCAGTCGGTTCGCCACCAGACCCAGGACCTTCCCTCCCACGCGCTCCAGCGTGGCGAGAGCTCGCTCAAGCTCATCCCGCCTGACGACGTCGGCCCCGACGACGACGAGGGCGCCGTCTGTCAGGGTCGACAGGATCGCGGCGTCCGTCACGGCCAGCAGCGGGGGAGCGTCGATGAGCACGAAATCGAACTGTTGCTTGAGACGCTCAAGAAGCCGCTCCATCGCAGCAGATCCGAGCAACTCGCTCGGATTCGGGGGGACGGGTCCGCAGCCAAGGACCTGGAGCCCCTCGACGTAAGGCTGCAGCACGTCCTCAAGCTCGGCGCGACCTACGATCACGTCGGTCACGCCGACAGCGTTCTCCAGGCCCATGTAGTCGAGAAGTCGGGGTCGACGGAGGTCACCCTCGATGAGACAGATGGTGGATCCCGTCTCGGCGATGGTGAGCGCGAGGTTGGCGGCTGTCGTGCTCTTTCCCTCTCCGGGAACGGACGAGGTCACCATCATGACCGTCGGCTGGTCGTCCGGGTCCAGATACATCAGATTGGTCCGCAGCGCCCGGAACGCCTCGGCACGCGGACTGTGGGGGTCGATCTCGATCACCAGCGGGTGGACGGGTGCGTCCTTGTCGAAGGCGATGGTGCCGAGCGTGGGCTCGTCCGTGACGCGCGCCAGGTCTGCTTCACCGCGCACCCGGGTGTCCATCAGGTCGCGCAGGATGGCGAGCCCGATGCCGAGCAGCAGCCCTAGCACGATCGCCAGCGCTAGGTTGCGCAGGGGGTCGGGGCTGGCAGGATCTTGAGGCGACGAGGCGGACTGCACGACCGTCGCCTTCACGGCACTGTCAGCCTCCGGGTCCACCCGCTCGAGTTCCTGGACCGTCTCGGTGAACTGCACAGCGATCGCATTGGCGATCTCCGCGGCGGCGGCAGGATCTCTGTCTACGACGGCGACGTCGATCAGCACGGTGTTCGGCGGCACCGTCGCTGTGACACGGTGAGCCAACGCGCTCGCCGAGTCCTCGAGCCCCAGATCGTCGATGACGGGGTCGAGCACAACCGGCGTCGTCATGATGTCGGCGTAGGTGGCCACCTGACGCTGCGTGAAGGACCCCCCCTGGGCCAGGTCCGAGACGCCGTCACCCCCAGCGGTGGAGACGAACAGCTCAGCCTCGGCGCGGTACTCACGCGGAGCCAGGACCGTCATCAGGGCAGCGACGACAATCGTGGCCAGCAGGATGGCGACGGCGAGACGCCAGCTGCGACGGACGATGCGCAAGTAGTCAGAGAGTTCCATGGGGGATCCTGGGCTCGGTAGAGGCAGAGACAAAACGAGGTCAATCTACCCGACAGCCATGGCAGCCCTCACATCCAGCGTATGTGTTCGATCGTGGCTCGGGTCGGCTGAGCCTGCCGGGTTGGCGCGGGTACAGGTCGCCGCCAGTGTTGGTAGAGTGCTAGCGCTCGGGCACCTCGTCCTGCCAGCAGGACGTCGCCGGCAAGGTAGTACTCCGCGGCAAGATCCGGCGCGTCAACAGTCTCACTGGGCCGAGGAAGTCGGTGAGTGCTCGCGCGCTCACCAGATTGGGATCAGTCGCGACTCCGCATACACTCTCCCGAGTGTATGGGGGCCGGACCCCGTGCCTCTGTCCATCTGCGACCAAGATCGGGATCTCGCATGCGCTTGCTTATTACTGGTGGGGCCGGGTTCATCGGGTCCAACCTAGCCCGACTGGCCCTCGACCACGGCCATCACGTGGTCATCATCGACGATCTGTCCACTGGTTATCGGCACAACGTCGAGGGCCTGGACGTTGACTTCCACGAGGCATCCATCCTGGATGAGCATGCCTTGTCACGGGCAGTACAGGACGTCGATGCCGTCACCCACCTCAGCGCCCTAGGATCGGTTCCCCGCAGCATCGCGGACCCAGCTGCCACTCACGAGGCCAACGCCACGGGCACGCTACGCGTCATCGAGGCAGTCCGCGCCGCTGGAGGTCCCCACCTAACAGTGGCGTCGTCTTCGTCTGTTTATGGCATGAACCCGGCGATGCCGAAATCGGAGCGCGAGTGGATCCGCGCCATGAGCCCCTATGCGGTCAGTAAGATTGCTGCCGAGCAGTACGCGTTGGCGGCTCAGCAGTCATTCGGCCTGGAGACGCTCGCGTTCCGGTTCTTTAACGTATATGGGCCTGGGCAGATGCCGGGGCACGTCTACGCCGCGGTCATTCCCATTTTCCTCGAGCACCTGCTTCAGAAGCTGCCCCTTCCGATCAACGGCGACGGTTCAAACTCGCGTGATTTCACATTCGTCGGCACCGTCTGCCGCACACTCCTTGATGCAGCAGTGCGACGTGTGGTGCACACGGAGCCCGTCAACCTTGCTTTCGGCACCAACGTGTCCCTCATGGCCCTCATCGATGAGATCCGACGGACCTCGGGTGAGAATCCTTCTGTAATTCACCAGCCCCCGCGCGTTGGCGACGTCCCGCACTCCCAAGCTGACAACGCGACCCTCAGGTCTCTGTTTCCTGATGTCGAGGCGGTGCCGTTGGGGGAAGGTCTTCGTCAAACCCTCAACTGGTTCATCAATGACCTTCCCGCACTTCGCTCGACGGACTTGCACTGATCATGGAGAGTCGACCCATCGTGGCTGTGGATGCTGTCATCATCGGACTGGGCTATGTCGGCCTGCCACTGGCGCAGGAGGCCACCCGGGCTGGGAAGAAGGTCCTCGGGTTCGACATCAACGCGGGTGTGGTC
>NZ_JBJFZS010000015.1:0-98999 GCF_045032595.1 Ornithinimicrobium jinqii
TCACGATCGCTGTGCCCCGGGACCGGGCCGGCACGTTCGAGCCGGTCATCGTGAAGAAGCGACAACGACGCCTCTCGGACGTGGACGCGGTCGCGATCAGCCTGTTCGCCAAGGGTCTGACGACCGGGGAGATCTCTGCGCACTTCCAGGAGGTGTACGGGGCCAGCATCTGCAAGGACACGGTCTCGCGGATCACCGACAAGGTACTGGAGGAGATGGCGACCTGGTCCTCGAGGCCGCTGCAACCGGTGTACGCCGCGATCTTCATCGAGATGCTCCTATGTCAAGGCACGGACTCAAGCAACCTGCTGGACGTGCGTGGAGGCCGGGACCTGGTCGGCTCTGAGCGCGGAGTAGATGGCGTCGGAGAGTCGTCTCCGCAGCAGTCGGAGGGCGGCGACACGGTCCTTCCCGCGAGCTTCGGCCTTGGCCAGGTAGGCCTTGCCGGGTCCGACGCCGCGCGCCTGGGTTATGGCGATCATGTGGAGGGCGTAGTTCATCTGTCGGTTGCCGCCCCGGTTGAGGCGGACCTTTCCGGCCGAGGCGCCGGACCACACCGGCACGGGGGCGGTGCCGGTGAAGCGGGCGAAGGCGTCCTTGTCCCGGAACCGGTGGACGCCGGCGGTCTCGCCGATGATCACGGCCGCCGACAGCACGCCGCAGCCGGGCAGCGACAGCAGGGTCGGGGCCTGGGCATGCACGAGGTCCTTCAGCTCCTTCTCGATGTCCTTGATCTCCTCGCTCAGGTCAGCGATCCGAGCCACGAGCTTGCGCGCCAGGCGGGCGACGGTGCCCTCCTGCGTGTCGAGGAAGTCCTGGACGCGCGCCCGGGTGTTGGCCTGACGCAGGCTGCGGGACGGCAGTGCCAGGTCCGGGTCCAGCTCGTGGAGGTGCCAGCGCAGCTGGCAGCACGCGCGAGTGCGTTGCATGACCAGGTCACGGCGGTAGTCCGAGAGCAGCTTGACCTGCCGGGCAGGGCCGTCGAGCTCGGCGACCGGCAGGCCGGGGTGACGCAACGCGGCGACCGCGACGGCCTCGGCGTCGATCGGGTCGGACTTGCCCGGCGTGCGCGCTCCGCGCCGTGCCCCGGCCATCAACCTGGTCGGGACCCGTACCACGCGCTGCCCGGCGCGCAACAGGTCGCCCTCCAACCGTCTGGTCAGGTGACGGCAGTCCTCGAGGGCGAAGGTCACCTCCTCGAAGCGGGCCGCCCAGGTCAGCAGCTGCAGGTGCCCGTCAGTGTTGGCTCGCAGGGTGCACTCACCCAGGCGACGGCCGACATCGTCGACGGCGACGAAGGTGTGGGTGCGCTTGTGGGAGTCGGTGCCGATCATCACCATGGCCGTGGTCCTTCTGCTCGATACTGGGATGGACGTCCTGGTCGGCGAGTGCGGCGGGCACGCCTCAATCCAGCCCTGAGCAGGCTCCTATCAAGCCACGCCACGCCCGACGGCCAGGGCGTCCGGCCGGGCCGCACATCGGACGAGCAGCCAACGACGAGGTCCGTCGCAGCAGCGAAAAAAGGAGCGAACCCGACCGGACACCATCAGCGTGGCATTGACGCGAAGAAAGCCGAGGCCGACCTCAAGATCGCATTCGCCCGGCGCAGCTCCCGGTTCTCCTTCTCCAGCGCCACGAGCCGCTCGTGCGGATCGGGCGCCGTCGCCGGCGACCCTGCCGCCGGGTTCGGGCCACGGACCCAGTTCCGCAGCGTCGCGCCCGAGATGCCCAGCTGCTCGCCCACCTGGTTGCAGGCGCGTTTGACCGGCATCCCCGGGTTCTCCCTGATCGTCTCGTTCACCGTGCGGACCGCACGCTCACGCAGCTCCTCGCTGTACTTCCTCGGTGCAGGCATGACTCCACTCTCCCGTAGAGATCAAGACCCTCCACCAAACCCGGGGCGGTTCAGACTGAACCGCTCTTCGTGCGGCTCTGGCCGCGCATCGTGACGCCCTTGGCGAGATCCTCCACCGTTACGGTGCGACGAACCCGAGACTGTTCGGCTCGGTTGCCCGCGGTGACGTCAACGCGGACAGCGACCTCGACCTCCTCGTGGACCTGCTGCCCGACGCAGGAAACCCGTTGTTGCGCGTGGCGGGAATCAGCGAGGACCTCAGCGAGGTTGTGGGGCGTCGGGTCGATGTGGTCACCGCGGCCCTTCTGCGCGACGAGGTGTCGAGCATCGCACTCAGCGATGCGGTACCGGTGTGACCCGATCCGAGCAGGAGCGTTTCGCCGACATCCTGCACTCGATCGAGCGTTGCCAGAACTAACGCAGCATCTCGGTTCCGAGAAGTCCGGAGCGATGGCCTACGACGCCGTGCTACGCAACGTCGCCGTGATCGGTGAAGCGGTCAGGGCGCTACCCTGCGAGACGCGCGATCGTGAGCCAGAGGTCCCGTGGGGGAGCGATCGCAGGGCTGCGCAACGTCGTCGTGCACGAGTACACGAGTACTTCCGCGTAGACGCCGAGCTGATCCTCGACACCGTCGACAACCAGCTCGGGCCGCTGGCCGACCGTCGCCGCCAGCTCTGAAGCATCGCGCATGCGTGACCATGCCGCGGCTGGCCCGTCGGTGCAGGCTCACGGGGTGCTCCGCGGAACCCTGCCTCACCGGGAGCGTCACGCGATCAGCGATGGCGGGCACAGTGGCCCGGGCGGTTCGACGTGGCCAGCACGGTCGGTGAACGGGGTCGCGCGAACCTGACACAGGACTGACACGGGGAAGATCGGGCGCACAGAACCGCTCGTCAGGGAGGTGAAGGGGAGATTCCGCCACCTGCCCCCACGTGTGCTGGCGGCGTAGGTACAGGATCATGCCTGTTTCAGAACCCTCACTGACAGGGGCTGGCACACTGCTGCCCGCCTGCTACGCGTGGCGTCCTTGGCGGTGGGCCGCGGTGAAGCTCATCCGCCACCACGGGTGACGGTCGTGTCTACCGGGCGCCTGCGGCGTCTAGGGTCGACTGCAGCGACTGCGCGTAGGCCTCGCTGGTGTAGGTCGCGCTGCTCAGGGAGTCGATCTGTGCGGACTGCACGTCGAGCGCCTCCTGCCGCAGCACTGCTGCTGCACCCGCGCTGATCCACCGCGACGTGCCGTCGACGTCGGTCAGCCGGAGGGAGACGACGTCCTTCAGCCGACCGTCCTGCACGGTGACCTGCACCTGGACGTCGCCGTACCGGGTGACCACGACGGCGCCGTCGACCGTCGTGGGAAGGCGAGTGTGTGCGCGGGAGAGTGGGAGGTTCCGTGGTGGAGGGGTCTCGCCGCCGTGTGGCGGGTCGGTGGGCATGGGGTCGGGAGGGCCTCTTGGAGCTGCACGAGCACGGGTCCGGACAGCGTCGTGGCATCCGTCGTCCTCGGCGCAGCGGGGCGGCAGCCGTCGGAGTGCTCGTCGGGCGTTGACCGCCCTGGTGGACAACGTCCGGCGCCTCGGGCATCCCGGCACGAGGTCCTGCTCGAGGTCGTCGCCGACCCTGCGGTTGGGTGTGACCAGGCGGTGCGGCTCGTCGTCCAGGACTCCGGGGAAGGGAGGGAACCGGAGGACCTGGCGGTGCTACGCGAGCTGTGCCCGCGGGACCGCGACGGGTGACGGCAGCCGGTTCGGGCGGGGACTGTCCCTGGTGGAAGAGGTGGCGCGGACCCATGGTGGGGACCTGTCCGTGGCACGCACAGCACGTAGGCGCCGCCTTCACCCTGCGGCTGCCGCTGTCCCACAGGGACTCACCCTCCCACCCCTCTGAGACTGCTCCAAGAATGCCCCGGCATGCTGAGGCTGACCGGACGCCCGTCCGTCGGACCTTCTCGCACCCTCAGGAGCAGCCATGCTCGACACCATCGCCGGACTCCCGATCCACCCGCTGGTCGTCCACGCCACCGTCGTGGCGGTGCCCACCGCAGCGTTCACGGTCCTCCTGGCTGCACTGTGGCCTCGGTTCCGGCGGTGGGCGGGTTGGTTGCCGCTCGCGCTGTCGGCCGCGTCCATCGCCCTCGTTCCGCTGTCCACGTCCTCGGGGGAGTCTCTGGAGGAGCGCGTCGGTGACAGTGCGCTGGTGGAGCGGCACGCCGAGCTGGGCGAGGGGCTCCTGGTCTGGGTGGTCGTGCTGCTGCTGGCCGCTGTTGCCCTGCAGGTGCGCGACCGTCTGGCCGCTCGACGCCCGTCCAACCCCGCGGGCACCTCCGCTGCGGCAGGGGAGGGGGGACCCGGCCGCCGGCGCGCCGGTGGGCTCCTCGCGACCGTGGTAACTCTGCTGCTGGTGACGGCGGGGGTGGGGGGCACCGTGGTGCAGACCGTCCTCATCGGGCACAGCGGCGCCCAGGCCTCCTGGGACGACGTCCCTGCACCCTCCGGCGAGGGTGGGGATGAGGATGACGACTGAGGTCATCGAGACCGCCGTCCACGTCGTGCACGTCATGGGGCTGCCCTTCGGCATCCACCTGCACGGACCGGGTGCACGCAGCTCCCGGACGGCCGAGCTGGTCGGCCAGGTTCACACAGACCTGGTCGCGGCCGACCGGATCTTCAGCACCCACCGCGTCGAGAGTGACGTCAGCCGTATCGACAGGGGGCTGCTCGCCGACGCCGACGCCGACCCCGCGGCGCGGCAGAGGTACTGCGGCGCGCGGATCGTGCCCGCGCCGATACGGCCGGCCTGATCTCGGTGCACCTCCCAGGCCAGAGAGGAGGTCCAGACTCGACCCGTCCGGCGTCGTCAAGGGATGAGCGGCGCAGCGGCCCCTCGACACGTTGACGAAGATCCCCGGGGTGGACGTGTGCCCCACCGCCGGCGGCGACGTGGCACTGGGAACGGTCACCCCTGGTCGGGTGTGGTGGACCGGGGTCGAGGACCCCGTCACCGGCGGACTGCTCGGCGTCGTACCCATGACAACGGGCGCCCTGGCCACCGCGGCGATCGTGGCTGGGACGCCGCGGTCGACCTGATAGCAGGACACCAGGGCTACGAGGCTACGAGGTGCGCTCGACGCCGGGCATGCCGCTGCAGCCCGTCTGTCCGCTGAGGACGACCCTCGAGGAGTCCCGTCACGGAGGGGCCCACCCCCGGCCACGGCCACCGACCCGAGCACCTCCGCCACGTCCGCCGGACCCGTCACCAGTCCTGAGGCTGCCGCGACCGACTGAGTCAAGGAAGACGGGCTTTCGGCGACGGTTGAACCCTGACCGCTGATCGACGTGGCCGTTGACACGTAGAGACCGCGACGTTCCGCGGGATGTGGGGGCTGACGTGCGACAACTCGAACAGCATGAGAGACGTGGCTGGAGGTGCGGGCACTCCCCTCAAGCCCTGCGACCTACACAGTCAGGCACCGGTTCGTCGTTGTGCCGGTCAAGTCCGGACCGAGAGTCCCCAACTTGGGGCCTCGTGCTGGAGGCGCAGGTATAGGATCCTGCCTCGTCGCGGGAGCGGTTGGGACCCTGGTCCGAAGGCTCGGGGATGACGGACTTGATCCCTCGTGCGCGCAGCAGGGCCCGGTGCGCGCGGGCGGAGTAGGCCTGGCACGCCAGGACCGCCTCGCGGGTAGGCCGTGGTCAGCCGGCCACCCACCTCACGGGCCGCGGCCGAGATGGTCCGCCCTGGCTCGCAGCTGCACGAACCGCGCAACCGTCGCCGACAGCGGATGCCGCTCCGGCCCTTCTTCACACGACGAGAAAATGACCTCGCGACCTCCGACTCCAGGGAGGTGTGTCGCTACGGTCGCTGGCGACCGCCCCGTCGAACCCCGGTCACTATTCAGCCGCCGTTGACATACCTTGCTGCTATCCCTACTTCGTCTCCCTGGGGGATTACCGGCGCCGCCGCCCCGGGGGACAAGGTCGCCTCGCGGCGATCACCCGCGCGGCCTCGGTCTCGATCGGCTCCTGCAGCACGATCCGCCCCGGCTCGCGGACAACACCCACGCCCTCATCGGCGCGAAGTGCATCCAGCAGGTCGGACACCGCAGCCTGGGGAAGGGTCGTCGGTGCGATCACCTCTGGTGAGGGCTTGCCGGTACACACCGAGCATCCCGCCGATGCCCCCCCTCACGTCAGAGCAGGCCGCCCCCCAAACCCCACCACTGCAGGGGAACTCATCCTGAGGTGAGGCTTACCTCGGGGGTCATCGGCGGCGCAGCAGCAAGGGCCGCGATCCGCAGTGAGCGGATCGCGGCCCTCGCCCCTGGAAAGGGTCAGGTCAGCCTGCCGACATCACAGCCCGTCGACGCGATCGCTCCCGGGGGAGGAGACCGGCGACACGGTCTGGAAGTAGTTGACCAGATTGGCCAGGTCCTCCGGACCGCCAGTGAGGTCGGTGCCCGCGGTGAACGCGGTGAACATGTCCCCGCCCTCCTGGAGGAAGTTGTACATCGAGACGCGGTACCCGGTGGCCATCGCCAGCGGTACGCCGTTCAGCTCCATGGTCGAGACACGGCTCCCCTGAGGCTGGCTGTCGTCCCACGTGTAGCTGAAGCCTTCGGACACGCCCAGCGCCAGCGTCGGACGGCCGCGCTCGGGGATGTACTGCTGCTCCAAGGCCGCCTTGATCTGTTCGCCCGTCAGCGTGACGGTGACCAGCAGGTTGCCGAAGGGGGCGACGGCGTAGGCCTCCTCGTAGGTGATGTCACCCGCGTCCAGCGAGGCGCGCACGCCACCGACGTTCATGAAGGAGATCTGGGCGTTCCCGCCGTCCTCACCCTGTGTTCCCCACAGGATGGAGTCGGCGACGAGGTTGGCCATCGGCGTCTCGATACCCCGGTCACCGTTCGCGTCGCCGGTGATGGGCTCGCTCGCCTCTCCCACGACCTGCAAGGCCAGCTGGTCGGCGAGCGGGCTCCACTTGTTCAGCACCTCGGTCATGGTCGGGTCCGGGGCGAGGTCACGGGACACGAGCACGTTCTCCGAGTCCACGGCGCTGCGCACGACATCCCCGGTGGAGCGACTGATCACCAGATCGGTGTCGGTGATGAGCCGGCCGTAGGACGCAGCGCTGGTCAGCATGCGCGGCTCACCCGCCGGGTCCGCCAGCTGGCAGACGTAGGCCTGGTGGGTGTGGCCGCTGACAACCATGTCGATCGCCGGGTCGAGGCCGTCGTGGATCTCCACCACCGGGCCCGAGATGCCCTCGCACCCGTCGTAGGTGCCGGCCTGGAAGCCGCCCTCGTGCAGCAGCACCACGATGCTCTCGACACCCTGCGACTGCAGAGCCGCCGCAGCGGCGTTGGCGGTCTCGACCTCGTCCCGGAACTCGACGGTGCTCACCCCGCCGGGGCTGACCAACGTCGGGGTCTCCTCGAGGGTCATGCCGATGAAGCCGACCTGCTGGCCGGCGATCTCACGCACCTCAGTCCCGGGGAGCAGCGGCTGTCCGTCGGACTTCTTGATGACGTTGGCGGCCAGCCAGGGGAAGTCCGCCCCGTCGTACGGGGCCTCGGGGAAGTAGCAGCCGTCGACCGGGTGGCATCCGCCGTTCTGCATCCGCAGCAGCTCGTCGGTGCCCTCGTCGAACTCGTGGTTGCCGACGCTGCTGACGTCGAGCCCCAGGCCCTCGAGGGCCTCGACGGTGGGCTCGTCGTGGAACAGGCCGGAGAGGAAGGTCGACCCACCGATGAGGTCACCTGCCGCCACCGTGAGGCTCTGGTCCGCGAGGTAGGTCTGGCGTCGTGCATCCAGGTTGGCGGCCAGGTACTCCACGCCGCCCACGACCTGGCCGTCGATCGCCAGGCCCGACTCCGCCTCCAGCCGTCCGTGGAAGTCGTTGAAGGACAACAGCTGCACGTGCAGGCTGTCGTACCAGTCCGGGAAGGACGCGTTGAGCGCGTCCTCGACCGGCTGACCCAGGGCTGACTCGCCGCCGACCAGGGTGACGAGCTGGGGGGACAGCTCGTCAAGGGCGCTCCAGGTCGCGCTCGGGATGCTGGTCTGCTTCGCCAGCAGGATCGGAACCTCCTGGTAGCCGGCGAGGGCCGACGCGGTCAGAGCGTCGGGGAACTCGGTCCCGGTGGCGACGAAGACGTTCGGCACGTCGACGGGGTACTGGTCGGCGAGCAGAGCGGCGGTCTCGTAGCGGTTGGCCCCGCCGACCCGCTCCACCGGGGCGACGTTGTCGACGATGTCGACGACCTCGTCGCTGATGGCTCCGTCCTGGCCCAGCACGACGATGCGGTCGGGGTCCAGCGTGATCAGGGCCCGTGCGGTCGCCCCGGGAAGGTGGTCACCCCGCGTCAGGAGGATGGGTGCATCCAGCATGGTGGCGACGGCCCCGGCGGCCAGGGCGTCCGGAAAGTCCTCACCGGTGGCCAGGAACAGCACCTCGGGGTTGGCCGGGAACTCCTGTGCCAGCTTGGCTGCCGTCGCGTAGCGGTTGTCACCCGCGATCCGGCTCACCTCCCCGTAGGCGCCCAACGCTGCCAGCACGGCGTCGGACACCGACTCCGTGCCACCGACGACGACGATGCGGTCGGCCTGCAGATGCTCCAGCGCGGCGCGCGTGACGGCCGGCAGGTGGTCCTTCTGGGTCAGCAGCGTCGCCGAGGCTCCGTCAGGGGTCCTGGCCGCCAGCGCGTCCGGAAAGTCCTCCCCGGCAGCGACGAAAACGGTCTCGACGTCGAAGCCGTACTCCATCGCCAGGGCCGCAGCAGTGGCGTAGCGGTCTGGTCCGGCGATGCGGTCGACCGTGGGTACCCCCTGCGCGGCAAGGGACTCGGGTGCGGGCGAGGCGGGAAGGGCAGTCGATGAGAGGGTCTGAGCGGCCAGCCCGCCTCCGGCGAGCGCCAGTGTCGCCAGTGCGGCGGTCGAGCGCCGCATCCTGCGCGTCGTGGGTTTCACAGTACTCCTTTGTCGGTCTCACAAGGGATTGCACGCGCCGATGTCCGGCTCATGCCGTGGACCCTACCTCGCCAAACGTCACGTGAGCAAGACTGATTTCGTGAACTTCCGCGCCCACTCCCTGCAAATTGGTCATGAGATCCACCAGAAGGCCCGGGTCCTGACGACGACGGGGTGGGTATGGTGCGAGGGCAGTCCCGGAGGCCGACGAGTCGGAGCAGAAGCAGATCTACCAGATAGCTGCGCTCGTCCAGAAACGTCGCCCGAACGTAGCGTAAATCTGGTTCAGGACGTGGTGACGCGTCTCTTGACTGAGATGGCGTAGCCGCGTCCGAGTCTCCAGAAAAAATGGTAGCGAAAACGCCCGCTCCGAACGCGGAAAAGGGCCACTATGAGCGACCGCAGACCGTCCGGACCGGGCCAGATGGGACATGCACCGGGCCCTGCATCGGCCAGGCATCGACAGGTCAGAACCGGCCCGGGCCGTTTCCAGGTGAAGCGCCCTGGCGGCCGCTGCGACCTTTGAAAGGACAACGCGGCAGGGCGCCAGTCACACGAAGAGTCACGACCACCGCAGCACCTTGCCATCGTGTGTGTCGGATGAGCGTGGCCCTCCTCCACGCTGATGAGCGTGGCGGCCAGAAGGCCCCTTCCCATGCGGGTTGCGACGGAAGCCTGGGTCTCCGTTGGCGGAGGTGTGGAGACCCACGAGGTAGGGCCCCAGGAGCCCGCGCGCGGTCCGCCCCTCTTCTAGATGGCAGGGTGCGCTCGCCGCGTAACTGCCATACTCAGGCATGCCGAGTCATTCGAACCCTAGCCGGCGGACAACCCACTTCACGGAGAATTATAGGCTCGGGTTTTCCCGTGTGGGGCTCTTCGCCTCTCTCCTGCCGGTAATTCCGAACATCCTCTGGATTATCCTCCCGCCCGTCCCGTCCAGTCTATTTGCGAACGACTCCGGTCTCCCGTTTGTCGAAGTGGTTGGCACCGTGTGCCAGGCGCTGATGATTGCCGTACTCATCCTGGTCGTGAGCACGCGGAAACAATCGACCGCGAACAAAGTGGTCACGGGTGCGGTGGGCCTCGTGTGCCTAACCGGGTACCTGTTGCTGTGGGTGTGGTACTTCACCGCGCCGATCACACAGGTGCTCCTCCTGATGATGGCGGTCCTGCCCTCTGTCTATTTCGTCTGCGTTGGACTATACTTGAAGAACTACCCGTCTCTCATTCCGTCGACACTTTTTGCGGTGATTCACATTTCCTCCACCGCCGCGCAATACATCTAGATGTGCGAGCCATGCGACCTGCGGCGCCTGAAGCCACCAAGAGGTCGTGAATCGCTGGACCGTATGGAGTGACTGCCGAGGACGTGGTGGTTGCGGGCCGGCCTCTGGTGCTGACCACCCGGTCGACGGGAGCGACGGCTGCTGCCGCCTTCTGCGCGCACCCCGGCACCATCTGCGCGGTCGACGCTGGGGCCGGCTCGGCAACCCTGCCCGTTGGGCGATGAAGCCGAGCAGGTCGACCGGGGCGACCTGGTCAACCAGCCTGGCGACCACGGTGAAGAAGACCTTCAGGTCGAACCACGTCCACGGCACAGTGTTCGGTCGCGAGCGCGCCGCCACGAACGCGAGGTGGGCATCCAGCAACGGGTCAGGCAACGACCCCCGCGGCGTCCCGTCTTGACCCACTCAGGTGGGATCAGCTCTGTGCCGTCTCGGCCTCCAGCAACGTGCCGATGCCGGAGTGCCGGCTGGGGACATGAGTGGCCGGGGCCGCCCATGCGTTCGACCGGTCGCACCGGCCTGCGCCGCGAGCCCTGCCCCCGTGTGGCGAAGGTCGTGCCAGCGCACGTCGGGGCGGACCGCTTCCGCGGGTGCTCGGTAGAAAGGACCCCGTCTGCGGCGGGCCTGCTGGGCCGAAGGAGCTCAGCGCCGGCTCATCCGTGCTCGGCCTCCACCTCGGCAGCGCACATGCTGCAGAGCAAGGTCCCGCCGTACTGGTGCGTGCCCTCGGCCCGGCACCCGGGCACCATGCAACTCTGCATCGCGTCTCCTGCGTCTCCCCGGACCCAGCCAGGATAGACCCGTCAGCCTAGGGGAGAGATCACGACTTCGTAAAGGCCAGGGCAAGAGCTCGCAATGTCCGTTCGCTGCGTCTGCGCCGAAGACGTCCCGCGACCGTCGTGAGGTCGACGGCAGGAGACACCGTGCCCGCGGTGGGGGAGGTCACAGTTCCGTATGTGATCACGTTCCCCTCTTGTCACACGTGCACCATGACCGCATGCTGGTCCGGTCCCAGACCCTTGCAAGGAGAGTTCCCCGTGCGCCGTCCCCTCATCGCGCTGTTGTCCGCCCTGGCGGTCGCCCTGACCTCGACCCTGGCGGTCGCAGACCCGCAGGAGGGCACATCGACCTCCGGGCCGGTGGTCGACCTGCAAGCACCTGTGCACGACGTGGACCAGCGCTTCGGCTGGGTGGAGCACGACAGCGACCTCATCACGGGGCCGACCGCCGTCGTCGAGGCCGAGGTGGACGGCCTCCCGGCCCCGCAGCCCGGCGCCGAGGTCTTTCCTCGGCCAGCGGACGGGGTCTACGACGTCACCGGCGGCGGGTTCGGGCACGGCATCGGCATGTCGCAGTACGGCGCCGACGGCGCGGGCAAGGCCGGCCTGTCCCACGCGGAGATCCTGGCGTTCTACTACCCGGGCACCACGCTGGAGGCGCGTTCCACCGGTCCCGTCCGGATCGGCCTCACCATCGACAACGACGGGGTCACCCAGGTCGTGCACCGGCCGGGCCTCGTGGCCAGCAGCACCCCGGGCGGGTCGACCTACGCGCTGCCCCCTGGCTACACCCAGTGGCGGGTGCTCGCCACCGGCAGCACTCAGGGGTCCTGCCGGATGGAGGGCCACACCGCCCAGGGGAGCTGGCAGACGGTCTGGCCCGCGGCGATGCCCCAGGCGTGCCCGGTGACCTTCTCGTCGCCCTCCGAGGGGACCGTCGACCTCGTCCTGCCCGGCGGGACTGCCCGGGTCTACCGCGGTGCGCTGACCGCGACCCACCGGGGGAGCACCAGCCTGTCGACGGTGAACCACCTCCCCATGCAGCACTACCTGCGCTCGGTCGTGATGGCCGAGATGCCCACCTCCTTCCACACCGAGGCGTTGCGGTCGCAGGCGGTCGCCGCGCGCACCTACGCGCTGCGGGGCAGCAACGGCACCAGCTACTACGACACCTGCGACACCACCGCCTGCCAGGCGTACCGCGGAGCCGGGGCGCGCAGGGCCGACGGCACCATCACCGCCTACGAGCACGCCAGCACCACCTCGGCCGTGGGCGCCACCGACGGGCAGGTGCTCACCTACCCGTTCGGCACCGGTCGGGCCCTGGCCACGACGATGTACTCCTCCTCGACCGGGGGTCACACCGCACGGGGTGACGCCGGCCACGGCTACCTGCGGGCCCAGCCCGATCCCTACGACGCGGTCGCCATCAACCCGCGCCACTCGTGGACCGCCCACCTCCCGGTGTCCTCGCTGGAGCAGCGCTACGGCATCCACCGGCTCGAGCGGGTGCAGATCCTGCGCCGGGACGGAGACGGCAGCTGGGGCGGCCGGGTGCTCGAGGCCAGGGTCGAGGGATACACGGCCGCAGGTGCGTACACCTGGGCCTACGCCACCGGGGACGGGCTGTCGCTTGCACGCTCGTGGCCCACCTTCGTCACCGGACTGTCCTCCAACTACTTCACGATCCACCAGGAGGTCGAACCCACGCCCCCTGCGCAGCCCCTGTCCCGGATCGCCGGTGGGGACCGCTACGCAACGGCGGCCGAGGCTGCCCGGTCCTGGTCCCCGGGGGTCGGAGTGGTGTACGTGGTCAGCGGCCAGGACTTCCCCGATGCCCTCACCGCCGCCGCACGCGCGGGCGTCTACGACGCGCCGGTGCTGCTCACCCGCCCGGACGAGGTACCCCGGGTGACCGTGGAGGCGATGGAGCGGCTGCGTCCCCAGCGGGTCGTGGTGGTGGGGGGCCCCATGGCGGTGTCGACCCCGGCCGCGGACCGGCTTGCCCGGCTGACCACGACCGGTGCCCTCCAGCGCGTCGCCGACACGAGCCGCTACGGCACGGCCGCTGCGATGGCCTCGTTCTACCCCGCCGGCGGCGACCGGGTCTATCTGGCCAGCGGGGAGACCTTCCCCGACGCCCTTGCCGGCGCGGCGCTGGCCGCGGACCAGCAGGCACCGCTCCTCCTGACCCGCCACGGGCAGATGGACGCCGCCACGGTCCGTCAGCTGGAGCGCCTCGGGGCCCGCGAGGTGGTCGTGCTCGGGGGGACCGACGCCGTGGCCGAGACGGTGGCCCAGGAGGCCGCCCGCTACACCCGGACAGGCACGGTGCGGCGACTGGCCGGGGATGACCGCTACGCCACGATGGAGCGGGTGGCCGCCGAGTTCCCCGCTGGACGGTCTCCCGCCTACATCGCCTCCGCCCAGGGCTTCCCGGACGCGCTCGTCGGCGCGGCACTGGCCGGCAGCCGGGGCGTGCCGGTCATCCTGACCTCCAACACCAGCGTGCGCAGTGCCACGGCTGCCGCGCTGAAACGGCAGGCGCCGGGACAGATCTTCGTGCTCGGAGGCCCCACCACCATCACCGACACCACGATGGAGCGGCTGCGTCCCTTTCTGCGCTGAGCCTGGGGCCGGTCGGCCCTGGTGATGATCACGGTGGCTCGGTCCCGCCCATGGGCTCGGGGTCCTCGGGCACGCACGTGCGGACCGTGGTCCCGTGGTGCCCTGCCACGGCCACCCGGTCGGGATGGCGCACCGCCACCGCCACACCGCCACCGCCACCGCCACCGCCACCCCCGCCACGTGGTCGATCGTGACCGTCCTCGCGGTGTCGGTGTCCGCCGTGCTCCGCAGGGCACGGGTGCGCAGACGTAGGCCGGTTCTGGCGCTCGACGTGTCACAGGGTTGTCGCGGCCCTGGACGGCCGACCGTGCGGAGTTCGCCTGGGGGTCGGGCGGATGTCACGGGGACTGGGGGCGGTGTTCACCTGGCCCCGCGACTGTGACGACGCCACTCCCCATCCAATCGGAGGAACCATGAACAAGCGCATCTTCTTCACCGGCGCCGCGGCCGGTGCCCTGGTCGTCGGCCTGGCCGGCTCCGCCGTCGCCGCGAACGGCCCGATGGCTTTCGAGCCCATCCCGGACTCGGCGTACGACGCGCAGACCGCCGACTGGGACGTCCCGCTGGTCGCCCCCGAGGGCTTCACCCAGCAGCTCGTCTCCGACGAGACCGTCCGGGACATCTACGGCGGCGGGGTCGACGACCTGACCGACATGAACGTGCAGAACGAGACCGGGCCCCGCGCCGGCCGCTACCTGATCCGCACCCACGAGGTCGGCGACAACGGTGCGGTCTCCGTCGTGGACCTGAAGACCGGCCGGACCGAGGTCGTCGCCCAGGATGAGGGGTTCCACCGCCTGGACGGGATCGACTGGACCCCCTGGGGCACCGTGCTGTTCGCCGAGGAGACCAAGGGCGGCCGGCTCTTCGAGGGCTACTTCGACGCCAAGGACCCGTTCGCACCGATGCGGTGGGTCGAGCGCCCCGAGCTCGGCCTCCTGCGCCACGAGGGGATCGGCGCGACCAACCAGGCCGTCTTCGTCATCGACGAGTTCAACGGCGGGTCGATCTTCAAGTTCGAGCCCACCAAGCGCGGCGACCTCTCCGACGGTCAGCTCTACGCGCTCAAGCTCACCGGTCTCACCGACGACGAGCAGAAGTGGGGCCAGAGCACCTACGAGGACAAGGTCGGTGCCTTCGAGTGGGTCGCGCTCGACATGGACCAGGTCGTCATCGACGCCGACGTTGCCGCCGACGCGGTCGCCGCCACCGAGTTCGGTCGGCCCGAGGACGTCGAGGTGATCGGCCAGAAGCTCTACGTCGCCAACACCTCCGAGGACCGCGTGGTCGAGATCGACCTGAAGAAGGAGGTCCTCTCCAGCTTCGTGCACGCCGGCGACAACGTCCCGGCCGAGGACCGCGACGCAGGGGTCACCGGTTTCAACGGCCCCGACAACCTGGCCAAGGGCCCCGACGGCCGCCTGTGGATCGTCGAGGACAACGTGCCCAGCGACATCTGGGTGGCCGGCCGCGACAAGGACCACGACGGAGAGGCCGACTCGGTCGAGCTCTTCGCGTCTGCCAAGGACCCCGGAGCGGAGATCTCCGGCATCTACTTCGGCCAGGACCCGAAGACGCTGTACTTCAACGTCCAGCACCCCACCAAGGCGCTGGCCGACGGCACCTGGAAGATCAGCTCGCGCTGACCCTTGCCGCACCGCAGGGCCCCGGCACCCACGTGGGTGCCGGGGCCCTGCCTGCGTCCGGTCCGGGACGTCCCCGGAGGGGGAGGTATGCGGTGCGGGCGCGGCTCAGGCCTTCTGGGCCTGCTGCTCGGCCATCTTGGCCCGCACGTCGGCCATGTCGAGCGCCTTGATCTGCGAGATCACGGACTCGAGGTCGCGCGAGGGGAGGGCACCGGCCTGGCGGAAGACGAGCACGCCCTCCTTGAAGGCCATGAGCGTCGGGATCGAGGTGATCCCGGCGCCGGAGGCCAGCCCCTGCTGGTCCTCGGTGTCGACCTTGCCGAAGACGACGTCCGCGTGCTGCACGGAGGCCTTCTCGAAGACGGGGCCGAACATCTTGCACGGTCCGCACCACTCGGCCCACCAGTCGACCAGGACGATGTCGTTGTCGGTGACGGCAGCCTCGAAGGTGTCGGCGGTCAGGTTCACAGTGCTCATGTCGGTCTCAACGCAGGTGGGGGTGCAGCGCATTCCGACGGATGCACGAGAATGGTGCCCCATGAGTCCCGTGCCCTCCGTCTCCAACTCCATCACCGTCCGTCTCGAGCTGCCCGCTCGCGTGACCGCGGTCAGCGAGATCACGACCGCCGTCGCAGACGTGGGCGGGATGGTCACCGCGGTCGACATCAGCGAGTCGGGCACCGAGCGGCTGCGGGCCGACCTGACCATCGCGACCCACGGCACGGAGCACGCGGCGGAGGTCGTCGAGGCCATCGCCGGCGTCGGCGGGGTCGAGATCGGGCGGGTCAGCGACCGGACCTTCCTGGCCCACCTCGGCGGGAAGCTCGAGGTGAGGTCCAAGCTGCCGATCCGCAACCGTGACGACCTCTCGCTCGTCTACACCCCCGGCGTGGCCAAGATCTGCCAGGCCATCGCGGAGAACCCGGCCGACGCGCGCAGCCTGACGATCAAGCGCAACACCGTCGCGGTCGTCACCGACGGGTCGGCCGTCCTGGGGCTGGGCGACATCGGCCCGCTGGCGGCCCTCCCGGTGATGGAGGGCAAGGCTGCCCTCTTCAAGCGGTTCGCCGACATCGACGCCTTCCCGATCTGCCTCGACGCGCACGACGCCGACGAGATCGTGCGCATCGTCAAGGCCCTGGCGCCAGGCTTCGCCGGCATCAACCTCGAGGACATCTCCGCGCCGCGGTGCTTCCAGATCGAGGCCCGCCTGCGCGAGGAGCTCGACATCCCGGTCTTCCACGACGACCAGCACGGCACCGCGATCGTGGCGCTCGCCGCCCTCAAGAACGCCCTGCGCGTCGTGGGCAAGGAGATCGGCGACGTCAAGATCGTCATGTCCGGTGCGGGCGCGGCGGGCTCGGCGATCATCCGGCTGCTCCTGCGTGCCGGGGCGACCGACCTCGTCGTCGCCGACATCGACGGCGTCATCCACTCCCGCCGCCCCGACGTCAGGAGCGGCAGCAACGGAAACCTCGCCTGGATCGCCAGCCAGACCAACCTGGCCATGGAGACGGGCACGCTCAAGGAAGCCCTGGTCGGCGCCGACGTCTTCATCGGGGTCTCGGCCGGCAACATCCTCACCGGCGACGACATCGCGCAGATGAACGAGGACGCGATCGTCTTCGCGATGGCCAACCCGGTGCCCGAGGTGGACCCGGTCGAGGCGGGCAGGCACGCCACGGTCGTGGCCACCGGCCGCAGCGACTTCGCCAACCAGATCAACAACGTGCTGGTCTTCCCCGGCGTGTTCCGAGGGCTCCTGGACGCGGCCAGCGACCACATCGACGACGAGATGCTGATGGCTGCGGCGAGCGCCCTGGCTGACGTCGTCGCCCCGGACGAGCTCAACCCGACCTACATCATCCCCAGCGTCTTCAACCCCGAGGCCACCAAGGCGGTCGCCGCGGCGGTCGAGGCGGCGGCCCGTTCGCGCCACGCTGGAGCAGGGTCCTGACCGACCAGCCGGAGCGCGACCGGCTGGGTGTCGACCCCGTGCGCCTCCTCGTCTGGTGCGCGCTCCTGGTCTCGCTCGTCGTGCAGGTCGTCGGCCTCTACTCCGGCACCGTCCCGGGGCCGGAGAGCCTGACCCGCCTCGACAAGATCAACCACCTCGTGGGCTTCGCCGTGCCGGCGGCCCTGGCCTGGTGGCTCGGTGCCCGGTGGATCGTCGGCGTGCTGGTCCTGCACGCCCTGGTCAGCGAGCCGCTCCAGGGCTGGCTGGCGTCCCTGCGGCACCCGGACGTCCTCGACACCGTCGCCGACCTGCTCGGTCTTGCCGTCGGCGTCGGGGTGGTGGAGTGGCTCCGTCGCGCGCGCACGCGCCGGTCCGCCATGATGGGGGAGGACGGAGGTCACGGACGTGGGTGAGGACATGGACTGGACGACCGGCAGGCTGCTGGTGGCCACCCCTCTCACGGGCGGTGCCTTCGAACGCTCCGTGGTCCTCGTCCTCCACCACGACGAGGACGGCGCCCACGGGCTGGTGCTCAACCAACCGCTGGAGGCCAGCGTCGACGCAGTCCTGCCGCAGTGGCAGCCGTTCGTCACCGAGCCGGGTGTGCTGTTCCAGGGGGGGCCGGTCGGGATGGACACCGCGATGGGTCTGGTGAGCCTGCCCGGTCACGACGTCGACGACCCGCCGCTGGGCACGCAGGTGCTCTTCGGCGGCATCGGGCTGCTCGATCTCGACGCTCCCGCACCGCTCGTCGTCCCCGAGCTCGGGGCGTTCCGGGTCTTCATCGGGTACGCCGGGTGGACCGGCGGTCAGCTCGACGCCGAGGTCGCGCAGGGGGCCTGGTACGTCGTGCCCCGAGAGGCGGGCGATCCGTTCCACGCTGATACCGACGGTCTCTGGCGCGAGGTGCTCCTGCGTCAGCGGTCGACCCTCTCGCTGGTGACCACCTGGACCGACAGCCCCGAGCTCAACTAGAAGACAGCTCGACGAGGGGAGACAGGGGCGTCGGACCACGACGCCGACCTACACTGGCCTCATGTCGACCGAGCGCATGTCCGACCAGCCCCTCGACGCGCCCGAGGCCCCGAGCGGCCCGTCCACCCAGACGGCCCTGCTCGAGCGCACGGACACCAGCGTCAGCCCGGACCTGTCGGAGCCGGGCGACCACGAACGCTTCTCCCACTACGTCCGCAAGGAGAAGATCCTGGAGAGCGCCATGTCCGGCAACCCGGTGATCGCCCTGTGCGGCAAGGTGTGGGTGCCCGGCCGCGACCCCCAGAAGTTCCCGGTCTGCCCGATGTGCAAGGAGATCTACGCCGGTCTGCGGGCACCGCAGGACGGCGGCGGCGACAAGGGCGGCGGCGAGGGCTGAGCCGCCCGGTGGCGCGGCCCACGCGCACCGCATACCACGACCGTCCTGGTGTCCCGGGCGCGTCGGTGTCGGGTGAGTCGGGTCCGCGGACGACCTAAACTAGGCGGGCCATGTCGACCTCTGCCGCCTCCCACCTGCCCCCCGCCTACCCGGAGCGCGCGGCCTGGGGGACCGCTGGCAAGCTGCGTGCCTGGCAGGCCGACGCCCTGCAGCAGTACCTGACCGCGCGCCCCCGCGACTTCCTCGCCGTCGCCACGCCCGGGGCCGGGAAGACGACGTTCGCGCTGCGGGTGGCGACGGAGCTGCTCGACCGCGGCGAGGTGACCCGCGTGACCGTGGTCGCCCCGACCGAGCACCTCAAGACCCAGTGGGCGGAGGCTGCGGCCAAGGTCGGCATCCGCATCGACCCCCGGTTCGCCAACGCCCAGGGACGGCACGGCAGCGACTTCGACGGCATCGCGGTCACCTACGCGGGGGTCGCCAGCAAGCCGCTGCTGCACCGGGCCCGCACCGAGGCGGCCCGCACCCTGGTCATCCTGGACGAGGTCCACCACGGCGGCGATGCCCTGTCCTGGGGCGAGGCCATCCGCGACGCCTTCGAGCCGGCCGCCCGCCGGCTCTCCCTCACCGGCACCCCCTTCCGCTCCGACACCGCGGCGATCCCGTTCGTCCGCTACGAGATGGACAGCGAGGGGGTGCTGCGCTCCTCCGCCGACTACACCTACGGGTATGCCGAGGCGCTGCGGGACGGGGTCGTGCGTCCCGTGCTGTTCCTCTCCTACGGCGGCACCATGCGGTGGCGCACCCGGGTGGGTGACGAGCTCGAGGCCAGGCTGGGCGAGCAGCTGACCAAGGACGTCACCAAGCAGGCGTGGCGCACCGCGCTGGACCCGGCGGGGGACTGGGTGCCCGCCGTCCTGTCCGCGGCTGACAAGCGGCTGTCCGAGGTGCGCCGGCACGTCGAGGACGCCGGGGGCCTGGTGATCGCCACCGACCAGACCTCCGCGCGTGCCTACGCCCGTCAGCTCGAGGCCGTGTCGGGGGAGAGGCCGATCGTCGTGCTCTCCGACGATGTGGGCGCCTCGGCGCGGATCGAGGAGTTCGCCCAGAGCGACGCGCGGTGGATGGTCGCGGTGCGCATGGTCTCCGAGGGTGTCGACGTGCCGCGGTTGGCGGTCGGCGTCTACGCGACCGCCACCTCCACGCCCCTGTTCTTCGCGCAGGCGATCGGCCGTTTCGTGCGCGCCCGGCGGCGGGGCGAGACGGCCTCGATCTTCCTGCCCAACGTGGCCCTGCTGCTCGGGCACGCCGGCTCGATGGAGATCGAGCGCGACCACGCGCTCGCCAGGGAGACCTCGGACGACGACGACCAGCTGTGGTCGGACGAGGAGGGGCTGCTGGCCGCCGCCAACGCCGAGGAGTCGGCCTCGGGCGAGCTGGAAGGGTCCTTCGAGGCGCTGCACTCGGCGGCCGAGTTCGACCACGTGCTCTTCGACGCCGAGCAGTTCGGGCTCGGCGGCCTGCCCGGGTCGCAGGACGAGGAGGAGTTCCTCGGCCTGCCCGGGCTGCTCGAACCGGACCAGGTCGCCCACGTCCTGCGCGAGCGTCAGAAGAAGCAGGTCGGACGCGGTGGCGGCAAGGAGCGGGCGGAGGCGGTCTCGGCCCACCGGGCGCTGGCGGAGCACCGCAAGGAGCTCAACAAGCTGGTCTCGGCCTACGCCCTGAAGAAGGGCCAGCCGCACGCGTCGGTGCACGCCGAGCTGCGTCGCACGTGTGGCGGGTCGGAGCTCGCGACCGCGAGCTCCGACCAGGTCAGAGAACGGATCGCACTCATCCGACGCTGGTTCGTCGGCCGGACGTAGAAGAGCCACGAACCGGAGACCTCGGGGCCCGCTGGCTCGCCCGGGGGAGCGGGAGACCGACCGGCGTGATGCCTTGCGGAGCGCTCAGCGCAGCAGGGGTGAGGTCCGGTAGGGGATCGGCGTCGACAGGCAGATCACGGTGGCCGAGCGCGCCACCAGCCCGTGGGCGTCGATCTGGTCGATGACCCGCTGCAGGTCGGCGTTGTCGCGCGCCACGACCCGCACCATGACGTCGCCGGACCCCGTGATCGTGTGCGCCTCGAGGACCTCCGGGACGGTCCGCAGGTGCTCCATCACCTGCCCGTCCCCGGTGCCCTGGTGCACCTCCAGGGTGGTGTATGCCGTGACGGGGTAGCCGAGCGCGGTCGTGTCCAGGTGCGGGGCGAAGCTACGGATCACGCCCCGGGAGAGCAGCTTGTCGAGGCGGCTCTGCACGGTTCCCCTGGCCACCCCCAACCGGCGGGAGGCCCCGAGGACGCCGATCTGCGGCTCCTGCGCCAGGAGGGCCAGCAGCCGGGCGTCCAGGTCGTCGATCGCAGGGCTCCTGGTCATGGACACAGTGTGCAGCACCAGGCGCCATCCGCAGGTCAATGTGTGCATGCTGCCTACCCCGTCAGGGCGTGCTTGCACGGCATACCTCCCTCGGCCACGCTCGGGGACATGACTGACACCGCCGTCCGACTGACCGACCAGGAGCGCGAGGCCCACCTCGAGCTCGACCAGCTCAAGCAGCTCGTCGGGCTCGTGCCCTACGACGAGTCCACCGACGTCTTCCCCGTGACCGGCTGGGACGCCATCCACTTCGTGGTGGGCAACGCGACGCAGGCCGCGCACTTCTACGAGTCCGCCTTCGGCATGGAGCTGATCGGCTACTCGGGTCCCGAGAACGGCAACCGTGACCACAAGGCGTTCGTGCTGAGGTCCGGCTCCATCCGGTTCGTGATCAAGGGTGGGGTGGACCCCGAGAGTCCGCTCCACGACCACGTCCGCCAGCACGGCGACGGTGTCGTCGACATCTCCCTGGAGGTGCCGGACGTCGACCGGTGCATCGAGCACGCGCGAAGCATCGGCGCCACGATCCTGCAGGAGCCCGAGGACCTCACGGACGAGCACGGCACCGTGCGCGTCGCCGCGATCGCGACCTACGGCGAGACGCGCCACACCCTCGTCCAGCGCAAGGACTACACCGGTCCCTACCTCCCCGGCTACGTCGAGCGGTCCTCCACCTACGTCAAGCGCGAGGGGGAGCCGAAGCGGCTGTTCCAGGCGCTGGACCACATCGTCGGCAACGTCGAGCTGGGCAAGATGGACAGGTGGGTGGAGTTCTACAACAAGGTCATGGGCTTCGTGAACATGGCCGAGTTCATCGGTGACGACATCGCCACCGACTACTCCGCGCTGATGTCCAAGGTCGTGGCCAACGGCAACCACCGCGTGAAGTTCCCGCTCAACGAGCCAGCGGTCGCCAAGCGGAAGAGCCAGATCGACGAGTACCTGGAGTTCTACCGCGGCCCTGGGGCCCAGCACCTGGCGCTGGCCACCAACGACATCCTCTCGACCGTGGACCACCTGCGCGCCAACGGGATCGAGTTCCTCGAGACCCCCGACTCCTACTACGAGGACCCGGAGCTGCGCCGCCGGATCGGCGAGGTGCGGGTGACGATCGACGAGCTGCAGTCCAGGGGCATCCTGGTCGACCGTGACGAGGACGGCTACCTCCTCCAGATCTTCACCCGTCCGGTGCAGGACCGCCCGACGGTGTTCTTCGAGCTGATCGAGCGTCACGGCTCGCTCGGCTTCGGCAAGGGCAACTTCAAGGCCCTCTTCGAGGCGATCGAGCGCGAGCAGGAGCGACGCGGCAACCTCTGAACCGTCTCCCGCGACGCGACCGGCCACTCCCAGGTTCCTGACCTGTGGGTGGCCGGTCGGTCGTGGTGGCTGGCGCGTGGCAGGCTTGGACCCATGAGTCAACAAGCAGGGTGGTACGACGACCCGGAGAACGCCGACAACCTCCGCTACTGGGACGGGGTGCAGTGGACCAACCACACCAGCCCCAAGCAGAAGCCGAACCTGGAGCAGGCCGGCCAGGCCAGCCAGTCCCCGTGGGGCGCGGCGCCGGGTCAGCAGGACGGTGGGCAGCAGGGGGGGCAGAGCTACGGCCAGCAGGGTCCCTACGGCCAGCAGGAGCAGGGCTACGGCCAGCTGGGCTACGGCCAGCCCAACAACCCCTACGGTCAGCAGGGGCAGCAGCCGAACCAGGGGCAGTGGCAGACCCCCATGCCGGGTGGCTACCAGATGCCGCAGCCGACCGGCCCGACGACCCCCGACGGTCAGCCGCTGGCCTCGTGGTGGCACCGGGTCGCCGCCCGCCTGCTCGACCTGATCGTGCTCGTCCCCCTCGGCCTGCTGGTGGGGGCGCTCGTGACGCCCAACCTCTGGGGCGCCTACCTCGACTACGTGACGACGATGAGCGACCCCATGGCTCCGATGCCGGCGGAGATCACGCGCGGGCTCACCACCTTCTCGCTGGCCTCGGGGATGGCGGGGCTGGTCTACGAGATCGTCATGGTCACGGTCTTCGGGGGCACCGTCGGCAAGCTGATCACCGGTCTGCAGGTGCGGCTGCGGGACCAGCCGGGCAAGGTGTCGTGGGGGACCTCGGCCGTGCGCGGGCTGATCTACCAGGGTCCCGGCATCGTCAGCGGGGTGAGCACCGCGCTCAGCTTCCTCAGCCTCTTCTCGCTGGTCAACGTGCTGTGGCCGCTGTGGGACGGCAAGAAGCAGGCCATCCACGACAAGGCCGCCAAGACCAACGTGGTCCGCGCCCGCTGACCCTGCTCAGCAGGTGGCCGGCGCGACGGTGCCGGCCACCTCTGCCAGCCGCACGACCGCCCCGTCAGGACCGGGCGCGGTCGCGGTGATGGTCACCGTGTCGCCGTCCTCGAGGAAGGTGCGGGTCGTGCCGTCGTCGAGCCGCAGCGGCTCGGCGCCGCTCCACGTCAGCTCCAGCAGGCTGCCGCTCGAGTCGCGGTCGGGGCCCGAGGTGGTGCCGGAGGCGAAGAGGTCCCCGCTGCTCAGCCGGGCCCCGTTGACGGTCAGGTGCGCGAGCATCTGCACCGGCGACCAGTACATCGTGCGGTAGGGCGGTCGGGAGACGACGGTGCCGTTGATCCGCACCTCCATGGTCAGGTCGAGCCCGTAGAGGGAGCTGCCGTCGCCCCGCAGGTAGGCCAGCGGCTCCGGGTCCTGGACGGGGAGCGGCACGCGCGCCGCGTCCAGGGCGGCCATCGGCGTGATCCACCCGGCCATCGACGACGCGAAGGACTTGCCCAGGAACGGGCCGAGCGGGACGTACTCCCAGGCCTGGATGTCCCGCGCCGACCAGTCGTTGAACAGCGCCACCCCGAAGAGGTGCTCGTCGGCGTGCTCGACCGGCACCCGGGAGCCGAGGGCGGTGCCGCCGCCGACGACGAAGGCCAGCTCGGCCTCGATGTCGAGCCGCACGCTCGGACCGAAGGTGGGGGTCGGGTCGGCCGGTGCCTTGCGCTGGCCGCAGGGACGCACGACGTCCGTCCCGCTGACCACGACCGTGGAGGAGCGACCGTGGTAGCCGATCGGCAGGTGCTTCCAGTTGGGGGTGAGGGCGGCGCCGTCCGGTCGGAAGATCCTCCCGACGTTGGTCGCGTGGTGCTCGCTGGCGTAGAAGTCGACGTAGTCGGCGACGCGGACAGGCAGGTGGAGGGTGAGCTCCTCGACCGGCGTCAGGTGCTGCGCCAGACCGGCGTGGTCCTGGGGGTCGGACAGGGTCCGCTGCAGCCAGGAGCGCAGGTCGGCCCACGACTGGGGTCCCAGGTCGAGGAGAGCGTTGAGCGTCGGGCCTGCCAGGACCTCCGCCCACGGCGTGCCGTGCGCCGCGAGCGCCAGATCGAGGGCGTGGTCACCGACGCGCACCGCGAGGCGGATGTCCGGGCCGCCCGCGCCGGTCCGGCTGACGGCCCCGTAGGGGAGGTGGTGCAGCCCGAAGGGATGGTCCGGGGGCAGCTCGTGGGGCGAGGGGGCGGGGGAGTTCGGCACAGCGGGCTCCTTCGGGTATGCGGTCACGCGGGCAGGAGGCCCAGCGCGGCGAGGTCGGAGATCGGGTCGGTGACGCCGCAGCAGCCGAAGGAGACGAACCGGGTCCGCACCGCGGCAGCCTGGGCACCGTCGAGACTCCGCGCGGCCGTTGCGAGGAGGTCGCCGTCGCGGAGCGCGAGCACCTCCTCGAGCACCTCGCGGGTCGCTCCCTCCTCGAGGTGGTGCGTGGCTACCAGCACGTTGAGGGCTCCGTGCTGGTCCTCGGTCGACCCGTCGGGCAGCGCGGCCGTGTGCGCCACCGCGCGGTGCAGGCCGCCGGTCAGCTTGAACGGCAGCCCGCGATCACGGGCACCGACCATGAGCGCCGTGACCTCGGCGACGGTGGGCACGGGGGCGACGGGGGTCGACTGGGTGCGCAGCTTGACCGTCAGGCCCGGTCCACCGGCGGTTGCCGCCTCCGCCACGGCATCCAGCGCCGGTTCCCGGGCGTCGGTCTCCCGGGGCACCTCGACGGCCACGGGCACGCCCAGCTCGAGCGCACGGGTCCACCGACCGTCGTCGTCGTGGGCCACCTCCACCGAGGCCACCCGCACGTGGGCCGACGCTCGCAGCAGGGACACGGCCGCGACGAGGTCCTCCACCGGTGTCCCGGGTCGGGCGATCACACCCACGGCGACGGCTCGTGGCTCCTCGGCCTCGCGGTCGTGGGCCGCCGCGGCGACGTCGACCAGGGAGGTGGCGCCGGAGGCGCCGACGAGCAGGGGTCCCAGCAGGTCGCCATACCCGCTGAGCAGGTGCCCGCGGTGCTCGTGCCAGGCCTGCGCCATCGGCAGACAGTCCGGCGGGAACACCGCCGCGTCGTCGATCCACCGCGCGAACAGCGTTCTGGCCGCAGGCGTCGTTGACATGCCCGGCACGCTACTGCAGGGTGCACCCATGGCTCACTACCGCAGCGTCGGCCACGTCCCGCCGAAGCGGCACACCCAGCATCGCGACGGGCACGGCAACCTCTACTACGAGGAGCTGATGGGGGAGGAGGGCTTCTCCTCGGACTCCTCGCTGCTCTACCACCGCAACATCCCCTCGGCCATCGCCGACGCCCGCGTCTGGGACCTGGGCGACATGTCCACCGTGGCCAACCACCCCCTGCTTCCCCGTCACCTGCGGCTGCACGACCTCTTCGTCGACGAAGCGGCCGAGGGCGGGCTGCAGCGGGGGGTCGACGTGGTGACGGGGCGCCGGCTGGTCCTCGGCAACGCCGACGTCCGGCTGCTCTACGTGGTGGCGGACACCCCGAGCCCGTTCTACCGCAACGGCATCGGTGACGAGTGCGTCTACGTCGAGCGGGGCGGGGCGCGGGTGGAGACGGTGTTCGGGACGTTCGAGGTCGCGGAGGGCGACTACCTCGTCGTGCCCCGGGCCACGACGCACCGCTGGGTCCCGCGGGTGGCGGGGGAGGAGGGTTTCGTCGAGCCGCTGCGCGCCTACGTCATCGAGGCGAACAGCCACGTCGGGCCGCCGCGGCGCTACCTCAGCACGTTCGGGCAGCTGCTCGAGCACGCGCCCTACTGCGAGCGCGACCTGCGCGGACCGCGGGGGCCGGTGCTCGCGGAGGACGTGGGCGCCGACCGCGAGGAGAGCGCGGAGGTCTACGTCAAGCACCGCGGCACGGGGGAGCGCTCGAGCGGCGGGATGGTGGGGACGATCTACACCTACCCCTTCCACCCCTTCGACGTGGTCGGCTGGGACGGCTGCCTCTACCCCTACGCCTTCGCCATCTCCGACTACGAGCCGATCACCGGTCGGGTGCACCAGCCGCCGCCCGTCCACCAGGTGTTCGAGGGCGCCAACTTCGTCGTCTGCAACTTCGTGCCGCGCAAGGTGGACTACCACCCGCTGGCGATCCCGGTGCCCTACTACCACTCCAACGTGGACTCGGACGAGATCATGTTCTACGTCGACGGCGACTACGAGGCGCGCAAGGGATCGGGCATCGCCAGGGGCTCGATCTCGGTGCACCCCGGCGGGCATGCCCACGGGCCGCAGCCGGGTGCGACGGAACGCTCGATCGGGGTGGACTACTTCGACGAGACGGCCGTCATGGTCGACACCTTCCGACCGCTCGAGCTGGGCGAGGCCGGCCGGGCCGTGGACGACGGCGTCTACGCGCAGTCGTGGAGCAAGGGACTGGAGCAGCAGGGTGGCGCGGACGAGGTGTTCTCGACCAGCTGACGGGCGCCGGTGGCCACGAGGGCCACCTGGTGCTCAGGCCAGGGTGAGGAAGAGCTTCTCCATCGTGGCCTGGTCCTCGGTGCTCAGGCCCTCGGGGTTGTCCATGCACTCGCGCAGCCCGGAGGCCACGATCGCGAAGCCGGCGCGGTCCAGCGCCCGGTTCACGGCCGCCAGCTGGTTGACGACGTCGGTGCACTCGCGGCCCTCCTCGAGGAGGCGGATGACGCCGCCGAGCTGACCCTGTGCGCGCTTGAGCCTGTTGACGACGGACGTCATGTCGGCGGGGTTGAGAGTGACCATGGGCCCATGCTATACCACGGGGGGTATGTCGCGGGTCTGCTACGCTGGTCCTCAGATACCCCGTGGGGTATGATGTTCTCGCCCCGACAGCCGAAAGGACGCTGCCCTTGACCCCCTCGGACGCCGAGCCCCAGACCGTGGACACCGCCGGCGCGGTGACCGTCAAGATCCTCGAGACCCCGTCGCTGGGTGACCGTAGCTACGTCGTGCACGACGGTGAGGTGGCCCTCGTGGTCGACCCCCAGCGGGACATCGACCGTGTGCTGGCGCTCGCCGAGCAGGCCGGCGTGCGCATCACCCACGTCTTCGAGACGCACATCCACAACGACTACGTCACGGGTGGCCTCGCCCTGAGCGAGGCGACCGGCGCGGCCTACCACGTCAACGCCGAGGACGCCGTGGCCTTCGAGCGGGTCCCCACCCGGGACGGTGACGAGATCGTCGTGTCGCCGCTGATGACCGTCCGGGCGATCGCCACCCCGGGTCACACCTACACCCACCTGTCCTACTCCCTGGTCTCCGAGGGGGAGCCGGTCGGCGTCTTCACGGGCGGCTCGCTGCTCTTCGGCGCCACCGGACGGCCCGACCTGCTGGGTCGGGACCACACCCACGCGCTGGTGCACCACCAGTACGCGTCGGCCCGCCGGCTCGCCGAGCTGCCGGAGCAGACCCGCGTGCTGCCCACCCACGGCTTCGGGTCCTTCTGCTCCGCGGGGTCCACGTCCGAGGACGCGACCGCCTCGACGATCGGTCAGGAGCGTCGGCAGAACCCGGCCCTGACCCAGGACGAGGAGCGCTGGGTGGCCGACACCCTGGCCGGCCTCGAGGCCTTCCCCGCCTACTACGCCCACATGGGGCCCGCCAACAGCTCCGGACCGTCGGCGCCCGACCTGTCCGCGCCGGAGCCGGCCGACAAGGACGTGCTGGCGCGCCGCATCGCCGACGGCGAGTGGGTCGTGGACCTGCGCAACCGGACGGCCTTCGCCGACGGCCACGTCCTCGGCACGCTCAACTTCGGCATCGACGGCCAGTTCTCCACCTACCTCGGGTGGCTCATCCCCTGGGGCACGCCGCTCACCCTCCTCGGGGAGAGCCCGGAACAGGTCGCCGAGGCGCAGCGCGAGCTGGTCCGCATCGGCATCGACCGGCTGGAGGGTGCGGCCACGGGGACGCCCGAGGAGTGGACCGACGGTCCGCTGGGCCGGTTCGAGAGCGCCGACTTCGGTGACCTCGCCCAGGTCCGTCACCACCGGCACGTCGCGGTCCTCGACGTGCGTCGCGCCGCCGAGCACGCCGAGTCGCACATCGAGGGCTCGACCAACATCCCGATCCACGAGCTGCTCAACCGTGTCCAGGATCTCCCGGAAGGGGAGATCTGGGTGCACTGCGCCAGCGGCTACCGCTCCTCGATCGCCGCCTCCGTCATCGCGGCCTCGGGTGCGCTCGTGGTCGCGATCGACGACGACTTCGAGAAGGCCGGCTCGGCGGGTCTGCCCGTCGTCGGCCCCGACTGACCGCCCGCACGACCGAACACCACACCCAACCCCACCCGAGGAGTACCCCTATGTGCCGTCCCGTCAACTGCAACATCTGCACCAAGACCACCTGGGCCGGCTGCGGCCAGCACGTCGACCAGGTGATGTCCGGCGTCCCGCGCAGCAACCGTTGCCAGGGCCACAGCGACGCGGAGAAGGCCGCCGCCTCCAGCGGCTCCATCTTCGGTCGCATCTTCGGCCGCTGAGCCACCGGCCCCGCTGACCCGCCCGCCACCCGGCGTGTGCGGGTCGTCAGGCCACGACGACCGACGCCTCGCGGAGCTCCTCCAGCGCGGCGTCGGTCGTCTGCTGCGCCACCCCGGCGCACAGGTCGAGCAGCACGGTGGTGCCGAAGCCCTCGCGCACGGCGTCGAGGGCGGTCGCGCGCACGCAGTGGTCGGTGGCGATCCCGACGACCACGACGTCGTCGATCGCGCGTTCTCGGAGCCACTCGGCCAGACCCACGGTCCGGCCGTGCACCAGCGTCGTGCCCTCGAAGCCGCTGTAGGCCGCGGCGTGCTCACCCTTGCGGAAGACCGCCTGGACGTGCTCGAGGGCCGGGCCGAGCTCGGCGTGGAACTTCGCGCCGTCATCACCGGCGCGGCAGTGCACCGGCCAGCTGCTCCGGAAGTCCGGCTCGTCCGACCAGTGGTCGCCCGGGTCCACGTGCCAGTCCGCGGTGGCGACGACCGCGGCATACTCCTGCCCGTGCGACCGCAGGTGCTCGCCGACCCCGACCGCGACGGCCGTCCCGCCCGCCACGGCGAGCGACCCGCCCTCGCAGAAGTCGTTCTGCACGTCCACGACGATCAGCGCACTGCTCATGTCCTCAGCTCCAGTCGTCGAGGTAGGTCGTCGGGATCGCGGGTTCGCCGTGGGAGAGCCGCAGCGCCCGCTGCGGCAGCTCGGCCCGCGCCAGGACGTGGTGGGCACGGGCGGTCTCCACGTCGGTCGCCGCCACGACCTCGCCGCCCCGCACCAGCGGCACCAGGAGCGGCCGGTCGTCGCCGTCGTCGTCCGGCGTCGTGTTGATGCCGATCAGCTCCGCCTGCGCCTCACCCTCGGCGTCGCGCCGGCGCAGGGCGTACTTGCGCCCGCCGACCGACGACTTGTCCTTGCTCGCCTTGGCGACCCCCTCCATGACCCCGGCCGGGTTCTCGCGGCTCACCAGCTTGTAGACCATGCCCGCGGCGGGGTGCCCCGACCCCGTCACGACCTGCGTGCCCACGCCGTAGGCGTCGACCGGCGCAGCCTGCAGCGCCGCGATCGCGTGCTCCTCCAGGTCGGAGGTCACCACGATGCGCGTCTCCGTCGCGCCGAGGGCGTCCAGCTGGGCCCGCACGTCGTGCGCCTGGGAGACCAGGTCGCCGGAGTCCAGCCGGACGGCCCCCAGCTCCGGGCCCGCGAGCTCGACCGCGACCTCGACCGCCGCGGCCACGTCGTAGGTGTCGACGAGCAGCGTCGTGCGCAGACCCAGGCTGGCCAGCTGGTTGGCGAACGCCTCGCGCTCGTCCTGGTGGAGCAGCGTGTAGGAGTGGGCGGCGGTGCCTGCCGTCGGGATCCCGTGCCGGCGCCCGGCCTCCAGGTTGGAGGTGGAGGCGAAACCGGCGAGGTATGCGGCGCGCGCGGCAGCCACCGCCGAGTCCTCGTGGGTGCGCCGCGACCCCATCTCGATGCACGGCCTCCGGCCCGCCGCGGCCGTCATCCGGGACGCGGCGGAGGCGACCGCCGAGTCGTGGTTGAGCACCGACAGGATGAGGGTCTCGAGGACGACCCCCTCCGCGAAGGTGGACTCGACCACCATCAGGGGCGAGCCCGGGAAGTACACCTCGCCCTCGGCATACCCCCAGATGTCCCCGCTGAACCGGTAGCCCGCCAGCCAGTCGAGGGTACGGTCGTCGACCACCCTCCGTTCGCGCAGGAAGGCCAGCTCGTCCTCACCGAACCGGAAGTCCCGCAACGCTTCCAGGGCGCGCCCCGTGCCGGCCACCACACCGTAGCGCCGCCCGTCGGGAAGCCGTCGGGCGAAGGTCTCGAAGACGCAGCGACGGTCCGCGTGGCCGCTGGCGAGAGCCGCCTGGACCATCGTCAGCTCGTAGTGGTCCGTCAGCAGGGCGGTGCTCGGGTTCACCCCGTCAGCCTAGCCACCACGGGCTCGGGCCACACCCGCCGAGCCGCCTACAGTGGGGGAGTGCCCATCGACCCGCCGCAGCCACCCGGTCCGCCCGCCGGTCCGCAGCCGACGCGGCGGCGGCAGAGCAGCGTCGCGGTGCTCGACCGGCCGGAGGCGGACACGCCCTGGGTGACGCTGGTGTGGAACGACCCCGTCAACCTGATGGACTACGTCACCTGGGTCCTCCAGTCGCACTTCGGCTACCCGAGGGCGCGCGCCGAGGCGCTGATGATGGACGTCCACACCAAGGGCCGGGCTGTCGTGTCGACGGGCAGCCGGGAGAAGATGGAGGCCGACACCGAGGCCATGCACGGCTACGGACTCTGGGCCACCTTCCAGAAGGACGACTGAGCCGTGGCGACCGCGTTCCGTCGTCGTGGCCAGCGCGTCGTGGCCCGCTTCGACGCCGAGGAGCTCGGTCTGGTCGCGCACGTCCTGCGGCTGACCCGTGACTTCGTGGCGCCTGAGCGTCCGGACACGGGCGACCCCTTCCTCGACCTGGTGGCCGGCCTCGGCGACGAGGTCGACCCCGAGGAGCCCAGCGACCCCGCGCTCGCCCGCCTGCTGCCCCCTGCCTCGCGCGACGACGCCGAGCAGGCCACCGAGTTCCGCCGGCTCACCGAGCACGGCCTCCGCTCGCGCAAGGCGGCGACGATCAGCACCGCGGTGGCGGCCCTCGAGGCCGCCGACCCGCCCAGGCTGGACCTGGACCTCGACCAGGCCAGGGCGCTGACCATGGCACTCACCGATGCCCGGCTCATCCTGGGGGAGCGGCTGGGCCTGCGCACCGACGAGGACTCCGAGCGGCTCCACGCCCAGCTGGAGCAGGCGCTGGTCGGGGACATCGAGCTGGACCCCGCGACGGCGCAGAAGATGGCTTACTACGACTTCCTCTCCTGGGTGCAGGAGTCGGTGACCGCCGCACTGCTCGCCCGCTGAGGGGTGCCACCGCCCCACCTCCGCACGCCACGGGCACGGCATGCCCGGCCAGTAGTCTGTGCACCATCATGACGACTCACGCTGCCCCCGCCTCCGCGTCCGAGGCCACCGAGGCGTCCGGCGCCGAGGTGCGCCTCCGCTTCTGCCCCAGCCCCACCGGCACGCCCCACGTCGGACTCGCGCGCACCGCCCTGTTCAACTGGGCCTACGCCCGCAACCAGGGCGGCACCCTGGTCTTCCGGATCGAGGACACCGACGCCGCGCGCGACTCGCAGGAGTCGATGGACCAGATCGTGGAGATGCTGGACTGGCTGGGCCTGGACTTCGACGAGGGCCCCGGGGTGGGCGGTCCCTACGGCCCCTACCGGCAGAGCGAGCGGGGGGAGATCTACCAGGACGTGGCCCTACGGCTGCTGGAGGCGGGCGTCGCCTACGAGTCGTTCTCGACGCCGGAGGAGGTCGAGGCACGCCACCGCGCTGCCGGTCGCGACCCCAAGCTGGGCTACGACAACGCGGACCGTGACCTCACGCCGGAGCAGCGTGCGGCATACCGGGTCGAGGGACGCGAGGCGGTGCTGCGCCTGCGGATGCCCGACGAGGACCTCACCTTCACCGACATGGTGCGCGGCGAGGTGACCTTCCCCGCGGGTTCGGTCCCCGACTTCGTGGTGGTGCGCGGCAACGGCCAGCCGCTCTACACGCTGGTCAACCCGGTCGACGACGCGATGATGCGGATCACGCACGTCGTGCGCGGTGAGGACCTGCTCTCCTCGACGCCCCGGCAGCTCGTCCTGCACCGGGCGCTGGTCGAGATCGGTGTCGCCGAGCGGGTGCCGACCTTCGGGCACCTGCCGCTCGTGCTGGGGGAGGGGAGCAAGAAGCTGTCCAAGCGAGACCCGGAGTCCAGCCTCTTCCTGCACCGCGACAAGGGGTTCGTGCGCGAGGGCATGGTCAACTACCTGGCGCTCCTCGGCTGGGCGATCGGGGCGGACCGGGACCTGTTCACCCCCGACGAGCTGGTCGCGGCCTTCGACCTGCACGCGGTCAACCCCAGCCCCGCCCGCTGGGACCAGAAGAAGGCCGAGGCGATCAACGCCGACCACATCCGGCTGCTGCCGCTCGAGGACTTCGCCGGCCGGCTGCTGCCGGTGCTGCGCGACGCGGGGGTCCTGGGCCCCCAGTCCGGCATGGGGGAGCTTGCGCGGCTCATGGCGGTCGCCGAGCTCGTGCAGACACGGGTCCAGACCTTGTCCGAGGCGGTCCCGCTCATCGCCCCGTTCTACGTCCGCGGGGATGCCCTCGAGATCGCCGACGACGCCCGCGCGCAGCTCAAGGGCGATGCCGGGGCCGTCCTCGACGCCGCTGTCGCGGCCCTCGACACGCTGTCGGGCGCGCTCCCCCAGCCCCTGGGCGGGGGGGTGGAGTGGACCACCGAGCGGATCGAGGCTGTGCTGCGCGAGGCGCTCGTCGACGGTATGGGGCTCAAGCCGCGGTTCGCGTTCGGGCCGCTGCGCACAGCGGTCTCCGGACAGCGGATCAGCCCGCCCCTCTTCGAGTCGATGGAGATCCTCGGCAAGCACGAGACCCTCGTGCGCCTGCGTCGGCTGCGCGCCGAGGTCTGAGACGGTGGGGGTCGTCCTGCCGGGAGCCGGTGTGCGCGGGGTGCTGCTGGACGTCGACGACACCCTGATCGGCACGCGGGCCGCGATGGTGGCGGCAGGTGCGGCTGCCGCACAGGCGATCTGGCCGGGCGCCGACCCCGCACGACTGGCCGCGGCCGGTCACCGGTTCCGTGCGGACCCGGACGGGCACTTCCGGGCCTACACCCGTGGGGCGTGCGACTTCCCGACGATGCGCGCCCGTCGGGTCGCGGACGTCGCCGGGTGGCTGGGAGTCAAGGCCGGACCGGACGACGCCTCCCTCTGGAACACGCTGTTCGAGCAGGGGATGGCCCAGCACCTCACCGTCTTCGACGACGTGCTGACCACCCTGGTCGCCTGCCGTGACCGCGGGTGGCCGGTCGCGCTGCTCACGAACTCCTCACGGCCCTACACCGAGCGCAAGCTGCGGATCACCGGGCTGGCGGCGCACGTGTCAGAGCTCACCGCGGGGGTCGTCACCAAGGACACCCTCGGCGTCGGCAAGCCGGCGCCAGCGGTGTTCCACCACGCCTGCGCCCTTCTCGACGAGGACGCGTCCGCAGTCCTGCACGTCGGCGACGAGCTGGACGTGGACCCCCTCGCGGCGCTGGACGCCGGGCTCGGTGCAGCCTGGCTCCGCCGCCCCGGCTATCCGCACGACCCCGGCGAGCTGACGGTGGCCCGAGGGCGGGGCCTGGCCCCGCTGGCGGGCCTCGAGGAGGTGCTCGCCGCGGCGACGACGCAGGGGTCGGGACCGTCGGTCGGATTTGGGTCGGGCGCCGCCGCACGGTAAGGTATCGCCTCGGTCCACCGCACGTGAGAACGGGCGGGAACACCCCTTGGGGTATGGTGTAATTGGCAGCACGACTGATTCTGGTTCAGTTAGTCTAGGTTCGAGTCCTGGTACCCCAGCGCAGGGTCGGCTTCGGTCGATTTCGCAGGAAACCGCCCGTTCGGGTAACGTTTCCCCTCGGCGCAATCGCGCCGCAACTACGGCCCCGTTGTGTAGTGGCCTAGCACGCCGCCCTCTCAAGGCGGTAGCGCGGGTTCGAATCCCGTCGGGGCTACGCCGTAGGTCGTGAGGCCCCCACCGTGATCGGTGGGGGCCTTCGTCATGCCCGGCCCCGGGCTCCACCGAGGGGCGCGGTCGTCAGGGGAACGGACGCCCGATCGTGCTGTCGCGCACAGGGTGTCCTCGCCGACCAGTCGGTCCTGGCATCGACACCGGGACCCACACGGGCGTAGCGTGACTCGTCAGCACGGCGGAGCACCGACCGTGGAGCACCCGGCAGTCATGAAGGAGTTCCGGTGAACAAGGCCGACCTGATCGAGGCACTCGCCACGCGTGTGGGAGGGCGGGCCGTCGCCGCGCTCGCGGTGGAGTCCCTCGTCGACGTGGTGCTGCGGGAGGTGGCTGCCGGTGGTGCCGTGGGGATCACGGGCTTCGGCACCTTCGAGCGCGTGGACCGCGCAGCCCGGACGGGGCGCAACCCGCGGACCGGCGCCCCCGTGCCGATCGCAGCGACCAGCCTGCCCCGCTTCCGCCCGGGCGCCTACTTCAAGGACGTCGTGGCGGACCCCTCGACGCTGCCCGAGGAGGGTCTGGCGGGAGTCCGCGTCGGCAGCACCGGCGAGCTGGTCGCCACCACCGAGCCGGACGCCCCCCGGGGGTCCCGAGCGCCCGCCCAGGGTGCCGGCAGGGCGAGCATCCGCCGCAGCGCCGGGGACGCCGCCACCACGAAGGACCCGGTGCCCGCCAAGCGTGCGAAGGAAGCGCGGCCCGCCGCCGCGGACGACCCGACGAAGCCGGGCCGTCGCACGCGCACCAGCGGCACGCCCGACACGGTGAGGGCCCCCAGACCACCGGCCGAGAACGCCAGCGGGGAGCAGGCGCGCCCCGCCGCGCCCTCTCCCCGGCGACGTCCGATGACCAGCGGCGAGGAGATCACCGCCGGGATGATCTCGGCCAAGAAGGCCCAGCTGGCCCAGGTGAAGAACGACGAGATCGCGGCCAAGGAGAAGAAGGCGAAGAAGAAGGCCAAGGACAAGGACCCCGAGGCCGCCCCGGGTAAGGCCAAGAAGGGCAAGGGCAAGAAGAAGAAGTAGGGCGCGGGGCTCAGTCGATGGGTTGGCCCTCGCCGACGCCGACGATCCACAGCCGCGCGAGGTGGGCACCGTCCGTCTCCGGGTCCTCGGGCTCGACCTCGACCGACACCCGCTGACCCAGCCTGAGGTGCCGCAGGCCGCTGCCGGCGAACACCGGCTCGTCGAACGGCAGCAGCCGGCCGGTGTCCAGCAGCACGCTGCCGGTGCCGGTGGTGTGGTCGAAGCTGTGCACGCTCGCCTGCATGGGCGCCACTCTAGGCCCGGAGCTCCAGGGCCAGCGTCGTGTGCCGACCGACGCCGAGCCGGACGGCCTCCTCGAGCTCGGCGGCCACGTCGACGTCCCGCCGCAGCCGGGGCAGCGTCAGCGCCAGCAGCACGGCGGCCTCGGCGTGCCGGGCGGCCGAGCCGGGACCGAACCTCGGGGTGGGGGGGCCGACGGTCGAGGTGAGCAGGACGGTGCCGGTCCCGGCGGCGTCCGGCACCACCGCCGCCGGGTGTGCCGCGCACGCCGTCAATGCGCGCACCAGGTCCGTGGCGCGCAGGGACGGCAGGTCGCCCAGGAGCGCCGCCCAGCCCCCGACCGCCCCGTCGGCCCTGTCGGTCCGCGCCGCGTCCGCGCAGCGGCCCGCCCAGCCCGCGGCGACCGCGGCGTCCAGGCCACGACCGGGGTCCGCGACGACCCTGGCTCCCAGCGCGAGCGCCGCAGCCGTGGTCACCGGGTCGGAGGTGACCACGGTGACCTGGTGCGGCGGCAGGGCGGCGCAGGCTGCCTCGAGGGTGTCGAGGGCCACCGCGCGGGCCAGCTCCGGGCGCTCCAGGGGGGCCGGTGGGTCCAGCCGGCTCTTCGCCGTGTCCGCATGCTTGACCGGGATCACGAGGCGCCAGCGCACGGGCCGGTCGGCGAGCATCCCGGCGGGGGCGGTGGGCGGGCACGTCTCGGAGGTCACCCGGGCATCCTCGCCACGACACCCCCCGGATGACAAGATGACCCCGTGAAGCCCCAGCCCCCCCGACAGCCGATCCCCTGGTCCTACCACGCGGTGATCGGCACGGTCCGACCGCTTCTCATCGGCATCACCCGGCGGTCCTGGTCGGGTGCGGAGAACGTCCCCCGGACGGGCGGCTTCATCGCGGCGAGCAACCACTACTCCGAGGTGGACCCCTTCACCGTCGCCCACTTCCTGGTGGACCAGGGGCGGCCGCCGTTCTTCCTGGCCAAGTCCACGCTCTTCGAGGTGCCCGCGCTGGGGCCGGCGCTGCGCCACCTGGGGCAGGTCCCGGTCCACCGCCAGACGACCCGGGCGGGCGACGCCCTCGTCGCCGCGCGCGAGGCGCTGGAGGAGGGCAAGTGCATCGGGATCATGCCCGAGGGGACCCTCACCAGGGACCCGGACCACTGGCCGATGAAGGCGCGTCCCGGTGTCGGGCGGCTCGCCCTGACCAGCCGCGCCCCCGTCGTCCCCATCGGGCAGTGGGGGGCCCTCCAGATCCTGGGGCGCTACGCGCGCCGGCCGGGCAACCTGCTCCGCCGCCCCGTCCAGCAGGTCAGGGCCGGACCGCCGGTGGACCTCTCCGACCTCTACGACCGCGCCGACGACCCTCGCGCGCACGTCGAGGCCACCGAACGGGTGATGGCCGCGATCACCTCGCTGGTCGCCGAGCTGCGGGGGGAGACACCGCCCGCGGTGCCCTTCGACCCGGCCCGGGCGCGTCGCGAGGAGGGACGATGACGCGCGCCGCCGTCTTCGGGGCGGGCAGCTGGGGCACCGCCTTCGCCCAGATCCTCGCCGACGCCGGCGCCACCTCCGTGACGGTCTGGGCGCGTCGCGAGGAGGTCGTGTCGGCCATCGCGCGGGAACATCGCAACCCCGACTACCTGCCCGGCACCGAGCTCTCGTCGGTGGTCACGGCCACCACCGACCCCCGGGCAGCAGCGCGGGACGCGGACCTCGTCGTGCTGGCCGTCCCGTCCCAGAGCCTGCGTGCCAACCTCGCGGACTGGGGTGACGTCATACCGCCGGGTGCCCTGGTGGTGTCGCTGATGAAGGGCATCGAGCTGGGGACCGGCCTGCGGATGAGCGAGGTCATCGAGGCGTCCGGCATCTCGGGGGAGCGTGTCGTCGTCGTCTCGGGGCCCAACCTCAGCAAGGAGATCGCCGCGCGGCAGCCGGCCGCGACCGTCGTCGCCGGCACCGACTTCGACGCGGCCGAGCGGGTGGCCGCGATGGTGGCCACCCCCTACTTCCGCCCCTACACCCAGACCGACGTCATCGGCGCCGAGCTGGGCGGCACCGTCAAGAACGTCATCGCGCTCGCGGTCGGGATGGCCGAGGGACTCGGCTACGGCGACAACACCAAGTCCTCGCTCATCACGCGAGGCCTGGCCGAGATCGCCCGCCTCGGGCAGGCGCTGGGGGCCGACCCCGCCACGCTCATGGGGCTGGCCGGCGTGGGCGACCTCATCGCCACCTGCATGTCACCGCTGTCCCGCAACCACCGCGTCGGCGTCGCGCTGGGGCAGGGGCAGCACATCGCCGAGCTGATGGCCCTGCCCCACCAGACCGCAGAGGGCGTCAAGTCCTGCCGCGCCGTGGTCGAGCTCGCGTCCCGGGCCGGCGTCGACATGCCGATCTCGCAGGGCGTGACCGCCGTCATCGACGGCAGCGTGACACCCGAGCAGCTGACCGTGGCGATGATGTCCCGCGCCCGCAAGCACGAGCGCGGCTGACCGGACCCGTCCCGCCGTCCCGTTAGGCTCGACCCGATGACCAGCCAGCCCAGCACCCTCCCGCCGTCCTCCGTCCGGGGACGACCCCGTGTCGCCGTGGTCTTCGGCGGACGGTCCGAGGAGCACGCCATCTCGTGCGCCACCGCGGCGAGCGTGCTGCGCGCCATCGACCCGGAGCGCTACGAGGTGGTGCCGATCGGCATCACCCGCGAGGGTCACTGGGTGCTGGTGGACGACGACCTCGACGCCCTGGAGATCCACGGCTCGCAGCTGCCGTCGGTGCCGGACACCGGCCGTCAGGTCATCGTCCCGCTCGGCGGTCTCGACCACCAGCTGCGGCTGGTCGAGACGGACGGCTCGACCACCGACCTCGGCGAGGTCGACGTGGTCTTCCCGGTGCTGCACGGGCCTTTCGGCGAGGACGGCACGATCCAGGGGCTGCTGGAGCTCGCCGACATCCGCTACGTCGGCTGCGGGGTGCTCGCCTCGGCGGCGATGATGGACAAGCACGTGATGAAGGTGCTGTTCGCCTCCGTGGGCCTGCCGGTCGGTCCCTACGTCGTGATCACCGACCTGTCCTGGCGCCGGGACCGCGCTGCCTGCCTGGACGCCGCGAACGCCCTGCGGTTCCCGGTCTTCGTCAAGCCGGCCCGGGCCGGGTCGTCGGTGGGGGTCGTCAAGGTCGACCACCCGGACGAGCTCGAGGCGGCCGTCGAGAAGGCGCGGGACCACGACCCCAAGGTCCTGGTCGAGCAGGGGATCGTCGGGCGCGAGATCGAGTGCGGCGTGCTGCAGGGTCGTGGGTCGGCCGCTCCGCGGATCAGCGAGTGCGGCGAGATCACGGTGGTCGGGGCGGGTCACGAGTTCTACGACTTCGAGGCCAAGTACCTCGACGAGGACAGCGTGCGGATCACCGCACCCACGCAGGTCAGCGACGCCGTGCGCGAGGAGGTGCACCGGATCGCGCGAGCCGCCTTCGAGGTCGCCGGGTGCGAGGGGCTGGCTCGGGTGGACTGCTTCGTCACCCCCGACGAGCAGGTCGTGCTCAATGAGATCAACACGATGCCCGGCTTCACCCCGTTCTCGATGTATCCCCAGGTGTGGGCCGCGTCGGGGGTGAGCTATCCGGAGCTCGTGGACGAGCTGCTGCAGCTGGCGCTGGCGCGGCCGCTGGGCCTGCGCTGAGCGGGTCGCCCGTGGCCGGACCGCGCGGGGTCTGTCAGGGTGCTGGTCAGCCCTGCGCCGAGGTGCACTCGCCGAGCGTCTGCTCGACCTGGGAGACGGCGTCGGCGAAGGCGGGGAGCCACAGCGGGGCCGTGTCGTAGACCACCGGCACGAGGACCTCGACCGCCGGGTCCCGGCCGAAGGTGGTGAACATCGTGCCGTCCTCGAGCTCGGTCGCGACCCAGTCGATCCCGCTGACGTCGATGCACGGGTCCTCGGTCGGGCCCGGCGGCGCTTTGCCGCACCGGGCGACGACCGGCGGGTCTCCCCAGGCGGCCACCCCCCGCGACTGCACCGCGGTCACGCGCGGCTCCAGCCCGCCGACCGTCGTGGGCCAGTGGTCCGCCACCGCCTCGCAGGAGGGCGAGTCCGACCCTCCGAAGGGCGTGGCGCGCACCGCGTCCTGGCCGCACCCAGAGAGCAGCACGACGAGCGGCACGATCGTCAGGAGACAGGAGGGCGCGGCACGGTCGGGTGCCGCCCGGGGAGCGCGCGGGAGTGGGGTCAGAACTCGACGACCGTGCACGTCGTGGTGCGGGTGATGTGCGGGACCGCCTGGACCCTGGCGATGATCCCCCGGCTCAGCTCCTGGACCGTGTGCGCCTCGACGAAGGCGATCACGTCGTAGGGGCCGGCGACGTCGTCGGCCGCCAGGACACCGGGAAGATCGCGGATCGCGGCGGTGACCCGGGCCGACTCGCCGACCTCGGTCTGGACGAGGATGTAGGCCTTGATCACGTCGAACCTCCTGCTGGGGTGACTGGGAGGCTACCGTGCTCGGGTGAACGGCGAGGAGCGGGACCCGGACGGGGGAGCAGGGGGCGGCGGTCCTGGTGCGACGCCCGCGTCCGCCACCCTCGGTGGCTCGGGGGAGCGCGGCGTGCTCGACGAGGTCTTCGCGGTGCTCGCGGGGCAGCCAACCGGGGGTGTGCTCGTCGGCCCCGGCGACGACACGGCGCTGCTGGCCGTCCGCCGCGGCGCGGTGCTGGCCACCACCGACACGATGGTGCGCGACCGCGACTGGCGTGACGCGTGGTCGAGCGGGTATGACGTCGGGGTCAAGATCGTCACGCAGAACCTCGCCGACCTCGCCTCCATGGGCGGCGTGGGGACCGGGCTGCTCGTCACTCTGGTGGCGCCCACGGACCTGCCCGTGTCCTGGGCGCGGGAGCTGACCGAAGGGATCGCCTGGGCCGCCGGTCGGGCCGGGGTACCGGTCGTGGGGGGTGACCTGTCCTCCGCTCCTCCTGGGTTCGTCTCGGTCTCTGTGACGGCGCTGGGCGAGCTCGGCAGCGGCGTGCACTCCCCGGTCCTGCGCTCCGGCGCACGACCGGGCGACGTTCTGGCGGTCTCCGGGCCCCTGGGACGGTCCGGCGCGGGCTGGTGGTTGCTGGAGGAGGGGCATGCCGGGGGCCGCGACCCCGACGCTCTCGCGCTGCTGGAGCACCACCGCCGACCGTTGACCGATCTGGCGCAGGGCCCCCTCGCCGCGCGCGCCGGGGCGACCTCGATGATCGACGTGTCGGACGGACTCGTCCGGGACGGGGACCGGTTGGCACGCGCGAGCGGGGTGCACCTGGTCCTGTCCGAGCCCGCCGTGGAGGGGCTGGCCGCCCGCCTCCGGCCGGCCGTGCCCCGCGAGGTGGCGCTGGCGCAGGTGCTCGGCGGGGGCGAGGAGCACGAGCTGCTCGCGACCTTCCCCTCCCGGGCCGAGGTGCCGCCGGGGTGGGTGCACCTGGGGTCGGTCGAACCGTCCGACGGCTCCGCCGAGGAGTCTTCCCCCTGGACGCCGGGAGTGTGGTGGCGCGGCGAGCCGGCGCGCCCCGAGCTGGGCGGGTGGGACCACTTCGGCGGCTGACGGTTGCGCGGACCGGCTCTCGGTGTCACACTGGACAGACATTGGACAAAGGTTGTCCAAAGATGTGACTGAAACGAGGACGAGATGTCTGAGACCACCCCCGCGCAGCACGGCGGCATGACGAACGGCAACGACAAGGAGGTCTCCTGGACCGATCTGGGCAAGGAGATGTGGGACTACCTGACCGGCCAGGGCGCGGCGATCAACTACACGTTCGTCGACATGTCGGTCGAGGTGCCGCGCGACACCGGCACCGACGCGCCCCGGGCGACCTGGAAGCTGGACGGCACCCTGCGCATCACCACCGAGGACGTCGAGCACACGGGCGCGACGGGGTCCTGACCGACCATGGGCCTCCGCTTCGACGCCGACCTCACCCTGACGGTGGACACCGGCCCCGCCCCCGACGACCCGGGTCGTCAGCTCGTGGGTCGGCTCACCGGGGCGGGCCGGACCCTCACCCTCCGGCTGGAGGGGCTCGACGCCCTCCCGCTCGGCGTGCGGCTCGACACCCTGCGCGACCAGGTCTCCGACACGGCCGCCTTCCTGGCCGGCGAGGACATGGTGCTGGTGGTCGAGGGTGTGAGGGGACCGATCGTCTCCCTCGGAGCGGTGCGGCCCACCCTGGTCGACCGGGCGGTGACCGGGTCGAGCCAGGTGGCCCTCCACGACTGGCGTGCGGCCCTGCGCATGGTGCGGTCCCGGGGCAGGGACGGCACGCCGGCCCTGAGCTGGCTGGTGCCGCCGCCCACCCCGTGGCCCGTCGTGCCGACCGTCGACCCACCCCGGCGCCGGCGCGTGACCACCACGCACGATCCGTTGGGCGGAGGGTCGCCGCGGTTGGTCTACTACACCGCACCACCCGAGTACGGCGGCGAACGTCGCGAGCTGCTGCTGCGTCGGGGCCGCACCAGCATCGGCTCCGGGGGCACGGACGACCTGGAGCTTGCCGGGCTGGCGACGGGACACGTGGTCGTGGAACGCTCGTCCGACGACGACGAGTACCGGGTCGTGCCCGTCCCCGGCACGGACACGACCGTCCATGGCCGTCCGGTGACCGAGCCCCAGGCCCTGCGCACCGGCGCCATCGTCCGGGCCGGCACCTGGACCTTCACCTACGTCCGCGATGAGTATGCCGACCACGGCCGGCCCTACGGGGGCCGTCAGGGCGGCGAGTTCTCCCGGCAGCGACCTCAGCCACCTCGACCGCGCTACCAGCGCTGACACGAGAGGACGTCATGCCACGCAGGTCGTTGGTCGGCGCCCACGTCGCCGTCCTGGGCGCGTCGGGAGTGCTCGGCGGCCACGTCGCGACCGTGCTCCACGAGCGGGGGGCCACGGTCATCGGAGTGGGTCGCCGCCCCGAGCGGCTCCGCGCCGTCAGCGGGGTGACCGGGTCCTCCGTCGTCGGCGACCTCACGGACGCGACGCTCGGTGAGCGCCTCGTGGAGGTGGTGCAGGAACGGCACGGCCGGCTCGACGGCGTCGTCAACGCCGCTGGTGCGGTGGCCTTCGGTCCGCTGGTGGACACCCCGGACGAGGTGATCGAGCACCTCTTCCTGACCAACGTCGTCGGGCCCCTGTGGTTGCTGCGCCGCGTGCTCCCCCTGCTCGTCGACTCCAGAGGCTTCGTCGCGCAGATCTCGGGCGTCGTCGCGGAACGCCCGACCGCCGGGATGGTGGCCTACTCGGCGTCCAAGGCCGCGCTCGCCGCTGCCGACCTGGCCCTGGGGCAGGAGCTGCGCCGGCTCGGGGTGGACGTCGTCGACCTGCGCGTCCCGCACACCGAGACCGGGCTGGCCGGCCGAGCCGTGGCCGGACGGGCGCCGCGGCTGCCGCAGGGTCTCGAGCCCGGCGTCGTCGCCAGGCAGGTCGTGGACGCCGTCGAGTCCCGGGTGACGACGGTGACGGCCGCCGACTTCCTCGCGGGGACCTCCTGAACGACCGGCACCACCCGGCCCACCCCACACCCCTCAGTCCTGCCCGGTCACCGTGTGCACCGAGCCCTGCTCCGGGTCCCACCACCGCAGGGCGACCGCCACGCGTGCCCGCGTCGGCGCAGAACCGCCCTCGGCGAGGGCGGTCAGGGCGGTGGTCGCGTCCCCGAGGTCCAGCCGCGGCGCGAGGGTGAGGTGCGGCACCCAGGGACGGTCGTCGGCCCCCAGCCAGACCGTGCACAGCTCGGCGTGGGCGGCGACGGCACCGGCCGACGGCACGAGCAGCTCGGCGAGCGCCGGTCGCCGGCCCTCCAGCAGCACCAGACCTGCCACCGGCATGGTCAGCGGCAGCAACGGTGCCCACCGCGCGGCGGCCACCCTCAGCACAGCCGCCTCCGGCGGGGGTCCGCCCAGGACGGTGACGTGCGGCCGGTGGGTCGCGCCGCGGTGCCGGGCCGACGACGCCACGCCTGCGTCCTCGAGCACCTGCCAGCGGGCGCGCACCGACGTGTCGTCGCCGGGCGCGAGCACCAGCTCCAGGGCGTGCTGGCGGGCGGGCATGGGTCTACCGTAGGGCGCTGGGTCCTGGGCGGGCTCGGGACGCCGCTCGCCCACGCGACGCGTCCGGTGGGGAAAGCACAAGAGCCGACGCGCACCCCGAAGGTGTCGTCGGCTCGGGTGTCGTCCGGGTCAGCGAGGACCCGGGCGGGAGGTCAGCGGGTGACCTTGCCTGCCTTGAGGCAGGAGGTGCAGACGTTGAGACGCTTGGGGGTCGACCCCGCCATCGCGCGGACGCGCTGGATGTTGGGGTTCCAGCGGCGCTTGGTCCGGCGGTGCGAGTGCGAGATGCTGTGACCGAAGCTCGGTCCCTTGCCGCAGACGTCGCAGTTGGCAGCCACGGTGTTCTCCTGAGGTCGGTCTGGTCGATGGTGGTCCTGCCGGCGACGAGGCGAGGCGCACGCGCCGCAGCCACCAGGCAACCTCGCTAGCGTACCGGACCCCGCGGTCGCGCCCAAATTGTCGGAGCGCCGGCCCCGGACGGGTCCGGGGCCGGCGTTGTGGACGGGTCTGCAGGAGGCGCGCCGAGGGCCGGATAGGTTGACCCTGTGTCCCGAGCCGTCCTCGACCTGGTCAGCGCCCGCCGCTGGGCGGTCACCGCACGCGTCCTCCTGGCGGGGGCCCGCGAGCGGATCGACAGCCTCAACGTCTTCCCGGTGGCCGACGGAGACACGGGGACGAACATGTACCTCACGATGGACGGCGCGCTGGAGTTCGTGCGCGGCCAGTTCGAGCTGGGTGCGGGGACGGAGAGCCTGGACGAGGGTCTGGCCCTCATCGCCCGGGGGATGTTGCTCGCCGCACGGGGCAACTCGGGCGTCATCCTCTCCCAGCTCTCTCGAGGCCTGGCCGAGGCCGTCGGTCCGGAGGTCGATGCGGCCGGCCCCGGTGACATCGCGGTCGCCTTCGAGACCGCTGCGCGGACCGCGTGGGACGCGGTCGCCTCCCCGGTCGAGGGGACGATCCTCACCGTGGCCCGCGCCGCCGCCGAGGGCGCGCGGGCGGCGGTGGACCGCGGGCGTCCCCTCTACGGCGAGGACGAGCCGCTGGACGTGCTGCACGTGGTGCGCGAGGCCCTCGCCGAGGCGCGGCAGGCGCTCGCCCACACCCCCGAGCAGCTGGCCCAGCTGCGGCATGCCGGGGTCGTCGACGCCGGCGGCGCCGGGCTGGTGCTGGTCATCGAGGCCCTCGAGGCCGTCCTCGACGAGCGGCCCCAGCTGGCCGTGGCCGACCTGCCGGTCTGGTGGGAGGTCACCACGGGCAGGGAGCCGGCCACCGGCCGGGCGGAGGACGTGGCGCGGGAGCGGACCGCAGCCTCCGACAGGGCGCAGACCTGCGACCTCGAGGAGGCCCTCGACACGCACGACGGCGGCAGCGTGGAGGTGATGTACCTGCTCACCGGGAGCGACACCGACCGTGCCGACCGGCTCCGTCGCCACCTGGCACGGTTGGGCAGCTCCGTGGTGGTCGCCGGGGGCCCCGAGGACTACCGGGTGCACGTCCACCTCGACGACGCCCGGCAGGCGGTGGAGGCCGGCACGCTCGCGGGGCAGGTCGACGACGTGCGCCTGACGTCGCTGGTCGACGGCCGGACCCTCGACCACGGGCACCTCGAGGACACCGGGCTCGCCGGCCCGGGCGACGGCGGCCACGAGGTCCCGGAGCCGGCGCTCGCCGTGGTGGCCTGCGCCCTGGGGGAGGGGGTCCGCACGCTCTTCGCCCGGGCGGGTGCCCAGGTGGTGCCCTCCGGACCGCGCCACCGCGCGTCGGCCGGCCAGCTGCTCGCAGCCGCCTACGCGACCGGCGCCCGCAGGGTCGTCGTGCTGCCCAACGACTCCGACACGATCATGGTCGCCCGGGCGGCGGCCGAGGAGGCCGGGCGTGAGGGCGTGCGCGTGGACGTCGTCCCCACCCACACCCTCGTCCAGGGACTGGCCGCGATCTCGCTGCTCGACCCCGAGTCCGACGCGGACCAGACCGTGGCCACGATGACCGAGGCCGCCCGGGGCGTGCGCCCCGGTGCGCTGACCCGCGCCGACCGCACGGCCGAGACGCCCGTGGGTCGGGTGCGCGCAGGGCAGTGGATCGGGATCGCCGACGACGGCATCGTGGCGGTCGACGACGCCCTCGCCCCGGTGGCCGCCCAGGTCCTCGACCTGCTCCTGAACGACGGGTCCGAGGTGCTCACCCTGCTCCTGGGCGCCGACGCCGACGAGCAGGAGATCGGGCCGGTCCTGGCCGACCTGGCGGCACGGCATACCGAGATCGAGGTGGAACGGATCGACGGGGGGCAGCCCACCTACCCCTACCTGCTGGGGGTGGAGTGATGCCCGAGGTCGACCTCGACACCCGGTTGCCCTCAGTGGTGGGCAAGGTCGCGACGAAGCTCGAGACCGCCCGCGGCTTCCTCACGGTCCGGGACCTGCTGGACTTCCTGCCGCGCACTTACCTCGACCCGGCGCGCCCGACCGCCTTCCGCGACCTGCCGCAGGGAGAGGACGTGGTCGTCGTGGGGACGGTCACCTCGGCGACCACCCGGCAGATGAAGAGCCGCCGCGGCCGGATCCTGGCCGTCGAGGTGGACGACGGTGCGGGTCAGAGCATCTCGCTCACGTTCTTCCGCCCGTTCGGGCACCAGGAGCGGCTGCTGCCCGGTGTGCGGGTGGTCTGCTCGGGGCAGCTCAGCACCTACGGCCAGCAGCTGCAGCTGACCCACCCCGACTACGCCGTGCTCACCGAGGGCGGGGCGTCCTCCTCCGGCGGGTGGCTGCTGGACGGCCTCGTGCCGGTCTACCCGGCCACCCCCAAGCTCACGCCGATCGTCCACGGGGACGCCCTCGACCTCGTGCTCCACGCGCTGACCGAGGTCCCGGACCCCCTGCCGTCCGAGGTGCGGGTGCGCCACGGGCTGCCCGGGCTCGCGGAGGCCTACCGGCTCGTGCACCGCCCCACCACCGAGGCGGAGCACCGACGCGGCCGCTGGCGGCTGAAGTTCCAGGAGGCCTTTGTCATCCAGGCCGCCCTCGCCCGCGCCCGGCTGGCCAGCGACGCCGCGCCCGCAGCCCCGCGCGAACCGGTCGAGGCCGGCCTCGTCGACGCCCTCCTCGTGCGGCTGCCCTTCCAGCTCACCGACGGTCAGCACCAGGTCCTGGGCGAGCTGCGCACCGACCTGGCCCGCGACGTCCCGATGCACCGGCTCCTCCAGGGGGAGGTCGGCTCGGGCAAGACCGTGCTCGCGCTGCTGGCCATGCTCGCCGTCGTCGACGGTGGTGGCCAGGCGGCGCTGCTCGCCCCGACGGAGGTGCTGGCCGCCCAGCACCACCGGGCCATCACCGCGCTGCTGGGGCCGATCGCCGAGGGGGGTCTGCTCGGCGGCATGGAGGGCGGCACCCGCGTCGCCCTGCTGACCGGCAGCCAGTCGGCCGCAGAGCGCCGGACCAACCTGCTGGCCGCCGCGTCGGGGGAGGCCGGCATCGTCGTCGGCACGCACGCCCTCATCCAGGAGCACGTGCAGTTCGCCGAGCTCGGTCTCGTGGTGGTGGACGAGCAGCACCGCTTCGGTGTCGAGCAGCGGGATGCGCTGCGCGCCAAAGCATCCCTGGCCCCGCACGTGCTGGTGATGACGGCCACGCCCATCCCGCGCACGGTCGCGATGACCGTCTACGGCGACATGACCACCTCCACCCTGCGCGAGCTGCCCCGTGGTCGGCAGCCCATCACCACCCACGTGGTCACGGGGGACCGGCCAGCGTGGGTCGAGCGCGCCTGGGCGCGGGTTGCCGAGGAGGTGCGCAACGGCGGTCAGGTGTATGTCGTGTGCCCCCGGATCGGGGAGGAGGACGACCCCGACGTGGTCCCGGGCCTGCAGAACCCCGACCTGTCCGGCGTCCTGCAGGTCACCCGTGCCCTGCGGGAGATGCCCACGACCCGAGACCTCCGCATCGCGCCCCTGCACGGGCGGCTGCCGGCGGAGGAGAAGGAGGCCACGATGCGGGCCTTCACCACCGGCCAGCTCGACGTGCTGGTCGCCACGACCGTCATCGAGGTGGGTGTCGACGTGCCCAACGCCACCACGATGGTCGTCCTGGACGCCGACCGCTTCGGCATCTCCCAGCTGCACCAGCTGCGGGGGCGGGTCGGTCGCGGCGGCAAGCCCGGGCTGTGCCTCCTGGTCACCCAGGGCGAGGCCGGGGACCCCGGTGCCGTGGAGCGCCTCGAGCAGGTCGCCGCCACCACCGACGGGTTCGAGCTGGCCCGCCTGGACCTGGAGACGCGGCGCGAGGGCGACGTGCTCGGCGCCAGCCAGAGCGGCGGTCGCAGCGGTCTGCGCTTCCTGCGGCTGGCGCGGGACGAGGAGCTGATCGTCGCGGCCCACGACGCCGCGTGGGCGACGGTCGAGGAGGACCCGGATCTCGCGCGGCACCCCGCGCTGCGGCGGGAGATCGAGCAGCTCGACGCCGAGCGAGCCGCCTTCCTGGAACGGGGCTGAGCAGCCGTGACCAGGATCATCGCCGGGCGGGCAGGCGGACGGACCATCGCCACCCCGCGGGGGGCTGGCACCCGCCCGACCACGGACCGGGTCCGTGAGGCGATCTTCTCGCGCGTCGAGGCGCTGCTCGACCTCGAGGGCGCCCGGGTGCTCGACCTCTACGCCGGGTCCGGCGCGCTGGGCCTGGAGGCGCTCTCGCGTGGTGCGACAGCCCTGCTGGCGGTCGAGAAGCATCGTCCGACCGCCGCGCTCGTGGACCGCAACGCGGTGACGCTGGGCCTGACCGGGCAGGTGCAGGTCCGGGCCGGTGCCGTCGAGCGCGTGCTCGCCGAGCCCCACTCCGGCCCCGGGTTCGACCTCGTCCTGGCCGACCCGCCCTACCCGCTCGTCGAGGAGGAGCTGACCGGGGTCCTGGAGCTCCTCGTGGCCGGGGGCTGGCTGACCGAGGACGCCCTCGTCGTCGTTGAGCGCAGCGCCCGCTCGACCGCCCCCACCTGGCCGGCCGGCCTCCTGCACCTGGACACCCGGACCTACGGCGAGACGGCCGTCCACTGGGCCGAACCCACCGCGCGCACCGGGGCGCCGGATGCCACGATGAGCCCATGACCAGCTACCCGATCCCTCGTCCCGTCTCCGGCGACGTCGTCGAGCTCATCCTCGACGACCACCGCCTCTTCGAGTCCCTGCTGCGCGAGATGCGCGACAGCACGTCCGACCGGGTCGCCGTCCGCGCCGCGTTCGCCGAGGTGCTCATCGCCCACGGCGAGGCCGAGGAGCAGCAGGTCTACCCGCGGCTGCGGCGCAAGGACGCCATCGACGAGGAGCTCGTCGAGCACGGCGAGGAGGAGCACGCCGAGATCAACGAGGCGCTGCTGGCCCTGCTCGAGTGCGTGGGCACCGACACCCAGAAGTTCGACGACGCGGTCGAGACGATGAACGAGGTGCTCCAGCACCACCTCACCGAGGAGGAGCTGACCATTCTCAACCCGGCCCGGGAGGAGGTCGGCCAGGACGACCGCGCGACCCTGGGTTCGGCGTTCCTCGAGGTGCGCAGCACGCAGCTGGACGCCGGGTGCGGCTCGGTCGACAACGTCAAGAAGATCGTGGCCCGTGCCCACCAGGAGGGCCTGCTGCCCGCGGAGGGCGAGGAAAGCTGAACGACTAGGGTGCCGGGGTATGACGTCGCCGACCCGCCGCTGCGTGTGCCCCGGCTCCTTCGACCCCGTCACGCACGGCCACCTCGACGTGGTGGCGCGGGCGGCCTCGCTGTTCGACGAGGTGGTCGTCGCGATCCTGCACAACCCCGCCAAGCAGGGCACCTTCCCGGTGGCGCAGCGGCTGGACCTCGTCCGGGCCTCCCTGCCGGCCGAGGTCGCCGGGCGGGTACGGGTGGAGGCGTTCGCCGACCGGCTGCTCGTCGACGTGTGCCGTGACCTCGACGCCGGAGCCATCGTCAAGGGGCTGCGCGGGGGCACCGACTTCGCCTACGAGCTGCCGATGGCGCTGATGAACAAGCACCTCAGCGGCGTCGAGACCGTCTTCCTCGCCGGGGACCCGTCCCTGGAGCACGTCTCCAGCTCGCTGGTCAAGGAGGTGCACCGCTACGGCGGCGACGTGAGCGACCTCGTGCCCGCGCCGGTGCTGGCCGCGCTGACCGAACTGCCGCGGGTTTGAGTCGAGGGCGTCCGCTCGGCTAGTCTGGTGCGTCGGTTTGTGTTGCGCTGCGTCTGGCCGCGGACACCGGCCGTACCTGTACCAACCACGCTCAACCACGAGGACTTCTGAACGTCATGGTCACGCACGAGCAGGAGCGCGTCTGGGTGGTCGACACCCGGGAGCTGGTCCGACGCCCGGGCTCCATGAAGGAGCTCGCGTGGAGCGTGGCGGCACCCGAGCTCATCGGGACCGACGTCATCGGCATCCAGGTCGGCCAGCAGGTCGACATGGAGGTGCGGCTGGAGTCGGTCGTCGAGGGCGTGCTGGCGACAGGTACGGCGCGGGCCACGGCAAGCGGGGTGTGCGTGCGGTGCCTGGAGGACCTCGAGGAGGACCTCGAGGTCTCCTTCCAGGAGCTGTTCGCCTATCCCGAGCGGGCGGCCCACCACCACAAGGTGGCCGGTCCCCCCGCTCGCAAGGGCACGGAGACACCGACCGACGAGGAAGAGCAGTACGTGATCGACGGTGACCTGATGGACCTCGAGGAGGTCGTGAGGGACGCCGTGGTGACCGCCCTGCCCTACCAACCGGTGTGCCGGGACGACTGTCCGGGTCTGTGCTCCCTGTGCGGGGCGCGCCTGGCTGACGACCCGGACCACCACCATGACGTGATCGACCCCCGGTGGTCGGCACTGGCCGGGATGGCCGGTCCGACCGACGACGACGAGAAGAGGATTTGACGTGGCTGTTCCCAAGCGGAAGATGTCCCGCTCGAACACCCGGAGCCGCCGCTCCCAGTGGAAGGCGGCGCCGATCGCGCTGTCGACCTGCCCGCAGTGCCAGGCCGTGCGTACCCCGCACCAGGCCTGCCCCTCCTGCGGCTCCTACGCCGGACGCCACTACGCGGCGGCCGAGCGCACCGAGCACCAGGGCTGAGCAGACGCACCGACGCATGCGCCCCGTCGCCGAGCTCAACGACTACCTCGCCGAGGTCGTCGGCGGGCGCTGCGACGAGGCGCTGCTTCTGCGTGCCCTGACGCACCGCTCCTACTCCTACGAGAACGACGGGCTGCCGCACAACGAGCGGCTGGAGTTCCTCGGGGACGCGGTGCTGGGCATCGTCGTCACCGACACGCTCTACCGCACCCACCCGGAGCTGCCCGAGGGGCGGCTGGCCAAGCTGCGCGCCGCCGTCGTCAACTCCCGGGCCCTGGCCGAGGTCGCCGAGGTCATCGACCTCGGCTCCTTCGTCCTGCTCGGCAAGGGGGAGGAGAGCACCGGTGGCCGGGCCAAGGCCTCGATCCTGGCCGACACCACCGAGGCCGTCATCGGCTGCGTCTACCTCTCGATCGGGATGGGCGCCGCAGAGGCGTTCGTGCACCACCTCCTCGACCCCCTCATGCGGCGCAGCGCAGCCCTGGGGGCCGCGCTGGACTGGAAGACGAGCCTGCAGGAGGTGGCCTCCGAGGCCGGCCTCGGCTCACCGGTCTACCGGGCCGTGGCCGAGGGTCCGGACCACGACAAGACCTTCACGGCCCAGGTGCTCGTGGCCGGCGAGGTCGTCGGCTCGGGCGTCGGTCGCTCGAAGAAGGGCGCCGAGCAGCGCGCCGCCGAGACCGGGTGGCGCACCCTCACCGAGCGGGCGGAGCAGGCCGCCCTGGCCGGTGCTCTGCCGCACGCCGCGCTCGCCGTGGCCGCCGACGCCGGCGCTGTCGAGCCCGTCTGACCCGTCCGTGCCCGAGCTTCCCGAGGTCGAGGTCGTCCGTCGCGGCCTCGCCGAGCACGTCGTCGGCCGGACGCTGGAGGGTGCGCAGCTGACCGGTCCCCGGGTCGCCCGTCGGCACCGGGCCGGCCCCGCAGACCTCGCCGGACGGCTCGAGGGCGCCACCGTGCTGCGGGCCGACCGTCGCGGGAAGTACCTCTGGCTCGTGCTCGACCCGCCCACCGACGACCCGCACGCCCTCGTCGTCCACCTCGGCATGAGCGGCCAGCTGCTCGTGGAGGACCCCGCGGCCCCGCGGGAGAAGCACCTTCACGCCCTCTTCGACTTCGCCGACGACGGGACCCAGCTGCGGTTCGTGGACCAACGAACCTTCGGTGGTCTCGCGCTCACGACCCTGCACCCCGACCGGTATGCCGCGGCCGTGGCCGCGGACGCGCCCCGGCAGCACGAGCACGGCATACCGGAGCCGGTCCTGCACATCGCCCCCGACCCGCTCGAGGCGGCGTTCGACCGGACGGCGACCGTGCGCCGGATGAAGGCCCGGGACAGCGAGCTGAAGCGGGTCCTGCTCGACCAGACGGTCGTCAGCGGGATCGGCAACATCTACGCCGACGAGGCGCTGTGGCGTGCGGGCGTCCACGGCCGTCGGCCCGCCTCGGCGCTCACCCGCCCGGCGCTCGCGCGCGTGCTCGACCACGCCGCAGCGGTGATGACCGAGGCGCTGGCGCAGGGTGGGACCAGCTTCGACGCGCTCTACGTGAACGTCAACGGCGCGAGCGGCTGGTTCGACCGGTCGCTGGACGCCTACGGGCAGACCGGGGAGCCGTGCACGCGCTGCGGGACGGCGATCGTGCGCGAGGAGTTCATGAACCGCTCCTCCCACTTCTGCCCCCGCTGCCAGTCCCGTCCACGGCCACGGGCGGTCCGTCGCTAGGGTGGTGCGCATGCGGATCAAGATGTGCAGCATCCACGTCCACGACCCCGCCGAGGCCTACGAGATCTACACCCGCACACTGGGGTTCACCGATGTGCTGGCGGTGCCGGATGCCGAGCTGTTCATCGTGGCCGCTCCCGGGTCCCCGGAGGTGGGTCTGCTGCTGGAGCCCAGCGACAACCCGGTGGCGGAGCACTACCGGAGCACCCTCTACGCCGAGGGCCTGCCCGCGATCGTGCTCGGGGTCGAGGACGTGCGGGCCGAGGTCGCCCGGCTCAGGGCGGCCGGCATCGGTTTCCACGGCGACGTCGTGGAGGACTCCTCCGGCACGAGCGCGATCTTCGACGACGGGTGCGGCAACTACGTGCAGCTCCACGAGGACACCGTCTGAGCCGGCGCCCACCGCTCAGGTGTGCAGCGGCTCGTCCTCCTGCGGGTAGCGCACCCCCAGCTCGCGGCGGGCGCTCTCCAGGATCGTCATGATCGAGACGGTGTCGGCGTGCGGCACGAGCGGCGACTCGAGCAGCCCCTCCTTGAGGCAGCGGTGGAACTCGTCCACCTCGTGCAGGTAGTGCTGCTGCACGCCCTCGACCCACTCGCCGTCGCGGTCCCGGCCGCGGTGCAGGGTGAAGGACTCCGGGGCGTTGACCGGTCCGTGGACCTCGATCCAGCCCTCGGTCCCCCGGACGACCGTGCGTGCGGCGCCGCTGCTGCGCGAGTCGCACAGCACCTGCGCCACGGCGCCGTCGGCCGTCATCCACTGCAGCGCGACGAGGTCGTCGGCCCCGGTCGGGCACCGGGACCCCAGCACCATGAGGTCCGTCGGGTGCCCGACGAGCAGGTGGGCGAGCGTGACGGGGTAGATCCCGATGTCCATCAGGGCGCCGCCGCCGTTGCCCAGGTCGAACAGCCGGTGGTTCTCGTCGTAGTTGAAGGGCACCGTGAACGCGGCGCTGCAGGAGCGGACCGTGCCGATGTCGCCACGGCGCACCCGGTCGACGATGTCCCGCACGACCGGCATGCACCTGGTCCACATCGCCTCCATCGCCAGCACCCCGTGCTCGCGGGCCGCCTCGAGGATCTGCTCGGTGTCGTGCACCGTCAGCGCCAGGGGCTTCTCGATGAGCACGTGCTTTCCCGCACGGATGCACGCGAGAGCCTGCGGTGTGTGGAAGGGGTGCGTGGAGGAGATGTAGACCGCGTCGACCTCGTCGTCCGCGTAGAGCCCGTCGTAGCCCTGGTAGGACCGGGCGATGCCGTGCTCCTCGGCGAACGCCGCCGCGCGCTGCCCGTCGCGGGCGGCGACCGCCCCCAGACGACCGCCCTCGCTCTCGCGGATCGCCGCGGCCATGGCGTGGGCGATCGCGCCCGCGGCCAGCAGGCCCCACCGGACGGTGCCGGTGATCGGGGTGGTGAGCTGGCCCGAGGTCGGGCTCGGGGCGGGGACGGTGTCGTGCTGCGGGTCCATGCTCCCACCGTAGTCTCGCGGGTATGGAGCGCGCGCTGATCTTCGTCCGTGGGCGGGTCCAGGGGGTCGGGTTCCGCTGGTGGACGCGCGCCAGGGCCCTGGAGCTGGGCCTGGTCGGGCACGCCCGGAACCTGCCGGACGGCCGGGTCGAGGTGTGCGCCCAGGGCGACCCCGAGTCCGTCGCGGCCCTGGTGGACCTGCTGCGGGAGGATCCGTCGTTCCGGTCCCGGCCCGGCCACGTCGCCGGCGTCACCGTGCAGCGGCACCCCGTCCGGGAGGGGCTGACGGGCTTCGCCGAGCGGTGAGCGTGTCGCCGTGGCGCGCCCGGCCTGCGCGGCCACGGCATACCCCGCGGGTATCGTGACCGGCACCACAGCCCACCGACCGTGAGAAGCCCGACCGCGTGTACGTCAAGAGCCTGACCCTCAAGGGGTTCAAGTCGTTCGCCTCCGCGACGACCCTGCGCCTGGAGCCCGGCATCACCTGCATCGTCGGTCCCAACGGGTCGGGCAAGTCCAACGTCGTCGACGCGCTGGCCTGGGTGATGGGGGAGCAGGGCGCCAAGAGCCTGCGCGGCGGCAAGATGGAGGACGTCATCTTCGCCGGCACCTCGGGCCGGCCACCGCTGGGCCGCGCCGAGGTCTCGATGACGATCGACAACACCGACGGGGCGCTGCCGATCGACTACTCCGAGGTGACGATCACCCGGACGATGTTCCGCTCCGGGGGCTCGGAGTACGCCATCAACGGCACCTCGTGCCGGCTGCTCGACGTCCAGGAGCTGCTGTCCGACTCCGGGATCGGCCGGGAGATGCACGTCATCGTCGGGCAGGGTCAGCTCGACGCCGTGCTGCGGGCCACCCCCGAGGAGCGGCGGGGCTTCATCGAGGAGGCGGCCGGCGTCCTCAAGCACCGCAAGCGCAAGGAGCGGGCGCTGCGCAAGCTGGAGACGATGGAGGGCAACCTGACCAGGCTCTCCGACCTGACGACGGAGATCCGCCGTCAGCTGGGTCCGCTGGGACGCCAGGCGGAGACCGCGCGGCGGGCCGCCAGCATCCAGGCCGAGGTGCGGGACGCCCGCCTGCGCATCCTCGCGGACGACCTGGTCCAGCTGACCAGCGTCCTCGCGCAGGAGCTGGCCGACGAGCGGGCCCTCGTCGCCCGGCGCACGGCCGCACAGGCCTCCCTCACGGTGGCCGAGACCACCGTCGCCGAGCTCGAGCACGAGCGCGCGGAGGCGGCCCCCGCGCTCACCGAGGTCCAGGACAGGTGGTACACCCTGTCCTCGCTCATCGAACGGTTGCGCGCGCTGCGCGACCTGGCGGCCGAGCGGGTGCGCCTGCTCGGTGCCGAGGAGGAGGAGCTGCGGGCGGAGGAGTCCGGCGGCCGCGGTGGGGGACGGGACCCCGAGCAGCTGCGGGCGCAGGCCGAGCAGGTGCGGGCCGACGAGACAGCCCTGCTCGCCCGGGTCGCCGACCTCGCGCGCCGCCTGGCCGAGGTCGAGGAGGAGCGTGCAGCGGCGGAGGCCGCGCACGCGGAGGAGCAGGGGCGGCTGCAGCGGCTCGCCCGCGCAGCGGCCGACCGCCGTGAGGGGCTGGCGCGCCTGGCCGGCCAGGTGGCCGCGCGGCGCTCGCGGATCGAGGCCGGCGAGGGGGAGATCACGCGGCTGCAGGAGGTCGCCCGGGCGGTGCTGGGGCGCGCGGCCGCGGCGGAGCGGGAGTTTGCCGCGCTGGAGGCCACCGTCCTCGACGTCGAGCACGGCGAGGAGAGCCTCGACGCCGACCACGACTCGGCCGAGTCCGAGCGGGCGTCGGCCGAGGACGCGGTGGTGCGGGTCACCGAGCAGCTGCGCCTCGTGCAGGCCGAGCAGGCCCGCCTCCAGGCGACCGTCGAGGCGCTGTCGATGAGCCTGCGGCGGGGCGACGGCGCGAGCGCGCTGCTCTCGGCGGACGTCCCCGGGGTGCGGGGCACGCTCACCGGCCAGGTGCAGGTCGAGCCGGGCCGCGAGGCGGCCGTGGCGGCGGCGCTCGGCTGGGCGGGGGAGGCGCTGGTCGTCGAGGGGCTGGGCCAGGCCGGGGACGCGCTGGGGTGGCTGCGGGAGCAGGACCAGGGCCGTGCGGGCATGCTGGTGCCCGAGTCGGCGGTCGACACCGACCGTTCCGCGTGGCCGGACCTGCCGGGGTATGCCGTGTGGGCCGCGGACGTCGTCCGCACCGACGACGTGGCGCTGGGGAAGGCGGTGACCGGTCTGCTGGCCCGCGTCGCCCTCGTCGACGACGACCGCGCCGTCGAGCTGGTCCAGGCGCTGCCGGGCCTGACCGTGGTCACGGCCGACGGCGACGTCTACGGTCCGGGGTGGGTGCGGGGCGGGTCGTCCTCGGCCCCGAGCCTGCTCGAGCTGCAGTCGGCGCTGGACGGGGCCCGCGAGGGTGCCGTCACGGCGACGGCGCAGGCCGAGCGGCTGACCTTCGAGCTCGCTGCGGCGCGCACCACGCTGGAGCGGGCGACCGAGGCGGCCGACGCGACCCTGGACGCCCTCCATGACTCCGACGCCCGGATGACCGCGGTCGCCGAGCAGCTGGCGGCACTGGGCCAGGCCATGCGCTCCGCCCGCGCCGAGCACGAGCGCACCGCGGCCGCCATCGCGACCGCCGAGCAGGGGCTGGGGACCACCCGCGGCGAGCTCGCAGACCTCGAGCAGCGGCTGGCGGACGCTGAGGCCACCGCCTCCCAGTCCGGCGAGGACCAGGAGCCCGACACCACCGAGCGCGAGCGGCTGGCCGAGGCCGCCGCCCGCGCCCGGTCCGCCGAGACGGAGGCACGGCTGGCGCTGCGGACGCAGGAGGAGCGGGCCCGTGCCCTGACCGGCCGCGCCGAGGGCCTGGAGGCAGCGGCCCGCAACGAGCTTGCCGCACGGCAGCGGGCGGCTGCGCGTCGTGCCCGCCGCGCCGAGGAGAGGCGCACCTCCGAGGCCGTCGGCACCGGTGCCGTCTACCTGCTCGGGCGGGTCGAGAGCCTGCTCGCCGCCGCGACGGCGGAGCGTGAGCGGGCGCGCGCCGAGCAGACCGAGCGTGACCAGGCGCTGGCGGGCGCGCGAGCACGGAGCCAGACGCTGGCCGCCGAGCTGCGCGAGCTCACCGACTCGGTGCACGCCGACGAGATCGCCCGGGCAGAGCAGCGGCTGCGGATCGAGACGCTGCAGACACGGGCGCTCGAGGAGCTCGGGGTCGATCCGGAGACGCTGGTCGAGGAGTACGGCCCGCACCAGCCGGTGCCCCACGTGGCCGGACCGGGCGAGGCCGTCGACGACGCCGACTTCCCCGAACCGACGCCGTTCGTGCGCGAGGTCCAGGACAGGCGGCTGCGCTCCGCCGAGCGCAGCCTCGCCCAGCTCGGACGCGTCAACCCCCTGGCGCTGGAGGAGTTCGCGGCGCTGGAGGAACGGCACACCTTCCTCGTCGAGCAGGTCGAGGACCTGCGCCGCTCCAAGGCAGACCTCCTGGAGATCGTCAAGGAGGTGGACGAGCGGGTCGAGCGCGTCTTCGCGGAGGCCTTCCACGACACCGCGGCGCAGTTCGAGCGCGTCTTCTCCCGACTGTTCCCCGGCGGCGAGGGGCGGATCACCCTGACCGACCCGGGCAACATGCTGACCACGGGCATCGAGGTCGAGGCGCGGCCGCCCGGCAAGAAGATCAAGCGGCTCTCGCTGCTCTCCGGCGGCGAGCGGTCGCTCACGGCCGTCGCCCTCCTCGTCGCGATCTTCAAGGCCAGGCCGAGCCCGTTCTACATCATGGACGAGGTCGAGGCGGCGCTCGACGACACCAACCTCGGCCGTCTCATCACCCTTTTCGAGGAGCTGCGCGACTCCAGCCAGCTCATCGTCATCACCCACCAGAAGCGCACGATGGAGATCGCCGACGCCCTCTACGGCGTCTCGATGCAGGGCAACGGAGTCACGACCGTGGTGAGCCAGCGGGTCCGGGACGTCGCGCCGGCCGTCTGAGGCGTGCCGGTCGTGTGAGGGATCTCACCTCGGCGCTGTGACCGGCGGAGCCGCAGCCGCTCCCGCCCGAGCGCACCCGGGCGGGCGGGGCTCCCGGCGCGCCGAGTTCGTCGACGTGGGGGTGGGCAGGGGAGACTGGACGCATGCTCGCTCTTGTTCTCGCCCTGCTCTTCTGCTTCGTCGTCGGGGCCGGTGTCGTCGGCTACGTCGTCGTCGAGGCACGCCGGGAGGGACGCGGCGACTTCTGGACGCCGGAGGGCGAGGAGCTGATCGCCGGGGCGCGCCGGACCGGGGAGAAGGTCCGCACCCGGGGCGGGCAGCTCGGCCGCACCGCAGCCGGCCGCACAAAGGACCTGGCCTCCAGGCTGCCCGAGCGCGGTGCTGGCGCGGAGTCGCGGCCCGGGCCCGCAGAGGCCGACGTCGACGTGGAGGCCGACGACGCGCGCGAGGTGGACCCCGCCGGGACCGGTGGGCGAGAAGGCGACTTCCGCGCCGCGAGCTGACATCAGGCGTGGGCTGACGCCGGCCCGCGCCGAGGGGCCGACCGGCCCTGGGAGACCTGACGTCGCACCGTCACGGAGCGACGACCGACACCGTCTGGGAGACTGCCCGCGTGGGACCGATCGATGAGCTCTGGGAAATTCTGACCCTCGTCAGCGTGGTGGCCGTGGGTGGCCTGGCCATGCTCGTGGCCCTGGTCCGCGGACGGGGGGGTGCGACGAGGCAGGCCCCCCGTCCGCCTCAGCGGCCCTCCGACCGCGACCGCGACGGTGATGGCCGCACCGCCGGTGCCGACGAGGACGTCGCCGACCGCGGCGGCGGCGTGGCCGTCGACCTCGAGCCGGAGCCGATCACACCCACGCTGGAGCGACCGGAGTCCGCACGGGGGCGGCTCCAGCGGCTGCGTGCCCGGCTGGCCCGCTCCAACTCGGCGATGGGCAACGCCCTGCTCGCCCTGCTCTCCCGCGGCGGGCTGAGCGAGACCGACTGGGAGGACGTCGAGGACACCCTGCTCGCCTCCGACCTCGGCGTCGAGGCCACCGAGGAGCTCGTCTCCTCGCTGCGCACCCAGGTCAAGGTGGACGGCACGACCGACCCCGAGCAGGTCCGCAGCTGGCTGCACGAAGACCTCCTGCGCCTCGTCGACCCGTCGATGGACCGCAGGATCGCCGCCAGCCGCACCGGTGGGCACCCGGCCGTCATCCTCGTCGTCGGCGTCAACGGCACCGGCAAGACCACCTCCGTCGGCAAGCTCGGCCGGGTCCTCGTCGCCGAGGACAAGGACATCGTCTTCGGCGCCGCGGACACGTTCCGGGCCGCCGCCGCCGACCAGCTCCAGACCTGGGGCCAGCGGGTCGGGGTGCCCACGGTCCGCTCCGACCAGGAGGGTGCCGACCCCGCGTCGGTCGCCTACGACGCCGTCACGGCCGCGGTGGAGCTCGAGGCAGACGTCGTGATCATCGACACCGCAGGCCGACTGCACACCAAGCGCGGCCTCATGGACGAGCTCGGCAAGATCAAGCGCGTCGTCGAGAAGGTCGCCCCCGTCGGGGAGGTGCTGCTCGTCCTCGACGCGACCACCGGCCAGAACGGCATGCGTCAGGCCGAGGAGTTCGCCAAGGAGGTCGCCATCACCGGCATCGTGCTCACGAAGATGGACGGCACCGCCAAGGGCGGCATCGTGGTCAACGTGCAGCGCAAGCTCGGTGTCCCGGTCAAGCTGATCGGGCTCGGCGAGGGCCCGGACGACCTCGCGCCCTTCGACCCCGAGGCCTTCGTCAGCGCGATCATCGGCTGACGGGCTCAGCCGACCGCCGAGCTGCCCTCCGCGTTGCGCAGGTCGGTGGGGTCCGCCAGGGCCCACCCCACCGCGGCGGTGCCGAGCGCACCCAGCGGCCCGGCCGCATACCGCAGCAGGGGTTCCTCCAACGGGCCCAGCGGCGAGGGCAGGTGCAGGTCCAGCAGATCGCGCGCGTGGTCGGGGAGCATCTCCAGCGCACCCGCGACCAGCATCCAGAACCCGGGTCTGGCCACCCACGGCAGCGGCGGCTCCGCCAGGAGGAAGCGGGCGACGTCCCTGGCCCCCCGGCTCGTCTCCAGCTCGGGCTCGAAGGAGCGCAGCTGCGCGTGCAGGTCGGCGACCGTCCGCGGCGGGTCGGGAACACCGAGCTCGCCCGCCACCCAGGCGGTCTGGTCGACGTAGCGGTCGGCCTCGGCGTCGGTCAGCGGGGTGCGGGAGTAGCGCTGGTGGGCGGTCAGGAAGCTGTCGATCTCCGCCACGTGCACCCAGCGCAGCAGGTGCGGGTCGGTGGCGCTGTAGGGGCGGCCGTCGGCGGCGGTGCCGACCACCGTCATGTGCACCCGGTTGATGCGGTCGAGGATCCTCTGGGCCCCCTCGACCGGGCCGAACGTCGTCATCGCGAGGAACTCGCTCGTCCGCTGCAGCCGGCCCCACGGGTCACCCCGGAACCCGGAGTGCTCGCCGACGCCCGCCATCGCCAGCGGGTGCAGCGACTGCAGCAGGAGGGCGCGGACGCCACCGGCATACATCCCGGCGTGGCCGTGCACCCGGCAGATCGGGTCGTCGGCAGCGAACCGGCGTTCGCCGGGTGCGAGCCAGATCGCCCGTGCGCGCCGCTCGGCGTCCGGGCCGGCGACCCGTCGGCGCAGGGCCTCGTTGAGGCGACCGCGCGCCGCTGAGGAGAGTCGGTGCAGGGGCGTCACCGTCCCAGTATGGAGCGGCGCGGGTGGGTGTCCGTCGGCGGCGGGTGGGGGGCCCTCGGTCCGGCACGTATCCTTGCCGGGTGTTCACCAGCCTGTCCGACCGCCTCGCGCTGACGTTCAAGAACCTCAAGCGCAAGGGAACGGTCACCGAGTCCGACCTCAACGCGACGATCCGTGACATCCGGGTCGCGCTGCTCGACGCCGACGTGGCCCTGCCGGTGGTGAAGCACTTCACCACCCGGATCCGGGAGCGGGCCCTGGGCGTCGAGGTCCACGGCGCGCTCAACCCGGCCCAGCAGGTCGTCAAGATCGTCAACGAGGAGCTGGTCGCCATCCTCGGTGGCCAGACCCGGCGCCTCCGGCTGGCCAAGAACCCGCCGACGGTCATCATGCTCGCCGGCCTGCAGGGCTCGGGCAAGACGACCTTCGCCGGCAAGCTCGGGCACCTGCTCAAGAGCCAGGGCCACACGCCCCTGCTCGTGGCCGCCGACCTCCAGCGACCCAACGCGGTCACCCAGCTCGAGGTCGTCGCGCAGCGCGCCGGCGTCGCGGTCTTCGCGCCCGAGCGCGGCAACGTCTTCGGCCACGACGCGGCCCAGGAGACCGGAGAGGGCACCCGGTCCTTCGGCGACCCGGTCGACGTCGCGATCGACGGCGTCGAGGAGGCCCGCCGCAGGGGTCACGACGTCGTCATCATCGACACGGCCGGCCGGCTGGCGATCGACGTCGACCTCATGCGGCAGGCGAGCGACATCCGCATCGAGACCAACGCCGACGAGGTCCTCTTCGTCATGGACGCGATGATCGGCCAGGCGGCGGTGGAGACGGCCAAGGCCTTCGCCGACGGCGTGGGCATCACCGGCTCGGTGCTGACCAAGCTGGACGGCGACGCCCGCGGTGGTGCCGCGCTGTCGGTGGCCAGTGTGACCGGGCAGCCGATCCTCTACGCCTCCACGGGTGAGGGCGTCAAGGACGTGGAGCTGTTCCACCCGGACCGGATGGCCTCGCGCATCCTCGACATGGGTGACGTGCTGACCCTCATCGAGCAGGCCGAGAAGGCGTTCGACCAGGTGCAGGCGCGGGAGATGACGCGCAAGTTCCTCTCCGACGAGGACTTCACCTTCGACGACTTCCTCGAGCAGATGGCCGCCATCAAGCGGATGGGAAGCCTGAAGCAGATGCTCGGCATGATGCCCGGCATGCAGGGCATGCGTGCCCAGCTGGACTCCCTGGACGAGCGCGAGTTCGACCGGGTCGAGGCGATGGTGCGCTCGATGACCCCGTTCGAGCGCCACCACCCCAAGCTCATCAACGGTTCCCGGCGGGCACGCATCGCCCGCGGCTCGGGGGTGCAGGTCAGCGAGGTCAACCAGCTGCTCGAGCGCTTCGGCGAGGCGCAGAAGATGATGCGTCAGCTCAAGAAGGGCGGCGGGATCCCGGGCATGCCGGGGATGCCCGGGATGGGCGGGCCCGGCGCCGGCACGCGCGGCAAGCAGGTGGCGAAGAAGAAGGGGAAGTCGGGCAACCCCGCCAAGCGCGCCCAGCAGGAGCGGGAGGCGGTCGCCAAGGAGAGCGCCGCGCGGGAGGCCTCCCTCGACAGCGCGTTCGGCGCGGGGGCCCTCGGGCAGGGTGACGGTGCGCCGTCCGGGCAGGGTGACGACCTGTCGGGGCTCAAGCTGCCGCCCGGCTTCGAGAAGTTCCTGTCACCAGGTGAGGGAGACCAGAAGCGACCCTGACCGTCGAGCTCCACTGCACCGGGGTGCTGCCGCGCGGACGGGAGCTGCTCGCCGCTCGCCGACCGATCAGGGACGCTCCGGTCGCCACAGCTGCTCCGAGCCCACCGGCACGAAGCCGCGGCGCAGGAAGAACCGCAGCGACCGCGCGTTGCCCGGCGTGACGGAGGCAAGCAGGACCTCCCCGTCGGGCACCAGCGCCCGGACCCCCTCCAGCAGGGCGTCCGCGTGCCCGGCCTCGGCCTGGATGCCGATCTCTGGCAGCCCGGCGATGCCGCGCGAGAGGGTGACGAGCGAGTCGACCGCCGGGTCCGGCAGGCCGTAGACCCGCACGTCCTGGCGCCACTGGCGCGCGTGCTGCACGCGGTCGGAACGGGCCAGGTCGGGCCGCTCCACGAGCGTGCTCGGCCCACCCCACCCCGTGGACACGAGCAGGACGTCCAGCACGCCGATCTCCCCGCGGCCGGCCAGGGCCAGCGCCACCGCCGGTTCGTGGGCCCCTCCGAGCCCGTGGACGCCCAGGTCGAGGAGCTGCTGGTCGGTGACGTCGTCGCCCACGACGAGCACGGCGTGCCCGGTGAGCGCGACGGCCCCCTCGATGCCGACGCTCCACGGGCTCGAGCGGGAGAAGCTCCCGTCGGTGTCGGGGAAGCGTCCGTGAGCGGCGGCGCGGAGCACGGCCGCGAGGTCGACGCGCGGCACGGGACGGGCGTCGGCGAGGGTGGTCGCAGGGACGGGGGTCACGGGGTCGGGCACGGGCGTCCATGCTACGCGGGCCAGGCGCCCTCCCCGCCTGCGAGCACGGCGCCGGGTGCGCCCCGCTAGCCTGACGGCATACCCGCGAGGAGGCGAGATGAGCGCACCGGTGCTGCACGTCCGTGGTCAGGTCCTGACCGGTCCGGAGGAGGTGCTCGAGGAGATCTGGGTGATCGACGGTGTCGTCAGCCTCACCCCGCCGAGCTCCGGGGAGGTCGAGACCGTCGAGGGGTATGCCGTGCCCGGGCTCGTGGACGCGCACTGCCACGTGGGGCTCGAGGCCCACGGTGCCGTGGACGACGCGCGGGCCGAGGAGCACGCGCTGGCCGAGCGCGACGCGGGTGCCCTGCTGCTGCGCGACGCGGGCAGTCCTGCGGACACCCGCTGGGTGCAGGAGCGCGAGGACCTGCCGCGCCTGATCCGCGCGGGGCGGCACATCGCGAGGACCCGGCGCTACCTGAAGAACTTCGCGTGGGAGATCGAGCCCGAGGACCTGGTGGCGTACGTGCGGCAGGAGGCCCGCAACGGGGACGGATGGGTCAAGCTGGTCGGGGACTGGATCGACCGGGAGACCGGTGACCTGGGGATCTGCTGGCCGGTCGACGTCCTCACCGAGGCGATCGCCGCCGCGCACGAGGAGGGTGCACGGGTGACCGCGCACTGCTTCGGTGAGCAGTCGCTCGTCGACTTCGCCGCGGCCGGCACCGACTGCATCGAGCACGCGACGGGACTGGTCGACGAGACGATCGACACCTTCGCCGAGCAGCAGATCGCGATCGTGCCCACGCTGGTCAACATCGACAACTTCCCGGCCTTCGCCGACGCAGGTCGGGGCAAGTTCCCCACCTACGCCGACCACATGATGGTCCTCTACGAGCGCCGCTACGAGACGGTGGCCCGCGCCCGGGAGGCCGGCATCCCCGTCTACGTCGGCACCGACGCGGGCGGACAGCTGCCCCACGGGCTGGTCGCGCGGGAGGTGGAGGCCCTCACCAGGGCCGGGTTCAGCACGACCGAGGCGATCGGGGCGGCCAGCTGGGCGGCGCGGGAGTGGCTCGGGCGGCCGGGCATCGCGGAGGGCGAGTCGGCCGACCTCGTCGTCTACCGGGACGACCCGCGCGAGGACGTCCGCACGATGGCCGACCCGCACCGGGTGATCCTGCGTGGCGTGACCCGCCCCCACTCGGGCGCGCGCGGCTGAGGCGGAGCCACGGGGAGCGGCTCAGGCGGCGGGGTCGCCCTCGGCTGCTGCCGAGAGGTCCAGCGACATCAGGACCTCGTAGGCGCGCACCGACAGGAAGGGAGGCGGCTCGTCGGCGACGACCGAGTCGCGCAGCAGGTCCACGGCGTGCTGCAGCAGGTCCTCGCGGGCACCGCGCCGGCGCATCAGGGCGATCTCGTCCTCGAGCATCCGGTCCAGGAGGCGGGTGGACATGGTGGGTCCCTCGGCGAAGCGCTCGCCGTGGGTCATCCACTGCCACAGCTGCATCCGCGCCAGCTCCACGGTCCCGAAGTCCTCGATGTGGCCGGCGACGGTGAGCGTGCCCACGCCGCCGAGCCAGCCCGTGAGGTAGGCCAACGACGAGCGCAGTGCGGTGCGCATGCCGCTCAGCGTCGCGGTCCCCGGCAGCGTGCTGACGTCGCGCAGGGCGTGCGGGTCGATGGGGGGCTGCTGCTCCGGGTGCTCCCGGTCCCGCAGCCGGTCCTGTGCGCCGGAGCCGGCGAGGCGGTCGCGCTCCTCGAACGGCGCCCGGACGATCGGCACCAGGGCGGGATGCAGGGCCCACGCCCCGTCGAAGCCTTGCTTGGCCTCGCGGGCCTTGTCACGGTTGACCCGGGCGTGCGTCATCGCCACCGACTCGTCGAACGGGCCGCTGGCCGCCAGGGCGATCGGGCCGCCGATCGCCTGCACGCCGCGACGGTGGCAGGTGCGGACGATCAGGTCGGTGTAGGTGCGCAGGAACCTGGTGTTCATCGTGACGGCGTCCCGGTCGGGCAGCGCGTGGTCGGGACGGTGGCCGTAGGTCCGCAGGTGGGAGAACACGTAGTCCCATCGGCCCGCGGCCAGGCCGGTCACCCGCTCGCGCAGGGTGTGCAGGATCTCCTCGAGCTGGTAGGCCGCCTGCACGGTCTCGACGAGCACGCTCACCCGCGTGCAGCCCGCCGGCAGCCCGAGGGCGGCCTCGGCCCGGGACAGCAGGTCCTCCCACCAGCGCGCCTCCTGCCAGGTCTCGAGCTTGGGGAGGTAGAGGTACGGGCCGGTGCCGTTGTCGAGGAGGACCCGTCCGGCCCGCGCCAGGAAGACGACGACGTCGACCACCGACGCGCTGGCCGGCTGCCCGTCGACCTCGAGGTAGGCCTCGGGCAGGTGCAGGCCCCGGGGTCGCACCATGAGCGTCGGGACCCCTGGCTTCGCGTCGCCCGTGCGGGTGCTCGCGACCTCCTCGATGACCTGGTGGGCCACCTGCAGCCGCCCCGAGGTCGGCACCAGCATGTCCTCCAGGTCCGCGACCCAGACGTCGGCACCGGCGCTCAACGCGCCCTTGGCAGCCTCGGCGGTGGCCGGGGTCGCCAGCTCCACGAGCCGGTAGGTGAGGTCGGCCGGCGGGGGCGACACCCGCCAGCCGTCGTCCTCGCGCACCGACCGGGTCTCCTCCAGGGGGGCCAGCTCCCGGCCGGCGTGCACCTCACGGGCGAGCTCCTTGCGCGCCTGCAGCAGGGCAGCACGCTCCGCGCGCAGCTCCCGCTCGAGTCCGCGCAGCACAGCCAGGGCGTCGTCGTCCAGCAGGTGCTGCAGGTAGGTGTCCTGGCGGTCCATGGGGTGCTGTCCTCCTGTGCGAGCCGGTACCTGCAGGGTATGCCGTGCCGTGCCGTGGCGGCTGAGCGGATGGGGGCCGACGCACCCGGTGACCAGCCCGTGCGGGACCGGTCACCGGGTGTGCGTCGTGCGCGGGTCGGTGCGGACCCGTCAGTGCGTGAACTGCTCGGCCTCGGTGGACCCCGAGAGCGCGGTGGTCGAGGAGTCCGGGTTGACTGCGGTGCTCACTGCGTCGAAGTAGCCGGTGCCGACCTCGGTCTGGTGGCGCACGGCGGTGTAGCCGCGCTCCGCGTCGGCGAACTCGGCCTCCTGCAGCTCGACGTAGGCGCTCATGCCGTTGCGGGCGTAGCCGTGCGCCAGGTGGAACATGCCGTGGTTGAGCGAGTGGAAGCCGGCGAGGGTGATGAACTGGAAGGCGTAGCCCAGCTCGCCCAGCTTGTCCTGGAACTCGGCGATCTCGGTGTCGGACAGCGCGGCCTTCCAGTTGAAGGACGGCGAGCAGTTGTAGGCCAGCTTCTGGTCCGGGAAGTCCTTGTGCAGCTCCTCGGCGAACTCGCGGGCCAGGCCCAGGTCCGGGGTGCCGGTCTCGACCCAGATCAGGTCGGCGAAGGGGGCGTAGGCCTTCGCGCGGGCCAGCACGGGCTCGATGCCGTTGCGGACGCGGTAGAAGCCCTCGGAGGTGCGCTCCCCGGTCGTGAACTCCTGGTCGACGGCGTCGACGTCGCTGGTGAGCAGGTCGGCCGCCAGCGCGTCGGTGCGGGCGATGACCAGGGACGGGACGCCGAGCACGTCGGCCGCCAGGCGGGCGGAGCTGAGGGTCCGGACGTGCTGGGAGGTGGGGACGAGGACCTTGCCGCCCAGGTGACCGCACTTCTTCTCGGAGGCCAGCTGGTCCTCCCAGTGCACGCCGGCGGCGCCGGCCGCGATCATCGACTTCATCAGCTCGAAGACGTTGAGGGGGCCGCCGAAGCCCGCCTCGGCGTCGGCGACGATCGGGACGAAGTAGTCGGTGTCGGTGTCTCCTTCCATCCAGGCGATCTGGTCGGCGCGCTTGAGCGCGTTGTTGATCCGGCGGACGACGGCCGGGACGGAGTTGGCGGGGTAGAGGCTCTGGTCCGGGTAGGTCTCGCCGGCCAGGTTGGCGTCCGCGGCGACCTGCCAGCCGGAGAGGTAGATGGCCTCCAGCCCGCCCTTGACCATCTGGACCGCCTGGTTGCCGGTCAGCGCGCCGAGGGCGCGGGTGAACGGCTTCGTCTCGATGGCCTCCCACAAGCGCTCCGCGCCGCGACGGGCCAGGGTGTACTCCTCGACGACGGAACCCCGCAGCCGGACGACGTCCTCGGCGGAGTAGCGGCGCTCGATGCTCGCCCAGCGCGGGTTCTCCGCCCAGTCGCGCTCCAGGTCGAGGGCCATCCCGGCCGGCGTCATCTGGGACTGGTCGTGGTGCGAGGTGGTGGTCATCATCGATCCCCTTCGTGTGGTGGTGCAAGGTGGTGGTGCCCTGTTGTTGACAACTCTGTCGCGTCGTCGACACCCCTGACCCCGATCTAGGTTGTCAATAAACCTGGTTCTTTCGCTATTGTGCAAGCATGACGACTGTGCACGAACGGGTGCTGCCGTTCCGCCCCACCTCCCTCGACGACGGCGGCCACGACGGTGCCGCGTCCGGCGGAGGCGGGTCCGACCCGGTGGCGCTCGGGCGCCGTCTGCGCCATCACCGACGGGCGGCCGGACTGACACTGGCCGACGTGGCCACGCGGGCCGGGCTCTCGGCCTCGGCGCTGTCGCTGCTGGAGAACGGACGGCGGGAGACGAAGGTGTCGACGCTGACCGCGCTCGCCGGTGCGCTCGCCGTGGACGTCCAGCAGCTGCTCAGCCCCGGCGCACCCAGCCGCCGGGCCGCGCTGGAGGTGAGGTGGGAACGCGCGCAGCGGTCCCCCGGGTTCGAGACCCTCGGTATCCCCTCGGTCCGCGTGGGCCCCGGGCTGGCCGACGACGCGCTCGAGGCACTCGTCGGGCTCTACGAGTCGGTCGTCGGCCTGCAGCAGCACCGGACCGCCACGCCCGAGTACGCCCGTCTCGCCAACGCCGAGCTGCGCCGGCTGATGCGCGAGGCCGACAACTACTTCCCCCACATCGAGACGCTGGCCGCCGAGCTGGTGCGGGTCGTCGACCACTCCCACGGCCCAGTGACGCGGGAGGCCGTCAGCCGCATCGCCCGCCACGCCGGCTTCGAGATCGAGCAGGTGCCGGACCTGCCGGCCTCCACCCGCACCGTGACCGACCTGGAGCACCGCCGCATCTACGTCCCGGTCCGCGGCGGGCACGACCTCCGGGCCACCGCGCTGCAGGCGCTGGGCCACGTCGTCCTCGAGCACGAGCCGCCGCGCGACTACGCCGAGTTCCTGGCCCAGCGCGTGGAGATCAACTACTTCGCCGCGGCAGTGCTCCTGCCGGAGTCCAGCGCGGTGCCCTTCCTGCAGCGCGCCAAGACTGAGCGCGACATCGCCCTCGAGGACCTGCGCGACGCCTACGCCGTCTCCTACGAGACCGCCGCCCACCGCTTCTGCAACCTGGCCACCCGCCACCTCGACCTGCAGGTGCACTTCATGCGCACCAGCGCCGACGGCGTCATCTACAAGGCCTACGAGAACGACGGCGTCCGTTTCCCCATGGACGCCACCGGCGCCATCGAGGGCGCGCGCGTCTGCCGGGCCTGGACGGCTCGGGTCGTCTTCGAGCGTCCGCAGGGGGAGGTCTACCACCAGTACACGGACACCGGACGCGGCACCTTCTGGTGCACGGCTGTCGCCGAGCAGACCCCGGCCGGACGGTTCTCGGTCAGCATGGGCGTGCCCTTCAGCCAGGTCCGCTGGATGCGCGGCCGGGAGACCACCGAACGTCGGGTCTCGCGGTGCCCGGACCCGCGCTGCTGCACCCAGCCTCCGCCGGAGCTGGCGGCCCGCTGGCAGGGCCGGGTGTGGCCCAGCGCCCGGGCGCACTCGCACCTGCTGGCGGTCATGCCCCCCGGTGTCTTCCCCGGCGTCGACGACACCGAGGTGCTGCGGTTCGTGGCGGAGCACGCGGAGCCGGGCGGTCCGACCTGAGGCGGCGCTGCGTTGGGGGACCTCCCCGGCATCTGGCACACTATGACCTGTACCCGTCCGGCAGGGCCCTCTCACCTTGCCCGGACGCGTCCGCCCCGGATCGTGGTGCCGCGCGTGTTTCCCCACGCGGACACCAGGACCCGACCTGACCAAGAATGAGGAGACACCGCACTCGTGGCTGTCAAGATTCGCCTGAAGCGCATGGGCAAGATCCATGCACCGTACTACCGTGTCGTCGTGATGGACTCGCGCACCAAGCGCGACGGTCGCGCGATCGAGGAGATCGGCAAGTACCACCCGACCGAGGAGCCCTCGCTCATCGACATCGACTCCGAGCGCGCGCAGTACTGGCTCGGCGTCGGCGCGCAGCCGACCGAGCAGGTCGCCGCGCTGCTGAAGATCACCGGTGACTGGCAGAAGTACAAGGGTGAGCCGGGAACCGAGGGCACCCTGAGGGTCAAGGCCCCCAAGCCGGACAAGAAGTCTCTCTACGAGGCCGCCCTGGCCGCAGCCGACTCCGGCGACGCTGACGCCCCGGCGACCAAGCGCCGCGGCAAGAAGGCCGAGGAGACCCCGGCGGCACCCGCCGAGGCCGCTCCGGCCGCCGACACCGACTCCTCCGCCGCGTCCAGCGGGGGCGACGGGTCCGTCGACACGAAGGCCGCCGAGGTCACCGTGACCGAGCAGACCCCGGCCGAGCCGACCGACGAGGCCTGATCGTGCTCGAGGAGGCCCTGGAGCACCTGGTCAAGGGCATCGTCGAGCATGACGGCGACGTCGTCGTCCGCAGCAAGGGCGGCCGTCACGGTGACGTGCTCGAGGTCCGGGTCCACCCGGACGACCTCGGGCGCGTGATCGGTCGACGCGGCCGCACCGCCAGCGCCCTGCGCACGGTCGTCGGTGCGCTGGCCGGCGGCCAGAAGGTCCGCGTCGACATCGTCGACACCGACCGCCTGCGCTGACCCAGCACCACCCCCAGCACGGCCCGCCGGCGCACCCGCGCCCGGCGGGCCGTGCTGCGTCCCGCCCAGCGGCACGGCATACCCTCGAGACCACCACGACCCCCGGAGGACACATGGCAGAGGCCGGCTTCGTCGTCGCGCGGATCGGCAGACCGCACGGGCTGCGGGGCGAGGTGACCGTCCAGCTGCACACCGACGACCCCGAGGGACGGTTCGTCGCGGGGGAGCAGTTCGTCACCGAGCCCCCTGAGCGCGGACCCCTCACGCTGCGCAGCGTGCGGGTGCACCAGGGGGTCTATCTCCTCGCCTTCGACGGGCACCCGGACCGGGAGGCCGCCGAGGAGCTGCGCGGCACCCGCCTGCTCGTCGACGAGGAGCACGCCGACGAGGACGACGCCGAGGGCTGGCGCGAGGAGGACCTGCTCGGTTTCGACGTCGTGCTCGTCGACGGGACGCACCTGGGCTCGGTGTCCGGGCTGCACCTGCGCCCCGTGCAGGACCTGCTCGAGGTGCGCACCCCTCGCGGCGACGTGCTCGTCCCCTTCGTCGAGGAGCTCGTGCCCGAGGTCGACGAGGAGGCCCGCCGCGTCGTCGTCGACCCGCCTCCCGGGCTGGTGGAGCTGGGGGAGGAGCGGTGACGATGCGGATCGACGTCGTCACGATCTTCCCCGACTACCTCGCCCCCCTGGACCTCTCGCTCATCGGCCGGGCCCGGCGCGAGGGGCTCCTCGAGGTGCACGTCCACGACCTGCGTCACTGGACCCACGACCGGCACCGCACCGTTGACGACACGCCCTACGGGGGAGGGGCCGGCATGGTCATGCGCCCCGAGCCCTGGGGCGAGGCGCTGGACGAGGTGTGCGGGGCGCTGCCCGGTCGCACCCCGCACCTGGTCGTGCCCGGGCCCGGCGGCGACCTCTTCACCCAGGCCCGCGCGCGGCAGATGGCGACCGAAGACGACTGGCTCGTCTTCGTGTGCGGCCGCTACGAGGGGATCGACGAGCGGGTCCACGACGAGTTCTCCGCCCGCTACCCGCTCTCGGTCCTCAGCCTGGGGGACTACGTGCTCAACGGGGGCGAGGTCGCGGTGCTGGCGATGACCGAGGCCATCGCGCGCCTGGTGCCGGGCGTCATCGGCAACGTGGCGTCGCTGGTGGAGGAGTCCCACGAGGACGGCCTGCTCGAGTATCCCGTCTACACCAAGCCCCAGCAGTGGCGCGGCCACGAGGTGCCGCCGGTGCTGCTCTCCGGCCACCACGGGCAGATCGCCCGGTGGCGCCACGAGCAGCAGCTGGAGCGCACGGCCGCGCGTCGCCCCGACCTGCTCGCCGGGCGGGGGCCGCAGGGGGACTGAGCGTCGTTCAGGGCCGGACGATCTCGTCCTGCGCGTATCCCTGCAGGTAGAGCACGGCGGTGAGGTCGCCGTGGTTGACGCGGACATCGGTCTGCTCGGCGACGACCGGCTTGGCGTGCAGGGCCACCCCGGTGCCTGCCAGCCGCAGCATGTCGAGGTCGTTGGCGCCGTCCCCGACCGCGACCGCGTCCGCCGGGGTGAGTCCCAGGCGAGCGGTGACCTCGCGCAGCGCCGCGACCTTGGCCTCGCGCCCGACGACCGGCTCGACCACCCGCCCCGTGAAGTGCTCGCCGTCGACCTCCAGGGTGTTCGCGCGGTGCTCGTCGAAGCCCAGCCGCCCCGCCACGGCGCGGGTGAACGGGGTGAACCCCCCCGAGACGAGCGCGGCATAGCCGCCGTAGGCCCGCATCGTCGCGACCAGCTCGGCACCTCCGGGGGTCATCGTGATCCGCTCGGACAGCACCGTGTCCACCACCGAGGTCGGCAGCCCCGCCAGGAGAGCGACGCGGGCGTGGAGCGCCTCGGCGAAGTCGAGCTCGCCGTTCATCGCGCGAGCGGTGATCTGGGCTACGCGCTCGCCGACGCCGGCCTGCGCGGCCAGCTCGTCGATGCACTCCTGCTGGACCATGGTGGAGTCCATGTCGGCCAGCAGCACCTGCTTGCGCCGACCGGCTGCGGGCTGCACGACGAGGTCGACCCCCTCCCGCTGCCACCGCTCCCAGGCCTGCCACCGGTCGACGGGCACAACGGGCAGCTCCACCTCCAGCGCCACCCCGGGCGCGAGCCAGCGCGCGGGGCCCAGGGGCCAGGACCGGGAGACCTCCTGGACCGCGGCGTCGGTCAGGTCGGCCCGAGCGGGGGCGGCCAGCAGCGTCAGCACGTGCACGGCCCGATGGTAAGCCGTCGAGTTGGTCGCGCCGTGCGCGGTCTGGCAGGATGGGTCTTTGCGTCCCGACACCCCGTCACGACCTCACGCCCCTGCCACAGGGGGAGCCGCGTGAGAGACCCGGAGCCGCGCGACGACATACCGATCACGGCGTCCCTGCCCCCAGCGGGTGGGGACCGAACCGCTCTGGATGACCTGTGGCAGCCACGAGCAGGAGACCACCATGCACAAGCTCGACGAGCTCAACGCACCGAACATGCGGACCGACATCCCGGCCTTCCGAGCCGGTGACACCATCAACGTCCACGTCAAGGTCATCGAGGGCACGCGCTCCCGCATCCAGATCTTCAAGGGCGTCGTCATCCGCCGCCACGGCGGTGGCATCGGTGAGACCTACACCGTCCGCAAGGTGTCCTTCGGCGTCGGCGTGGAGCGCACCTTCCCGCTGCACTCGCCCAACGTCGAGAAGGTCGAAGTCGTCTCGCGCGGTGCCGTCCGCCGCGCCAAGCTCTACTACCTGCGCGACCTGCGCGGCAAGGCGGCGAAGATCCGCGAGCGTCGCGACGCCGTGCCGCCCAAGACCGCCGGCAAGGCCTGAACCCGCCGCACCCACACCACGATCCCCCGTCGGCCCGACCCGGCGGGGGATCGCTGGTCTACCAGCCTCCGGCGCTAGGGTCGGGCAGACCCGTCGCGCAGGGGCCGGGACCATGACGAGAAGGACGGCACAGGTGAGTGACCCGAGCAGGGACGACGTGCTGGACGACGGGGCGGGACCCGGTCGTCGACGCGGTCCGGAGGGCGGGGCCCGGGAGCCGGGACCGTCCCACCGCGGCGGGTTCCTGCACGCCGTGCGGGAGGTCGCCGTCATCGCCGTGACCGCCCTGGTGATCTCGTTCGTGATCAAGACCTTCATCGCCCAGGCCTTCTGGATTCCCTCAGGCAGCATGGAGGAGACCCTCGTCTACGGCGACCGCGTGATGGTCAGCAAGATCCAGGCTGGGCCGATGGAGGTCGAGCGCGGGGACATCGCGGTCTTCGAGGACCCGGGTGGGTGGCTTCCCGCCATGTCCGAGCCCGACCGGGGGCGGGCCCTGAACACGGTGATGGACGTCCTGCAGTTCGTGGGGGTCGCGCCGACGGCCGAGGGCAACCACCTCATCAAGCGGGTGGTCGGCGTCGGCGGGGACACCGTCGCCTGCTGCGACGACGAGGGGCGGCTGACCGTCAACGACCAGGCTCTCGACGAGCCCTACCTCTTCCCCGGGGACGTGCCGAGCACCGTCGAGTTCGAGGTCACCGTGCCGGACGACTCCGTCTGGGTCATGGGCGACCACCGGTCCAACTCCCGCGACTCGCGCGCCAACGACGACGGCACGGGACAGACGGGGTCCGTGCCGCGCGACAACGTGGTGGGCCAGGCGTTCGTGCTCCTCTTCCCCCTCGACCACCTCACCTGGTTCCAGACCCCGTCCACCTACGCCGACATCCCGGAGGGGGGTCGGCGGTGACGGCCACGACCCGGGTCCGGCGCGCGGCGAGCGGTCCGCGCTCGACCGCCCCGAGCCTGCGGGTGGAGCGCGCCCTCCAGCGCGAGGGGTATGCCGTGCTCGTCGGGATGGACGAGGTCGGGCGTGGGGCGCTGGCCGGACCGGTCACCGTCGGCGTCGTGGCGATCGACGCCGCCTGCAGCACCGCGCCGCAGGGCGTCCGGGACTCCAAGCTGCTGGCCCCGGCCGCCCGGGAGCGGCTCGTCCCCCGCATCCGCCGGTGGTGCCTCGGGCACGGGGTCGGGCACGCGTCGCCCGCCGAGATCGACGACGTCGGGATCATGGTCGCGCTGCGGCTCGCGGGCGAGCGGGCGCTGGTGCAGCTGGGCCTCGACCCTGACCTGGTCCTTCTCGACGGCAACCACGACTGGCTGACCGACCCCTCACGCGTGGGGCTGCTCGGCCTGCTCGAGGGGGGGCCGTGGACGCCGCCCGTCCGCACGATGGTCAAGGCAGACCTGCGGTGCTCGTCCGTCGCCGCGGCCTCGGTGCTGGCCAAGGTGGAGCGGGACGCGATGATGGTGGAGCTGGCACCGCAGCACCCGGCATACCGTTGGGAGCAGAACAAGGGCTACGCCGCGCCCGAGCACCAGGAGGCCCTCCGGGACCTGGGCCCGAGCGAGCACCACCGCCGCAGCTGGCGGCTGGGCGGCACCGACGAAGGGAGCGCGCCTTGAGCGCCGAGGACCTGGAGAAGTACGAGACCGACATGGAGCTCGCGCTCTACCGCGAGTACCGCGACGTCGTCGGGCTGTTCTCCCACGTCGTCGAGACCGAGCGCCGCTTCTACCTCGCCAACGAGGTCGACGTGCAGGTGCGCACCGGCGGCGGGGAGACGTGGTTCGAGGTGACGATGGCCGACGCGTGGGTGTGGGACGTCTACCGCCCGGCACGGTTCGTCAAGAAGGCCCGGGTGATCACCTTCAAGGACGTCAACGTGGAGGAGCTCGCCAAGAGCGACCTGGAGGTCCCCAAGGATGCTCGGTTCGGTCGCTGAGGTCCGCCGGGTCTCAGGTCGTCGGAGTCCGACCGGACAGTGTGAATGCCGTCGAGGACACCACGGCGCAGGTCCAGGCCAGGGGCGCCACGGCCGCCGGTGCGCCGTTGCCGAGCACCTTCTCGGGCAGGCTGCCCCCCGGTGTCCGGTGCTCGTCCAGCCAGTCGAGGATCTCGCCGGCCCTCTCCGACCTGCCGAGCTCGGCCCAGGCCTGGGCGAACAGGGCCGTCTCGGGTGTCCAGCTGATGTGCTCGTCCTTCCACCCGGCGCCGGGGGCGACCCCGCCGGCGGGCCGGCTCATCGCGTCCCACGCCGCCCCGAGGACGGTTGCGACGTCAGCCTCCAGGCCGGTCACGTAGGGGGGCAGGAGGAAGGTGATCGCCGCGTCGTGGCCGCCGCCGCGCACGTACCTCTGGAAGCCCCGACGCCCGAACTCCCTGCGGACCGTGGCCAGCAGCCGGTCCGCGCGGTCACCGGCCGCACCGGCCTCGGGACAGAGCTCCTCGCCGAGCCGGGAGGCCGACTGGAGACCGAGGAGCGTGAGGGCCGCGACACCCAGCGTCGTCCGGCGCTCCGGCACCTCCCAGTAGTCCGGGGTGGCCGTGGGCAGCCCCCGCCCGCCGTCCAGGTCCCGGTAGACGGCGCGCAGCGCCCGGGCTGCCGCCTCGCGCGTGACCGAGAGGATCTCGGGCCGCCGCTCCGGGAGTGCGGCGCAGCTCTCGTGGACGGCCCAGAGGAACCACCCCACTCCGTCGGCCTGGACCGACCGGTCGTCGGGCACGCCGCCGGCGAGCGTGTACCGCGCCTCGAAGTGCCCGTCGGACCGCTGGGCTGCCGCGAGGAAGCGCAGGCTCGAGACGACATCGTCGCCCCGGCCCAGGCGGGCCAGGACCCGGCAGACGTGGGCGGTGTCCCGGGGCCAGACGTAGCGCCACCGGTCGGTCCAGGCGGCCACCGGAGCGGCCAGCCCGTGGGAGAGCACGTTGAGGTCGAGCACGGCAGCGGAGACCATCTCGTGCCACCGGGGGAGGACCAGCGGGGTCGTGGCGGCGAGGAGCGCGACCTCCGCGAGCAGGATCTCCTCCACGCCCCGCGCCCCCGGCCGCACCCGCGAGGTGCTGCCGGGGGGGCTCCGGTGGTCCGGGGCGAGCAGCACCCTGGTGCCCGAGGAGTCGAAGGCCACCCCGGAGGAGTAGAGGGGGATCTTCTCCTCCCCGGTCTCGGCGGTCCGCCACGCGGCACCGCCCGCCAGGAGACCGACCGAGGTCGTCCCGAGCAGCAGCAGCGTGCGTCGCGCGACACCGGACTGCCGGTCTGCGCCGCTCCCGCGGGGCGGGTCCTCGGCGGGCGGGGGGATCATCTGGCCGGTGCTCTTTCGGGCGGGCAAGGACGGCGTCGCGGGTCTCGTCGGACGCGACCGGCGGCGGCCAGAGAGGATCCCTGGTGCCCGCCACTCTAGGGCCGGTCGCCCGCGTGGCCGCTCCAGCGGGGGGCGTCCGGTCGACAGGCGACCCCCGGCCGGGATCGCCGGCCGGGGGTCGCCCGAGTGCTGACCGGAGGGGGAGCGGTCAGCCGGAGGTGCCGTCGGTCAGAGACCGCGGCACTGGTCCTTGGTGCCCGCACGAGGTTGCCGGCGCAAGTCGGTGCCGGCCCGTCGCTCGTGCACTGCGAGGGAGGCAGAGGGCCTGCGGACGAACATCGTGGTTCCTCTCGTGCGGCGACCCTCGGTGGTCGCAGTGGGAAGAGTCTCCCGCTGCCGGATGAGGTGACCGTGAGAGGACGGTGAGACGACTCACATCTTCGCGCCGTCGGCCCGCTGTCCACATCCCGCCCTCGCCCCCGTGCGGCGTCCACAGCCCCGGCCACGTTCCTTGCCCCCGCAGGACACCCGGCATGGGATGGGAGCAGCCGCGGGAGCCGCGGCAGGGACCTCCAGGAGGGGCGATGAGCGGTAGCGGTATGGCGTGGCGCGAGGCGAGGTCGGTCGGTGACCGGGGCGAGGACCTTGCGTGCGCCCACCTGGAGGGCCTGGGGTGGGCGGTGGTCGACCGCAACTGGCGCTGCCGGCAGGGGGAGATCGACGTGGTCGCCCGCGACGTGGGCGGCCAGCTGGTCTTCTGCGAGGTCAAGACCCGACGGTCGACCCGGTGCGGCCACCCCGTCGAGGCGGTCGGGCACGACAAGGCGCGCCGACTCCGGACCCTGGCCTGGGCGTGGCTGGCGGCCCACCAGGAGAAGGGCGCCGACTTCCGGATCGACGTCATCGGGGTGCTGTGCCCGGCCGACGGGCCCGCCCGCCTGGAGCACCTCGAGGCGGTGGCCTGATGGGCTTTGCCCGTACCCGCGCGGTGACACTGGCGGGGGTGGAGGGGCATCTGGTGACGGTCGAGGTGCAGGGCGCCTCGGGCCTGCCGGCCTTCGTGATGAGCGGACTGGCTGACAGCGCCTGCCGGCAGGCACCCGACAGGGTGCGTCCCGCGTTGCGCAACCTTGGGGTGACCCTTCCCGCGCAGCGGTGGACGGTCAACCTGTCGCCGGCCGGCCTGCCCAAGGTCGGCAGCGGCCTGGACCTCGCCATCGCCACGGCTCTCATGGCCTCCGAGGACGCCGTCGACCCACGCCTGGTCGACCCGGTCGCGCACGTCGGCGAGGTCGCGCTCGACGGGGCCGTCCGCCCGGTCCCCGGCGTCCTGCCGATGGTCGTGGCCGCCGCTGCGGCGGGAGTGCGGGAGGTGCTGGTGGCCGCGGCCAATGCCGCCGAGGCGTCGCTGGTCAGCGGCGTCGAGGTGCACGCCGTCCGGACCCTGTCCGAGGTGAGGGAATTCTACCGGGCTCGGGCCGGCGGTGGGTGCCTGCGCCTGGTGGCGCCGCTGGTCGACGACCCCGAGCCCGAGCGTGTGCCCGACCTCTCGGAGGTCGTCGGGCAGGCGCACGCGCGGGCCGCCCTGGAGGTGGCCGCGGCCGGTGGCCACCACCTCCTGCTTGTCGGGCCGCCGGGGGCCGGCAAGACGATGCTGGCCGAACGGCTGCCCGGCGTGCTTCCGACCCTGGGCGAGGAGGACGCCCTCGCGGTCACGGCCATCCACTCGGTCCTGGGGACGCTGCCTCGGGGGAACTCCCTGGTGACCAGGGCGCCGTTCGTCGCCCCGCACCACAGCGCCTCGATGGCGGCGGTCATCGGGGGCGGGTCGGGGGCCGTGCGCCCGGGCGCGGTGTCCAGGGCACACCGAGGGGTGCTGTTCATGAACAGCACTACCTTGCACGTATACTAGCGCGCATGAGCACACCAACCTCCCCACCACGACGAGCAGTCGTCTACGTGCGCCAGTCCCGCGACGATGCGGGGACAGGTGCCGCAGTGGCTCGCCAGGAGGAAGCCTGCCGAGCACTGGCCCTCGCCCGAGGGTGGGAGGTCGAGGCGATCTTCTCTGACAACCACGTCTCCGCCACCTCAGGCAAGGAGCGTCCCGCGTGGCGTCAACTACTGCAATCGGTAGAGCGCGGAGACGTTGACGTGATCCTCGCATGGCGACTGGACCGGGTGACCCGTTCCATCCTTGACCTAGAAGAATTGGTCAAACTCTCCATCACTGAGGGAGTCGGGGTTGTCACCGCTGAGGGTGATATCGACCTGACCACAGACTCAGGGAAGATGGTCGGCCGCATCCTTGCCGCCGTGGCGGCTGGTGAGGTCGAGCGCAAGTCAGAACGTCAGAGGTTGGCAAATCAGCAGCGCGTGTCCCAGGGGAGGCGGCGCTGGTCCCATCGTCCTTTCGGTTTTTTGAAAGAGACAGGGGAACACCACCCGACGGAGGCTGACGCGTTACGCGAGGCTTACCGGCGTATCGCACGAGGACAAAGACTTGCAGAGGTTCGGGACTACCTGCATTCACTGGACCTGAGCACCACTGCCGGTAACCCTTGGTCTGTCCAGTCTTTGCGTAACCTGATCCTTGACCCCCGCAACAAGGGGATTATCCGCTACCAGGGCAAGGAGGCCGGGGCGGGAGATTGGGAACCAATCGTGACTGACGACGAATGGGCCAACGCTGTGGCAGTGCTGAGAGCGAAGCGCACCAACAAGCCGAGAGCCACCCCATCGGATGCCCTGCTGGTCACCGTGGCGAAGTGTGGTGGATGCGGTGGCCGTGTTTTCACCGAGCAGAGGAAAACGTCTGAACACCGTTCGTACACATGCCAGAAAGGCTGTATCCACCTCCCTCAGCAATGGGTTGACGGTAGGGTCTTCCTTGCACTCGCAGACTTTCTAAGTGACCCCGACCAAGCAGAACAATGGCGCGGGAGTGTCGCCAGGGATACCAGAGAGCTCCAGGAGGCGCGTGCGAAGCACAGCGCCCTCAGGGACAGGCTCACGGTCATGGGACAGGACTACGCAGACGGGTTGTTGGAGCGGGAGACGATGCTCTCGGCCACGACGCAACTGCGGGAGCAGATTGCCACCATCGAGGCTGACCTGTTGAGACTAGAGGCCGAGTCAGGCATCAATGGCGCTATTGACGTCGAGTACCTTGCCGAGCAGTTAGAGACTGCGCCCATCGGGGAATCGCGGGAGAGCGTCCGCAGACTCACCGACAGCATCGTCCTGCATCGCAGGGGGAAAGGTTCACGCGAGGGATTGTCAGACAGGTTAGTAGAGGTCACATTCAGGACAGGCAACGACGCCGCCACGGAGGGAGAGACGGCATGACCGAGCAACATAGCGGTAGGCCGAATTTCACACACGAGGCACAGGCTCAGAATCATCCTGCCTGACGCGACTGCGGACGATTGGGTAACCGATACCCGCATACCACTGCGCCCGTCAACACAGGCAGTGTAGAGAGCAGTTCTTAGGTGCATGCACGCACCAAGCACAACAAAGCCCCTAACCTCAGCGGTCTGAGATGTCAGGGGCTTTGCTGTCTACCACATTCGGGACCGTGGTCCCGTTCCGTGTAGGTCAGCCCTGATGGCAGAGCATGACCCATCCGGCTAGGTAGCGCCGGATCGCTGAGGCTCGGTCACGGCTGAGCCTCGTGCCTGTGGATCATAGCGATCGGGTCGATCAGCACCAACAGGAGGGATGTAGTCATCGTCCCCACCATGCACTGACCTGATCGTCTGGTCTCTCGCCAGCGCGTCAGGCCGCAATCCGTACGTCCAGCCCCGGCAGGAACCGGTAGTCGTGACCCTTTAGGGAAGCCGCGTGCGCCCTAGACGCCGTGTCGGGCACGGACCTCGTTGGTGACCTTCGCGTTGTACCGCTCCACCGAACGTGCAAGGAAGAGGGCGTCCACAATGAAGTAGAGGCCCGAGGCCATCCAGAGGAGGATGACGGCAACCCCTGCCGCCGCGTCGTCCTCTTCCGTTCCACCGAAGAAGCCGAGCACGGAACGCCAGATAACAAACCATAGGATCAGCGGGATGATGGCGATATACCACTGTTTGACATACCAGCGGTCGGCACCGAAGCCCCAGAGGAAGAACCAGAGCAGGTAGGCCATCGGCTTGGACTTGTGCTTCTGCCCAGCCTCGATGTCCGCAGACGTCTTCCGAGTGTAGTACAGAGCTTCGTTGCCATAAGCAGGACCAGACGGTGGTGGCGGCGGGTAACTCATCACATCATTCTCGCTCTCTCAGCCCCCACTCTCGTAGGGATCGCGGGTGCCAGGGCTTCGAACCTTGGTCGGCGGCCTGCCGCCTCTCCTCCCCCCCAGACGATTGGTGCTACCAATCTTTACCACACCCGTGCACCGGCGCGCTGCCCCTTGGACGTACATGCGGTTCGCGCAAGGGGGACAGGACTCTACGGTCAATAGGAAGGTCTGGCCCCGCGCGGCACGGGTGGTGAGTTCTCTCCAGAGGCTGGGGCAGTCATGCTCTGCGGAGTCATCGTGCGTCCGCTCCCTGCATGGTCTGGTCTACGGAGTCGAGCAGCGCACCATTGCGCGTCAGGAACCGTGCACACCGCTCTCGGATCGTCAGCTCCCAGGGCCAGTGCGTCGCGTGCAACCCCCCATGCAACCCCAGCGGACCCCTGCGTGTCCACGTGCCTACGTGCCTACGTTCGTGCGTCGAGCCGGATCACTGAGTGAGGCGAGCGCGAGTCGATGAATGACGCCACGTCGAGCGCTTCGCTGTTGCCTGCCCCTTGTCCCTTCCCATCGCCCTTGCCCTACCTCTTGCCGTTGCCCCGTTGCCCCCTCGCACGTTGCCGGATGCCAGTGGCGAGGGTGGCAGCGGTGGAGTGAGTGCCTTTGTCCATCGGCAGTGGTGTGCGTCCCTTGTCCTGCCCCCTCTGTCCCTTGCCCTGCCGCACCCCTGGGGGTATGACCCCCTAGCTCACGCATCCTCTCACCGCCATGTGACAGCCTCTCGAATCCCGCGCAGATTCCAAGGCCATTTGTCCACAAGTTGTACACAGCCCCTGGGGGTCATTTCCGCAGGTCAGGGCTGGTCGCGCCATCCATGACACTCGTCACACTTCACCAAGGGGCCCGAACGGACCCTTGCTTCTGGTGCCTTCCATATATGAGGTCGTGAGTCCCCGGTCATGGCACCTACCGGCCAGGGGCGCTGATGGGCGCGGAGAGGCGAACTCCAAGAGCAGTGTGACCTTGGTCTTACTATGCGTTTCGGCACTGACAAACGTCCGTTTTTGGTGACTTCTATACATGTAGGGCTCATGAGTCCTACGTCCCGCGTCCCCCGTCCCGCAGACGGGGCTGAGACGCTGCGGTCGAGCCACTGCCTCGCTGGTGACTCTCGTCACACTTCACCAGAAGACCGCAACTTATCCGTGTTTTTCCCGACTGCTATATATGTAAGGCTTGGTGAGTCCTAGGGGCCATGCACCTGCGGGGCCATAAGGGCACAGGTCGGCGTGGAGGGCTTCCCGGGGGATGTGACCTTGGTCTCACTTCGCGTTTCGGCACTGACAAACCCTCGTTTTCCCATCTTCTATATATGTAGGGCTTGTGAGTCCTAGGTCATGCCGGATGCCCTTGGGGTCGAGCTGCCCCCGTGTGCGGTGACTCTCGTCACACTTCACCAGACGACCCGAACAAACCCTCGTTTTTCCCCGCTTCTATATATGTAAGGCTTCAGCACCTTGTCCGCAGCAGTGCAGGCGCTAAGTCTAAGGACGACAAGACTTCTGGTCGGGACTTTCTCCCCCCCAGCCAGAGGACAGGCTTACGTGAGCCTGTAGCAGCATGGTTGGGATGCCGAGTGATCGGCACCTCCGCTGGGTTGTTGGTTTGGAAAGGGAGTCACGGGGTTTGACCAAGAAGTGCCGGGGCATGTCCAGCGTGCCCCGTAGAACCTGTCTGCACCCTCACCACGGTTTCATCCCCGTGGACTGCGGTGGGGTATCAGGACAGTGGATAGCACCTTGCTCAGAACAACCTCGTGACTCCCTTTCTCTCCTCTTAGAGAGTGCACCACACATACGCACCATCTCAGAGCCACCAGGGCATCGGGTCCTCTGGTGGCTTCTCTCATTTGCCCTAACCCATGAATAACTCTTGCTTCCTAGCAGTGACAGGCACGGCACCTCCGTGGCTAACCGAACACACAGAACAGGACACACGATGAACAGTGTTACCACCATTGACGGCTACTACACCAGTCTGGAAGTAGCTCAGATGATGGGGATTGCTATGGGCACTTTCTACAACGCACGGCACGCGGGTAAGGAGCTCCCTCCCACCGTCATGCTTGCCCGTCAGCACTTCTATCCCAGGGCCTCAACTGACGCATGGGTCGAGAAGTACCTCGCTGACAAGGAGTCCCGGTGAGCAGGGCACGCAGGATCATCGAGCAGGTCGAGAGACGGCACCAGGAGGCCGAGGCAGACCCTGCCGCACAGTCGCAGGTGCTCGATCCCGAGGCCGTGGCCGAGCGGGACCGCATGGAGGCATTCCTTGTCGCCAGGGCAGTACGTCAGGGTGCCAGGTCGCTTCCCGCCAATGATCTGGACGAAGTAGCAGCCGTCGTGCCTAGACGCAGACGCTAAGAGCCTCACGACCAACCCACCAACAACTAGGAGATAGTCAATGAGTCAGACCCTTTACTACAAGACCAACGACGAGCCGGTCGTCATCATGCGTAGGTGCCCATCGTGTCAGCGATACCTGCCCAACGATATCGAGCACTTCGCCAACAATGCGTGGGAGGCACGCAGCCACGTCACGCGGCAGGTGTGCCGAGACTGTTTCCCAGCCTTTCTCGCCGAGCATGAGCGGTCCCAGCAGGCACGACGCAACGAACGCAGCCGAGAGGGCGCACAACGTCGTGGCGAACGGAGCGGGAAGTGAGTAGCACTATCGGCTGGGCAGAGGTCAGCGAGGCACTTTCCACGCTAGAGGAACGCATCGGCACGCTGGAAGTCAGGATGACAGGCATCCGTCAGTCAGCGGATGACTTCGAGTCTCAGATTCGCAACGTGGAAAAGATGCTCAGGGCAAATGGTGTGACCATCGTCGTCAACGGAAAAGTGGACACGATCCTCGTTGGCCGGGATGGTGAGGCAGCGTGAAGGTACCGGTGGAGCACTGTTTTCACATCGGAGCAGAAATGAACTACTACCCAGAACAACAGCACGACAGTGGCGGAAGCACGCGCCCTGGGTAATGGCATTACCATCGTGGGGCAGCTTCAGGGCAGCCCCCAGTACACTGAGGCAAACACCAATGGCGAACACCGGAACTAAGCGCACCAGCAAGAAGAACGTCGTGATCGAGTCTGTCTTCAACGTAAGAGAGTCCCGAGGATTGACGACCAACGAAAAGAGCTTCCTGTGGGCTGTGACTTCTCGTGGAGTGTGCAGCACGACACGGGCAAGGCTCATGGGCGACACGGGACTGAGCGACGGCACGGTAACCAACGTGGTGAAGAGCCTCAGCGAGAAGGGGCTGGTCGAGGTTCACCGTGGCGGGTGGGCCAATGGCAGGAGAGCAACCACATGGTATGTCGTGGATGATGCGGCATTGGCCGACTGGTGCGAGCGCACTAAGGACGTGTGGACTGGCGACGACGTGCAAGAGGGCGCAGACCCTGGTGAGGAGTTGGCTCGTCTCCTGAGCGAACTACCAGAGTCGGCTCATCTCCTGAGCGAGTCCACTCAGGACGTGAGCGAGTCGGCTCATCTCCTGAGCGAGTACGCTCATCTCCTGAGCCATAAGGGAACAGGGAAGGTAACAGATAAGGTAACCCCTAAGGAGACAAGCCTTGTCCCTAAGGAAGAGCCTCAGGTCTGGACCGATGCTGAGTTGGACAAGGCTCTACCTTGGGCAGTGGCAAACAGCGAGGCAGGCAAGAAGCTGTCACCTGTCCAAGCCTCTGCACTGGCAAGAGAGTGTGGCAAGGCACCTGCCTTTGGCTCGTGAACGCCGAGCCTCAGCGTAAGGGGGGTCAATAGACCCTAGGAAGGGGGGTCGAGAGACCCCACTACCTGCCCTTACTACCAAAGGCACCTAGCCTACAGTCCGGAGCGGAACGGTATCCCCTCTCGCTGACGCTTCGGGGAACCGTGACCGGAGCGGCACCCTAGTGCCTTGCCTAGTGTCTATTCCCTTAGCCTCTTGCCGGTGACTAGTCCCTGTTGGCGCGGAGCGCCCCCTATCCCCTACTCACTTCTGCCAATGCCTAGTGCCTATCCTCTTGCCGCCGTCTGAGTCGGAGTCACCTCCGCTATCGCGGCTGTCGCCGCTCTGCTCCGGTGCAGCCGAACCCTAGTTATCGCTCAGTCTGCCGCTGAAACTCGGATCCGATCTGCCGCTGAACTAAGTCCTAATCCGCCAGGGACTCTCACTCTGCCACTGGCACCATTCGGGGTGCCGTCAGGCAACCCCGTGAACGACCAATCAACAACCCCAACCCAAGGAGATTCCATAATGGCTTCTGCCAAGACCAAGACCAACATTCCCGCTTCCATCGCCACCGTTACCCACGACAAGGCCACTGCCGAGCGCGATGCTCTGGCTGAGACTTTCGCTGAGGCACGTACCGCCGAGGCCGATGCCCTCGCCTTGGTCGAGCAGTCCACGGAGGCTTACGAGCACCTGGAGACGCGCCTGCGTTCCGGCGACCTGGAAGTCAGTGCCGACGACCTTATGTCGGCACGACTGGAGATTGACCGCGCCGAGGTTATCCACAAGGGCGCAGCCTCCCGTGCCAACGTGGCCGAGCGTCAGCTCTCTCGCAAGGCGGTCCCGACCCTCGCCATTCTCGTGGCCGAAACCCTCAGCCGTGACGATCTTCTCTCCCGTATCGAATGGGCCGCTATCGAGCGTCGTGGTGGTGGTGGAAACCTGGAAGGGACCGAGCACCGGGTAGGTCTGGTCTACCAGTCCGAGAACGTGACGATCCGTGATTCGGTTGCATCGGGGGTTGTCGTCCTGAGCGTTCACCACGACCCCCTGACGAAGAAGCTTGACCAGTGGGACATCCGGACGGCACTACAGCGTGACGGGCGGATCACCGTCACCGGCGTTGAGTCCAGCGCCAGCACCGACCGGCACCAGACGCACCGGGTCGGCGTCGGTCACGCCGTCGTGGAGGCGGTCCCCACCCTCTCCAAGATGCCCTCTGAGACGTCCTACGGTGGCCCTCGCAACCTCCGTGCCGTCCCCGCCCTCGGTGCCCGTGTCGAGTCCCAGAAGCTCCCCAACGGGGCATGGGTTCCCGTGACGAGCACCAGCACCCCGCAGCGCGTGGACAACGACGTGTGGGAGGTCACCGGCAAGTGCCGGGTCACTGCCAATGTCGAGATGGAGAACCAGAGCGACATCGACCCACTGACCGGTGCCCTTGTCGCCGCCATTGTGGCCGAGGGCAACCCGGAGCGTCCTGCCTACGGGTCGCTGGGAGTGTGCGTCAAGTCCGAGGTCACCGAGGTTGCGCCGCTGGGCCGGAACGGGCGTCTTATCTCCGTGTCGCAGACGTACCACTTCCGCACCAAGGGCTGACCTGACGGGCCGTAGCGCCACACCGCAGCACATCGGCAAGGGGCAGGGACCGACTCATTCGTGGGTTGGTCCCTGCCCCTTGTCATGCCCTGACCCATGACGGGGCACAGAGCACCACCAACACCGACATACGCAACCAGCGGAGATACGCAACATGAGCACCGAAACGATCACCGAAGCCAAAGCCTTTGACGAGCAGGCCCAGGAGTGCAGGAACCAGGGACTCTGTTCCTTGTGCGCTGCATACCTCACTTACTACGGCAAGCCCCGCCCCTGCACTATTTGCAGTGCGGTCATTACCGATGACGGCAGGGCTATTCTGCGATTCGTCCAGACGTGGAGCGACTACTCGATAAGGGCTGACCTTGACTCCGCCGTAAGTGCCTGTATCACTCTTGACGATGCCAAGATGATAAAAGGCTACTCCAAGCTCCGTCTCAACGGCAAGGCATTCAAGCCCCGAAAAGACCGGGCCAACAATCACCGTTCCATCCCTGCCGATGCCCTGACATCCCTTGCAGCCGGTGCAGAGCCGACAGACCGCACCTGCGTGCGATGTGGTGAACCGTTCACCGGGAAGGGTCGAGCCACCTACTGCGGTGAGGCTTGCAGCCGAGCAGCACGACGCACGCGAGAGCAGTCCCGACGCACCAAGTAGGGAGTTGCGCCGCTCCCACCAGCGTCGATGCAAAGACAACGCTGTGACCAGCACAGATGCTCCCGATACTTTCCGTTTTCGAGGCAAGTGGCACATTCTCCCACCTGCCCCTATTTCGCCGATCTATCGGGAGCATCTTCGCAGGTCAAGGACTTGCCCAACAGGGCCATATCGCAGGTAGGGCAGGTCGATTCTAGTCCTTGCCCGAGCACCAGTCAGACCATCCGAGAGGAAACCACCCACACATGACGAGCACCACGACGACTGCGCCCAAGGTCAATGCCTACACCTACGCCACCGACCTGCCTGACGACGACGAGCTGACCGAGGAAGCCCCCTGGGAGGGTGGCCCCTTTCGGGGATGGTGGTACCCCGAGACAGCCGCAGCGGAGATGGGGATTTCTGTCGAGGTTCTGGAGTGGCGACGAGCGAACCGCATGGAGCTGATCTGGACCCGTTGGCAAGAGGTCTACATCTACGGTGCATGGTGGATCGAGGGCCGAGAGGTCAAGCGTGCCAGGGCCAGGAGAATGCTTGCCGAGAAGCAAGCCCGGTGGGACCAGATGCCGCCTGAGACAAAGGCGAAAGCCATGGCGAGGGCCGAGCGGAGGGCCATGCGCTCCGGGGGATGACTTGCGGGGGCAGTGTCAGACATGCTATTCTTCTCCCCCTGCCCAAGCACTCGCCGTCTCGGCGCGACTCTGAGCGGGTCAACTTCACGCATGACACCACCAACAGGCCAGTCCTCGCATCACGGGGGTTGGCCTGACCTGTACCCACCGCCAGAGAGGACACCATGCCAGAGGACTGCCTGACCTACAGCCGGGACGACACAGAGGCACTACTACACACGCTGTGGACGAACTCACCCCGCAGCACACCCCGTCAGCCGGACCCGCAGCTACGCAGATTCAAGCCCACGCGCGATCCAAGGCGCACCTGCGACTTCTGGGACCACCGTGCCGACATCTCGCGTGCGTGGCAGATTGCACCCCTCACCGACCGGCAGAGGCAGGCCCTTGTGCTCCGCTCTGGAATGGGACTGACCATGAAGCAGACCGGAGAGCTCCTGGGAGGCATCACGGCATCGTCGGTGAGTGCTCTTGTGGACCGTGGCTTGGTGGCACTCATGACTGTGCTCAATCGGCACGCAGGCGATGCGTCATTGAGCGAGGCGGAGGCTGTGGTCGAGCGTGTCAGCGTCCCGAGGCTTGTCGCTGTGTCCTGAGCGGCGTAGCGGTCTTTCCCGCTCCCCTGAGCAGCGGACGGCCTCTGAGAGGCGGCGCGATGTTGCCGATTCGAGGAGACATTGCCGATGGGGTGTGCCACTGTCTCCCCGCCGGCTAAGGCCGGTGCAGGGAGTGTGCGAGTCGTCGGGTTAACCCCCATCGGCCTTGACAGACCCCCGCCCTGCGGTGTGGCTCTCCTGGGAGATCCCCCCTGCCTTCCAGGAGGGCCGCACAGCACTACGTCCCCCGAGGTGGGCAGGTGCATGAAGCGCACGAGCTGCCCCACAACTGTGGCGGGGCCAGCTCGCCTTCCTGACCTACCGACACCTGGGAAGCTGGAGGGTAGGCAGCGCTGGACGATTCCTAGGCAGCGCCGGAGGCACCAGCGCACGCGCTGCCTTGGGCCTCCCCTACGCGGGTAGGTGGGCGCTTGGCTGTATGGTCCTGCGCATGGCCGACAACGGGGACGTCGAGTTCGTAACGCTGCACTTCACCGGCGGGCGCTACGAGACGGGCTCCGGCCATGCACCCGGATACCCCCTAGAAATCGCCCACGAGCTGCAGCGGTACCAGCAAATTCTGGTCATGATCGCTCGCCACTTGGTCCGCCAGGAGCGAGGTGAAACCGCTCGTCTGCCCAGGGGGTTCGCCGACGCGGTCAGGTTGCGATTCACGGAAGTTCGGTCAGGCAGCACTGAAGTCGTTATCACGCCAGAGCTGTCAGAAAATGAAGCCAGTGGGTTGTTCTCGGCCTCCCTGCAATTGCTCCATCGGTCTGAAGAGTTCCTTGAGCACCAGCTTAAGAATTTAGAGGTTCAGCACGGCTTCTCTGAGGGAATTCCGTATGATATCGCCAGAAACATCGGCAATTGGGGTTCGAGCTGGAGCCCCACTGAGGAGTTGTATCTAAAACGCGGGGGCAAGCTCCACGCCAAGTACAATCAGGAGCTTCGATCCTACGCCAGGAAGAAGGATAGGGTGGAAGCGGAGGAGGTCCTGCAAGGTCGAGTCATCGGCGCATCGTCCGGGGGCAACTCGCTAGAAATACGGGTAGATGACCTCGGACGATCCTTCTCTGCAAAATTCGATGACATGGAAACTTGGGATCACGGTGCTCAGGCCATGGGTTATCAGGATCGCGCCCCGCTGGTGAACGTCTCTGTTACGACGGAGCGGGACAGACTAGGATTGCTCCAAAGCGTTCCGAAAGTGCACAGTTTGGAGTTGGCACTGCCTGATTCCGTGAATGACCGTATACGCGAGATAAGAGAGATCGAAGCAGGTTGGCTTGAAGGTCGTGGTGATGCCGCTTCAGACGAAGCCCTCGCAATGGCAGAGCTGGCAATCGTGGAGATTCTCCAGGAATCGAAGACCGCTCCCTACATATACATCACGCCCTCAGGGTTTATACAACTGGAGTGGAGGCGTGGCGAGTTCGAATACGAACTCATCTGCGATGGCCAAGCGTACTACCTGGACAGTTGGAGTCGGTCTGGCGAGGTTGAAGAGCCACCAGCCCAGGTGCTGCTAGATCGCGGCAAGCTGCAAACGGCACTCAGGAAAGGAGCACACTTTGAGTGAGCAGAACTCGGGGGGCAGCGCTGGGAATAAGCCAAGACCCTTGTCTCAACCGTCTGAGTTGGCATGGCGCAACTGCCACGTGGGATGGGTACAGGATGGGCGACCCACGAGCCAACTTTATAGGCCGATGGGAAGGGAGGCGAAGGACTACGAGTTGTCTGGAGCACGTCAAGCCCGCGTTACGGCGGAAGAGCACGGCGTGGAGTACTTGCGGTTGGGGAATCAGACTGCTGGCGTATGGGCCATCAGCGTCTCAGAAGCTCACCATGAGGACCTTACTCTCTGGCACGACGAATTCTCGACCACGCGTCCCGATCCCTGCCCGAAAGGCCACGTCTTTCTAGACATGAAATGGCTTATGGAGTCCAACAGCCGCACGTTGAAGAGGATCAGTGGCAGGCTCCGGGACCAGGCCGTGGAGCGGGGGTGTCAGTGGCGTCCAGAAGCCATAACAAAAAGCAAGATCGCGTAGCGGTAAACACAGGAAGGGGGTGATGCTGTGATCCCAGCGGAAGTGCTTTGCAGAGTAGTGCGCCTCACTACTGAAGCGGGAAAACGGGGCACCGGGTTCATTGTGGACTATAGCAACGGCAAGGCCATAGTTACCGCGAAGCACTTGTGTAACGGTGAACGCGAGGAGGTCTTACACTTCCATCAGGCCTGGGGTTCTCACGCACCCACGACGGGTCTCTTGGATCGAGTAGGACCTCTAGATGCCCCTGGCGATGTCGCCGCGTTTGACCTGCCTGAGTCGCTCTGGCCGGAATGGTACGGCGGGCGTGTCCCGACATCCAGTTCTGGGCTGATCGTCTCCCAGGACTGTTTCATCTTGGGTTATCCCTATGACCTGTCGACTGAGCTTGGAAGTGGGCAGGAGGCACCTCTTGTGAAGAAGGGCATACTCGCGGGTGGGTTGAGCGCAGGCGGGGTAGCTACCTGGTGCATTGATATCCATGCCAACCCGGGGTTCTCCGGTGGCCCACTCATCTGTCCACTTCCCGGCAAGAATGGGTCCTTCGTTTACGCGGGGGTAGTAATCGGTTCGATGCTGGTACCCGCCGTGGAGCCAAAGGAGCAGCAACCCGAACCACTCTTGATTCCATCTGGGCTCTCGCAGTGCGTTGACGTCAAGGCGCTAGGGGTCCTCGGGATCACGGAAACGGTCTAGGTCCACTTTCCGGCAGCGTGAGTGATGGCGGCACTCTGGGCAGCACTCAGCGTTGTGTGGTGCCCTTGCTACGAACTCTTGTTATACGCGTTTCCGCAGTCAAGGCAGCGACCCCAGGCAAGACTGGGGTAGGGTTCCGTATACGTGTGGCGTGGTTCGGTTGATGGACGAGGCGCCGGAGTTCCGCCGGGACGTCCTCGACGGGATGCGCCAGCCCCTGGAGTCCGGGGAGGTCGTCATCGCCCGCTCCGACCGGCACGTGCGGCTGCCCGCCCGGTTCCAGCTCGTCCTCGCCGCCAATCCCTGCCCCTGCGGGAGCGGCGGGGGGCTGTGCACGTGCCCGCCCCGTCGCCGGGCCGGCTACTTCGGTCGGCTCTCCGGTCCGCTCCTCGACCGGATCGACCTCAAGGTCGGCGTGAGCGCGGTCGCCCGGGCCGACCTGGCGCTCGGACCGGGAGAGTGCACGGCCGCGGTGGCCGAACGTGTCGCCCGGGCGCGCGAGCGGCAGCGCGCCCGGTGGCGCGAGACACCCTGGTCGCTCAACGCCGAGGTGCCGGGGTCCGTGCTCCGGCACGACCGGTTCCAGCTGCCGAGGGCAGACCGCCGACCGCTCGACGAGGCGCTCGACCGCGGGACCCTGACCCTACGGGGTCTCGACCGGTGCCTCCGCGTGGCATGGACGCTGAGCGACCTCGCGGACCTGCAGCGACCGGGCCGGGCCCAGGTGCGGCACGCCCTGCACCTGCGCGAGCCGGGCGGGGTGAAGGTCGCATGAGTCCCCGCACCGCGGGTGTCCGGGACGAGCGGGGGGCGCGCACGCTCCTGTCGCGCATCGCTGAGCCCTACGACGACCGGATCCAGCAGCTCGTCGCCGAGCACGGCGTCGCGGACCTCGTCGGCTATGCCGAGCGTGACGGGCGCACCCCGGAGGGGGTCAGCCTGGAGCGGTTGTCCTCCCGGCTCATCCGCTCCCGCCACATCGATGACGAGCAGGTGTGCCGGGCGCTCGGTCTGCGTGTCCTCGTCCCCGGCGACGAGGAGTGGCCGGAGCAGCTGCACGAGCTCGCGGCCCCGCCCTGGTGCCTGTGGGCACGCGGGCCGCTGCGCCTGGACGAGGTCGCCGAGCGCGGGGTCGCGGTCGTCGGCGCCCGGGCGAGCAGCGCCTACGGCGACGAGGTGGCGGCCCGCCTGGGAGCCGACCTCGTCGAGCGCGGCTTCCCCGTCGTGTCGGGGGCGGCCTACGGCATCGACGCGGCCGCGCACCGGGGCGCGCTGGTGGTGGACGGTGACACGGTCGCCGTCCTCGCCGGTGGGGTGGACGTCCCCTACCCCCGGGCCAACACAGAGCTCCTGGCCCGGATCGGCCGGGACGGCGCGGTGGTGAGCGAGACCCCGCCCGGTGGTGCACCCGCCCGCATGCGGTTCCTCGCGCGAAACCGTCTGATCGCGGCGCTGTCGGTCGGCACCGTCGTCGTGGAGGCGGGCCTGCGCTCCGGGGCGCGGACGACGGCCAGGGCGGCCCGCGATCTGGGCCGTCACCTGATGGCCGTCCCGGGACCGGTGACCAGCGTGATGTCGGCCGGCTGCCACGAGGAGATCCGGATGGGAGCGAGCCTCGTCACCGACGCGGCAGAGGTGGTCGAGCTCGTCGGGCGCATGGGGATCGACCTCGCGCCCGTCAAGCGGGGTGCCAGCCGTGACGAGGACGACCTCGACCCGGAGAGCAAGCGCGTCTGGCAGTGGCTGCGGCCCCGGCGGTCGGCCAGCGTCGACGAGCTCATGGTGCGCTCCGGCCTCGGGCTCGGCGAGGTGCTGAGCGCGCTGTCCGATCTCGAGGAGCGGCACATGGCCGAGCAGCTGCTCGACGGTTGGAAGCGGACCCAGCGATGAGCCGCCGGTACCGCGTTCCGACCCGGCTGGCCGTCGGGCTGCTCACCCTGCTGCTGACCGTGCCCCACCCGTCGCCGGAGGCGGCGCCGGTCCTCAGCGCGGCCCCACCACCCGCTGCCGACCCGGACGACCGTGCCGTGGTGACCCTGTGGGGGTGGCCCTTGGCCGGGACACCGGACGTCGCACATGGCTTCGACCCTCCGGCACAGCGATGGCTGCCCGGTCACCGGGGCATCGACCTGGTGGGGGTGGCGGGTGAGAACGTGCTGGCCGTGGATGCGGGGGTCGTCACCTACAGCGGACAGATCGCGGGCGTGGGGATCGTGTCCGTGACCCATCCGAGCGGCCTGCGCAGCACCTACCAGCCTGTGGCCGACCGCCTTCCGCGGGCGGCACGGGTCGGTAGGGGCGAGCGGCTGGGCTCGCTCGACGTCGGTGGGCACTGCGTGCTGGCCGACTGTCTGCACCTGGGTGCCGTCCGAGGTCACGACCGTTACGTGGACCCCACACCCCTCCTCCTCGGCGTCCGCCTGCGCCTCCTGCCCTTCCGACGATGAGGGGGTGGTGCTTGCATGGCTCCATGAACAGCACCGATCCAGAGGAGCGCGTGGTGTCCGCCTCCCGCGAGGTCTCCGCACCCGCGCACGTCGTCTTCGAGCTCGTCGCGGACCCCGCGCATCAGCCCCGGTGGGACGGCAACGACAACCTGCGCGCCGCGGATGCGGGCCAGCGGGTCAGGAGAGTGGGCACCGTCTTCACCACCCGCCTCACCTCGGGGGCCGTCCGGGAGAACCACGTCGTGGAGTTCCAGGAAGGTCGGCTCCTCGCCTGGTGTCCTGCAGAGCCGGGGCAGCGGCCTCCCGGGCACCTGTGGCGGTGGGCGCTGGTACCGGTGGGTGAGCGGCTCACCCGGGTCGTGCACACCTACGACTGGACCGAGCTCACCGACGAGGGCCGGTTCGACCGGGCCCGGGCGACCACCTCCGAGCGGCTGGGCGCATCACTCGCCCTGCTCGCCGCACTGGCCGAGGAGGCCCAGGGATGACCTCCGGCCACGACCCTCGCCGCCACCAGGCCGGAGGGGGTGGCTCGGCAGGCCTCGTGCACCACCTTCACGAGCAGCTGGACTGGCACTGGAGGACCCGGGCGCGCCCCCGGCTCGACGGGCTGACCGACGATGAGTACCTCTGGGAGCCGGCCGTCGGCAGCTGGAACCTCCGTCGGCGCGAGGTTGACGCTCCCGGGACGGTCACGGTGCGGGCCGGCGCGGGCGGGTGGCTGCTCGACTTCGGATACCCGGAGCCGTCTCCCGCCCCGGTGACCTCGATCGCCTGGCGGCTCGGGCACGTGGTCGTGGGTGTCCTCGCGATGCGCTCGCACTCCCACTTCGACGCGCCGCCCGCCGACTACGAGACCTGGACCTACGCCGCCACTGCTGCCGAGGCGCTGCACCAGCTCGACGACGCCTACGCACACTGGTCGGCGGGGGTCGCCGCGCTCGCCGCTGAGGAGCTGTGGCAGCCGGTCGGGCCCGCCGAGGGACCCTGGGCGGAGCAGCCGATGATCACCCTGGTGCTGCACATCAACCGCGAGACCATCCACCACCTCGCCGAGGTCGCACTGCTCCGGGACCTGTGGGCCCACCAGTCCACCGGCTGACGCTGACCGGCACGACGTGTCGCGAGGTGCTCGCTCCCGCCCGCGTGCGGGTGGTCGCGCGGGACGGCACCGCGGAGCGACCGGTCTGCGCTAGGCGCGGGGATGGGCCTGCTGGTACGCCGTGCGCAGCCGCTCGACCGAGACGTGGGTGTAGATCTGGGTGGTCGCCAGGCTGCTGTGCCCGAGGAGCTCCTGCACAGTGCGCAGGTCGGCCCCACCCTCGAGGAGGTGGGTGGCGGCACTGTGACGGAGCCCGTGCGGGGCCATGTCGGGGGTGTCCGGCAGGTGGGACAGCAGGGCGTGCAGCGCCGAGCGGACCTGCCGCTGGTCCACCCGACGACCCCGCCGGCCCAGGAACAGGGCCGGCCCCGAGTCCGGGGTGGCCAGCAGCGGGCGCGCCGTGTCCCGCCAGCTGACGAGCGCGTCGGCGGCCGGCTCGCCGAAGGGCACGACCCGCTGCTTGTTGCCCTTGCCCAGCACCCGTGCGGTGCGCGCGTCGAGGTCGACGTCGTCCACGTCCAGCCCCGTCAGCTCGCCGACCCGCATGCCCGAGGCGTAGAGCAGCTCGAGCATCGCCCGGTTCCGCACGTGCACCGGGTCGGCGTCGTCGGAGGCGACCGCGGCCAGGGACATGAGCGTGCCCGCCTGGTCCTGCCGCAGCACGGCCGGCAGGTGCTTGTCCCGTCCGGGGGCGACCAGACGCAGCGACGGGTCGCTCGCCACGTGGCCCGTGCGCGTGGCCCACCGGAAGAAGGTCCGGGCTGCGGCCGCCCGCCGGGAGACGGTGGATCGTGCGGCGCCACCACTCCCTTGAGCGCCGAGCCAGGACCGGAGGTCGGCCAGCCTGACGTCGGCGAGGGTCCCTACCCCGGACACGGCCAGGTGCCCGGCGAGAGCCCGCACATCGCCCAGGTAGGCCCGGGCGGTGTGCACCGACCGACCCTTCTCGATCACGAGGTGCTCCTCGAAGGCGGCCAGCAGGTCCTCGGGGACCTCGTCGGGCGGACTCACCACGCTCTCACCCCCGCGCTCCCTCGGACGGGGCCGGGGGCACCGCCTGGTCGTCGACGCTCTGGTCGTCGACGGTCACCCGCGTCCCGGCCAACCGGTCGTGCAGACCCTGACCACCGGTCAGTGCCGGGACCGCCACGAGCGCGAGCAGGACCAGCGACGCCACGTCGAGCACCACGGCTGCCGTGAGCTGCAGGTCGAGGATGGCCCGGGACACCGCCAGGTGCGCCAGCTGCCAGGGCAGGACCTTGACCAGGTTGCGGGTCCACACCGCGGACGCGGACGGTCGCCCGCCACCGGCGGCGCTGACGACGAGGTGCGCCCACCGCTTCCCGAGAGTCGCGCGGTGGCGCGATGACTCGCTGAGAGCCAGGTACAGCAGGAACGGCACCACCGTGGCCAGCGTGACGGCGACGTCGCCCACGGCGAGCTCGGTCCAGGTGGGTCGGGACGGGGCGGGCGCGCCCTCCCACAGCCCCCCGAGCCACGCCCCGAGCGTGAGCAGGAGGAGCCAGGCGCCGATGACCAGCCAGTCGCCCAGCCACGACCGCACGCGGGCGCCAGAAGAGGGCCGGGTGGCGCGCGCGCCGGCCCCGGTCATCGAGGACGGTGGGGACGAGGGGAGGGGAGGCGGCATACCCCTCAGGGTGTCAGGCTGGCCCCAGCGCGCGGAGGCGGCGCGCCGCCTCGCGGAGCACCTCCTCCTTCTTGCAGAACGCGAAGCGCACCAGCGAGGCCACCGGCTCCTTGTCGTGGCAGAACACCGAGACCGGGACGCCGACCACGCCCAGCTCCTCGGGCATCCGTCGGCAGAAGTCGACGGCGTCACTCACCCCGTGGCCGGCGAGGTCGGCGATGACGAAGTAGGTGCCCTGGCTCGGGGAGACCGGGACCCCCACCGAACCGAGCGCCTCCACCAACAGGTCGCGCTTGCCCTGCAGCTCGGCGGCGAAGCCGGTGAAGAACTCGTCCGGCATCCGCAGCCCGTGGGCCACGGCCGGCTGCACGTGTGTCACGCCGACGAAGGTGAGGAACTGCTTGACCGCGGCGACGGCGTCCACCGCCTCGGCCGGCCCGGTGACCCAGCCCGTCTTCCAGCCGGTGAGCGAGAAGGTCTTGCCGACCGAGGAGATGGTCAGGGTGCGCTCGGCCATCCCGGGAAGGGTCGAGATCGGCACGTGGACGAGCCCGTCGAACACCAGGTGCTCGTAGACCTCGTCGGAGACGACCCACAGGTCGTGCTCGCGGGCCACCTGCGCCAGCCCCTCCAGCTCCTCGCGGGAGAACACCTTCCCGGTCGGGTTGTGGGGGGTGTTGACCATCAGCACGCGGGTCCGGTCGGTGACGGCCGCCCGCACCTCGTCCAGGTCCAGGCGCAGGTCGGGGAAGCGGAGGGGGACGGACCGGAGGCGCCCACCGGCCAGCGCGACGCTCGCGTCGTAGGAGTCGTAGCTCGGCTCGATGACGACGACCTCGTCCCCGGGCTCGACGAGCGCGAGGAGCGCGGCGGCGATGGCCTCGGTGGCCCCGACCGTCACCAGCACCTGCGTGTCCGGGTCGAGGGGTATGCCGTAGAAGCGCTGCTGGTGCTCCGCGACCGCGGTGCGCAGCTCCGGAAGACCTCGGGCCGGGGCGTACTGGTTGAGCCCGCCGCGCACCCCCTCGGCCGCGATCTCCCGCATCCGCGCGGGGCCGTCGGTGTCCGGGAAGCCCTGCCCCAGGTTGACGGCGTCGAACTGCAGCGCCCGCTGGGTCATCTCCGCGAAGACGGTGGTGCCGAAGGGCTGCATACGGGCGACGAGCGGGGAGGTCATGCCGCCACCGTAACCACCCCGGTCCGGGCGACGGCCTCTGCTCCCCACGGATTCGTGGGGCGGGTCTGGTCTGGCCTACGATGGAAGGACGTGTGGTGTGCCCTGCCCTCTCGCAGAGCGAGGCCCCACGCGAATTCGCGCCCGGGCGCGGTCGAGCGGTGCTCGACGGCGACTCTCGCGGTCCCGACGCCAACCTGGCGGCGGGTGGGAGCGTCCCCGGGCCAGGACACCAACTGCACCTCGAACAGAAAGCGAGACACGGCATGGCCGTCGTCACCATGCGCCAGCTCCTCGAGAGCGGCGTCCACTTCGGGCACCAGACCCGCCGGTGGAACCCCAAGATGAAGCGCTTCATCATGACCGAGCGCAACGGCATCTACATCATCGACCTGCAGCAGTCGCTGACCTACCTCAACGAGGCCTACGACTACGTCAAGCAGACCGTCGCCCACGGCGGTGCCATCCTCTTCGTCGGCACCAAGAAGCAGGCCCAGGAGGCCATCGCCGAGCAGGCGACCCGCGTCGGCATGCCGTACGTCAACCACCGCTGGCTCGGTGGCATGCTCACCAACTTCCAGACCGTCTCCAAGCGCCTCACGCGCATGAAGGAGCTCGAGGAGATCGACTTCGACGACGTGGCCGGCAGCAGCCACACGAAGAAGGAGCTCCTCATGATGCGTCGTGAGTTCGAGAAGCTGAGCAAGACGCTCGGCGGTATCCGCGACATGCAGAAGGTGCCCTCGGCCATCTGGGTCGTCGACACCAAGAAGGAGCACCTCGCGGTCACCGAGGCCCGCAAGCTGGGCCTGCCGGTCATCGCGATCCTCGACACCAACTGCGACCCCGACGAGGTCGACTACAAGATCCCGGGCAACGACGACGCCATCCGGTCGGTCACCCTGCTGACCCGCGTGGTCGCCGACGCCGTCGCGGAGGGGCTCATGGCCCGTTCCGGCGGCGGCTCCTCCGAGGACTCCGCGGCGAACGAGCCGATGGCCGAGTGGGAGCGCGAGCTGCTCGCCGGCGCCGAGGCCCCGGCTGCCGACGCCGCCCCGGTTACCGAGGAGACGCCGGTCGCCGAGGAGACGCCGGTCGCCGAGGAGACCCCGGTCGCCGAGGAGACCCCGGCTGCCGAGGAGACCCCGGCTGCCGAGGAGACGCCGGTCGCCGAGGAGACGCCGGTCGCCGAGGAGACCCCGGTCGCCGAGGAGACCCCGGCCGCCGAGGAGACCCCGGCCGCCGAGCCCACCGAGTCCTGATCAACCGCAGTCCCACAGCTGAAGGAGCGAAACCGCACTCATGGCGAACTACACCGCCGCTGACATCAAGGCCCTGCGCGAGTCCACCGGGGCCGGCATGATGGACGTCAAGAAGGCTCTTGACGAGGCTGACGGCGACACCAACAAGGCCACCGAGATCCTGCGCGTCAAGGGTCTGAAGGGCGTCACCAAGCGCGAGGGCCGCTCGGCCTCCAACGGCCTGGTGCGCGCGCAGGTCGAGGAGGGCGTCGGCACGCTCGTCGAGGTCAACTGCGAGACCGACTTCGTGGCCAAGGGCCCGAAGTTCGGTGAGCTCTCCGACCAGCTGCTGGCCCAGGCCGTGGCCGTCAGCGCGACCAGCGCAGAGGAGCTGCTGGCCTCCGACCTGGACGGGCGCACCGTCCAGGTGGTCGTCGACGAGGCCAACGCGGCCATCGGCGAGAAGATCGAGGTCCGTCGCGTCGCCCGCCTCGAGGGTCCTCAGGTGGTCTCCTACCTGCACAAGACCAACCCCGACCTGCCCCCGCAGATCGGTGTCCTGGTCGCCACCGAGGGCGGCGACGTGCAGACCGCGCGCGACATCGCCATGCACGTCGCGGCCTTCTCGCCGTCCGTGCTGACCCGTGCCGAGATCGACGCGGACACCGTCGCCAGCGAGCGTCGCATCGCCGAGGAGACCGCCCGCGAGGAGGGCAAGCCCGAGCAGGCGCTGCCCAAGATCGTCGAGGGTCGGGTGAACGGGTTCTTCAAGGAGAACGTGCTCCTCGACCAGGCCTTCGCCAAGGACAACAAGAAGACCGTGGCCCAGGTGGCCAAGGAGGCCGGGGCGACCGTCCTCGGCTTCGCCCGGTTCAAGGTCGGCGTCTGACACCACGCAGGCACCCCCGAGGAGGGGCCGCCCCCCTTCTCTGGTTTGGGGCCTCCTCCCGTCCGGGGGACGAAC